>DATMUM010000088.1:0-161837 GCA_035564175.1 Mobilitalea sp.
CCTGGATTATGGATGGCAGCCAGTTCAATTTTTACAATTATAAAAGAATAATGGTTACTTAAGCTTATGAAAAACAACACCAAGCAGTACTTATTTGTAATTTTTACGGTATTTGTTTTTGTTTACAAAAAATATGGATAAGGGTATAATTGTTGGGTAGCTTCGATAAACAAGAGATGAGGTAACAGCATGGCGAAAAAGATATTGAAAGAAGTATTGAGCTGGATTTTGGTTTTTGTGATTGCCTTTGGAGTAGCCCAGTTCGTGACAAGAGTAATTATCCTTCAGGTTTTGGTGCCTTCGGGATCTATGGAAGATACCATTATGATTGATGATAAAGTGGTTGCATTACGATTATCTTATCTGTTTAGTGACCCTCAGAGAGGGGACATCATAGTCTTTCCATTCCCTGATAACGAAAAAGTAGACTATATTAAAAGAATCATTGGGTTACCCGGTGAAACGATTGAAGGTAAGAATGGTTTGGTATATATTAATGGAGAACCTTTAAATGAGCCTTATGTAACAGAACCGCTGGACAGCGATTTCGGACCCTATGTGGTACCCGAGGGGAGTTATTTTATGATGGGTGATAACCGGAATAACTCTGAGGATTCAAGGTTCTGGCAGAATAAATTTGTAAAACGGGATAAGATAAAGGGAAAAGCACTCTTTAAATATCCTGACTTTACTTGGTTTCATTAAAGAATATACAAATGGAGGGGCATATGACAAAGAAGAAAGTATATAAGGAAATTCTAGACTGGGTCATAGTAATTGCAGTAGCAGTATTACTGGCTTTATTCATCACGAAGTTCATTATCTATAAGGTGAGTTCACCGACAGATTCCATGGAGAATACGATCATGATTGATGAAAAGGTAATAACCTTACGTCTCGCATATCTGTTTTCAGACCCGAAGCGTGGTGATATTGTTGTATTTCAAGCCCCAGACAGTCCCAAGGAGGATTATATCAAAAGAGTAATCGGACTTCCTGGCGAAACGGTGGAAGGAAAAGACGGCGTTGTATATATTGACGGCGTGCCTCTCGAGGAAGATTATCTGAAAGAGCCAATGACAGGAAGCTTTGGGCCCTATACCGTACCGGAAGGATGTTATTTTATGATGGGTGACAATCGAAATGTATCCTTGGATGCCAGATTCTGGACGAATAAATTTGTCGCCAAGAATAAGATCAGGGGAAAAGCAATCTTTAAATATCCTGATTTTACATGGTTCAAATAAGCTCATATAGTTTCATATAATAAAGGAGTATGCTTCTAACCGGATAAGTACAAGCTTGCCATTTATATTAGGTAAAGCATTGCTGCAGAGGTTAGGATCATGCTCCTGTTTTATATGGGAAATCCTGTGAGTTTCTATTTATTTTGATAGGGTGCAATTGCACCAAGGATTGTTTTTTCTAAGGCTTCTTTACCGTAATTATCAATCTCATTCTTATTACGTTCGCCATGGGTAAGGCATCCGGCACCACCAATGCAACCTCCGACGCAGGCCATTCCTTCTATAAAATTGTTCGGGAGAGCGTTCTTAGTTGCCTTCAGAAGTGCAGTGCGGCAGGCTTCGATACCATCACACGCAATCGGTTTTAATTCAAAATCATCTTTCCCTTTTTCATGAAGAGCTTCCTTCACAGCTTCCGACAGACCACCGCTTCGGGCAAATATTCTTCCAAAATAGGAGGCATTATCTAAAGTCTCAGCCGGAAGATCCTCGAGTTCAATGTCTTTACTGTCAAACAATGCCTGTAGCTCCTCAAAGGTGATTACACTGTCAACATAAGGAGCGACTTCCGGACGTTGCAGCTCCATCTTCTTAGCGGTGCAGGGACCGATAAAGATAACTTTTGCACTGGCATCGGTTTGCTTGATGTACTTTGCTATGGTAGCCATTGGTGATAAATTATGTGAGATATGCTTTGTCAGAGTCGGAAACTGTTTCTGGATGTAATCTACAAAAGCTGGGCAGCAGGAGCTTGTCAAGAAGCCTTTTTCGACTAACTCCTCGGCCTCAGCGCTGGCAACCATATCAGCACCCAGAGCGGCTTCCACAACAGTATGAAATCCCAGCAGCTTAATGCCGCTGATTACCTGACCGAGCTTTGCATACTTAAACTGACTTCCGATGGAAGGTGCAATAACGGCATACAATTTGTAATTGGTGTTGCTTTGGCTTTCCTTGATCATATTTATGACATCGACAAGAAAAGATTTATCCATAATTGCACCGAAGGGGCATTGATATACGCAGGCTCCGCAGGAGATGCATTTGCTGTTATCAATAATCGCTTTCTTATCCTCATCCATGCTGATGGCCTTCACCTTACAGGAATTCTGGCAGGGGCGCTTATAGTTGGCAATCGCACTGAAGGGGCAGACAGAGGCACATTTTCCGCATTCAACACACTTTTCCTTATCAATGATTGCCTTCTGATTCTTGTCAAAGGAAATGGCACCTAATTTACATACATCCTCACAGCGGTGGGCAATGCAGCCGCGGCAGGCATCGGATACCTCATAGCCGCCGACCGGACATTCATCGCAGGCTATATCAAGAACTTCAATCACGTTCGGATTCTCGGCATTTCCGCCCATGGCAAGATTAATTCGTTCCCCTACGATTGCCCTTTCCTTATAAATACAGCATCTCATGGTTGCCTGGGGTCCCTCAACTATCTTCTGGGGAATGCTGTACACTGCATGGTGTAAATCATTCTGGAAGGCACTGCGCGCAACCTCTCTAAGAACTTTGTATTTCAGATCCTGGACTTTCGTATCAAATTTTCTCATATCAATTCCTCCATAACTGTGCAAAAAGCACGCAAGTGGCATATAACTAAAAATAATTTACATTTATTCGCTTTCCCATCTTTTTCAGGCAGTCGGACAATTCATCGATCAGCCGCATTTTAATACTGAAGCTGATGGGTAGATTCGGATTTTGATGTGCCGGATTAATTGCCCTTCCTACATAAAAATTAATATCCGTTGCCTCCTCAAACAGCAGCTTGGCGATTTGGGAAGCAGCATCCTTGCGATAACTCCATTGCAGGTAGCAGGCATTATCTACAAGATAGTTCTTGGCATAATAGAGTACACGGTTAATCGTGATGACTCCTTCCGTAACAAGATCAATTCCGTCAATCTCTGAGATGGGTGGAATTTCAGGATCCTGATATTCCAGACCTGTTTTGATCTCTGAGTCAAGATATTGGGCAGCCAGGGAAGAAGTGGTTCCCCCGCAGACGATATGCTTACCTTCCAGAGAGAAGAACTCATTCATCATAAATGTTAAATCCGTAGGTTTCGAAGGCGGGCCGATTAATAAATTCATCTGCTCCCGCTTTCGGATTTTCACAGCTGCAATCGTCGTGTCATCTCCGGGGGTGCCGCCATATAACTGGTTACATTGCTCTAATAATATAGTGGAAAGCATCTTGGAGGAGAAATGGTTCTCATAAGCTACTTCCAGAAACTCAATGATATTTTTCCTTTGCCAGCCAAAGTTGAATTTTTTGCCAACACCGGCATAAACAGCGCCATCGCTCATGGCAACAAGGACATCTCCAGGAGATAATTCAAGGGTTGACTGTAAGATTGTCTTATCACCAATCTGCATACTGGTCATATCATATTCGCAGTTAATCCCGTTACGTAACAGGATAACCTTCGGGTTGTCGTATTGTATCACTTTCGCGGTATGATTGTCAACCACATGAATGATGGTAAAGGTGGAATAAGCAATTCCTCTTTTCTCACAAACAGGCAGTGTGGAGGCTACTGTGGTAACACAATCCTCGATGGTCATATGATTAGCCATCATGGTGGAAATGATTTTCGAAGTCAGTGTTGATAAAATATTTGCTTTCACTCCGCTTCCCAAGCCGTCTGCTAAAACCAGAACAATGGAATGATCGTCGCCTTCGACTATCTCTACATGATCACCGCAGAGCTGCTCCCCATATTTATTGATACTTAAGGAGCCTGTGTCAGTACAAAGATGATTCATTTTTCAATGTCTCCTTTAAATTCGTCAGCGCTATTTTGGTTTCAGCAGTGGTTTCACCCAGCAGGGAAGCAATTTCCTGAACAACACGCATTTGTTTCTCAATTACTTTATCGGTAATTTCAATGGTTTGCTTATTGATCTGCTCTTTTTTTAGTCTTGATCTTTCTTCTAGGGTAACATCCTTCATGATACTGATGATGATATGATAGGTTTTATCGTAAATGATGGTCTCCTCCACGTACTTCTGGTAATCCTCCAGGTAAGTCAATTTATCATGGAAATTGCGGCCACTGGTCATAACCTGAAGATAAGACGTGGGATTAAGGATGCGCATGACCTGTTCACCAAGGATTTCCCCTTTATGGGTGATATCCAGGATCTGCTTTGCGGCGCGGTTAATCTGCTGAACCTCCAGCTCTTCATTCAATACGATTACACCGTTTGGCATGTTAAAAATGATATTATCAGAAAAGTTTTCCGCCTTTTCCTTTAGGAAGGGAAGACACATCGTAAGATCAGCCTTTCCCTGATACACGGCAATTGCTTTTTCCCGGCAGGTGTTATAGCCGCAGCTGCCGCAGTTAAGCTCCTGCTCCGAAGAGGATTTACCCATCTTATGCAAAATTTCATTAATTGCGCTGCTTCCGGGTATCAATTGATTGAAGCCATGATAGGAGAATTGCTTCTCCAATTTACCCGCACCGGGGCAGGAGACTTGAAAATCCTTCTCTCTGGCAAAGTGATTAATCCGGATGGTATCAGTGATGAACATCCGGTTCTCCTTGTCCATGGCAGGACCACCGATGCAGCTGCCGGCACAGGCAGACATTTCTATAAAACAATTTGTCAGATTACCATTGATGACATTGGTCAGAGCTTTGATACAATTACTGATTCCATCAACGGCAATATAATCATAATTTTTATCCGGAGGCAGCATGGAGCGGATAATACCTCCAGGGACTGGGAATAACCTTGCTCTGCCTTCCTCCTCCGGAGTTTCTGCAACAGAAGAGGGGCTGATCGTTACATCAGCTTCCTTCATCCACTCCGACAATTCTTCAAAGGTCAGCACACAGTCAACAATACTGGGATAAAGATCCGCTTCTTCTTTCTTGGAAATACAGGGACCTAGAAAAACGGTATAGCAATCCGGATGCTCTTCTTTTAATTTCATACAATGCGCCTGCATCGGAGAAAGAACCTTTGCCAGATAAGGCAGTGCTTCCGGATAATATTTCTGGATTAAGGAATTTACCGTATGACAGCAGGAGGAAATGATTACCTTGGCTTCTCCATTTCGAATCATATGGTCATATTGCTGTTTTACCACTGTGGCACCCAGAGCGGTTTCTTCCACCCCGGCAAAGCCTAGCTTTTTAAGCGCTTCCTCCATGGCGTTCCTATCTGTATGACAGTAATTAGCAATAAAGGAGGGGGCGATGCTGGCATATACGGGCTTTCCAGATTCAATCATCGATTTGGCAATGGCGACGTCGTTGCGGATTTGTTTGGCATTCTGGGGGCAGGCTATAAAACACTCACCGCAGAGAATACATTGTTCCTTGACAATATGAGCCTGATGATCGGCAAATCGGATGGACTTCACCGGACAATGCCGGATGCATTTATAACAATTCTTGCAATTTGATTTTTTTAGTTGTATGTAATGATTCATACGAAACCTCCACTTACATATGCAGCAGCAATCGAGTCGTTGTATAAATATATGCTAATACTTTTGCTGTTGCAGGATAACTCTCTAATATAATCAAGCCAGTAACTTGGCTAGGATTTCTTTGCTGAAGAATTCCTGAAAATTATTTTTCGATACACCACAGACAACATCATCATTAATTTTTACGGATACGCCGTCCGTACAATGTCCAAGGCAAAAGGCGGCTGATAAATTGATGCGTTCCTCCAGATGATGCTCTATAATCGCTTCTTTCATGAGCTGGATGATATCATAAGAACCCTTAAGATGGCAGGAACTGCCTACACAGATATAAACATTCATATAAGTACTCCTCTTCGCTGTTATATTACTGAATTTGGCGTCAAAGGCATTCAGTGAGTAAAACAGATATCGTATTAATACTTCATATAGAAAATCAATTTGTATATGGTATCTGATTAGCTTACAGAAGACCTTAGCATCCAATTCATTATTGTATGGTCGGGATTATTGTTAACAAATTAACAAACTTATTATAATCCTTTGTTAAAATATTGTCAATTTTAAAATGAGTTTTCGTAAAGAGACCATAAAGATGAAAGTTATCTCAAAAAGATGTTATTAAGAAGTGGGAAAGCCCATTGTCATCCGGACGCGAAAGTCATATAATAAAACCGCTGATGATAGGGAAGAGATAACAATCATTCAGATATAAAGATTTCATACAGCATCTATTAAGGAGATTACTATGTCAGATAAAAAGCTAACCTTGAGTTTATTAAAAGACAATTATGCAGTGTGCAGACTGGAACCGGGTTCCTTGATTCCTGATTATGCTTACAATAGTGATTTTTATTCCATAACGGGAACCAGGGATGAATTATCGGTTGTGTGCCTGTCGGATGCAATACCGGAAGACGTAACCTGTGAAAAGGATTGGAGTATTATAAAGGTGGAAGGACCCCTGGATTTTTCACTGATTGGAATACTGGCTCCGATCTGTACCATTCTTGCAGACAAGAAGATCAGCATATTTGCGATATCTACTTATGATACGGATTATATCCTGGTCAGGAAAAAGGATGTGGCAGGTGCTGTGAAAGCACTTACAGAAGAAGGATATGAAATATTGAAATAGAATTATATTGGTTGAACCTACAATTTAAGAAACCCGGAAAATCAGACACTATAGCATTGGTTTTCCGGGTTTCGTTCTTATTATATTATTCGTTCAGATATGCTTCGTTTAATTTTAAAACCTGAGCCATCGCCTCCACACCGGGAGCTCCGATGGTGTTTCTTTTATTCACGCAGGTGGTAAGACTGATCGCTTCATAGATATCCTGTTCAAAGACCGGACTGATTTTCTGGAATTCCTCCAGGCTCATATCGTCCAAAGCAATATCCTTATCAATGCAATATAATACAAGCTGTCCTACAATACCATGGGCATCACGGAAGGGAACCCCTTTGTTCACAAGATAATCGGCAGCATCGGTAGCGTTGGTGAAACCGTTCTTTGCGCTTCCTGCCATATTATCCTTCTGAAACTTCATAGTCGATACCATACCGGTAAATAACGCAAGACATCCCTTAACAGTATCGATGGCATCAAAGGTGAATTCCTTATCCTCCTGCATATCCTTGTTGTACGCGAGAGGAAGGCCTTTCATCACGGTCAGTAAGGACATCAGTGCACCGTAGACACGTCCGGTCTTACCTCTGACTAATTCGGCAATGTCCGGATTTTTCTTCTGAGGCATGATGCTGGAGCCGGTGGAGTAGGCATCATCCAGTTCCACAAAACGGTATTCGTTGCTGTTCCAGATAATGATTTCCTCGCTGAAACGGCTAAGATGCATCATAATCGTGGAAAGTGCACTAAGCAGCTCAATTAGATAGTCGCGATCGGATACGCTATCCATACTATTTAAGGTGGGACCATCAAAGCCCAGCAGTTCAGCGGTATAATTACGATCCAGGGGATAGGTGGTTCCGGCAAGGGCACCGGATCCAATCGGAGACAGGTTCAACCTCTTTGCGATATCCTTTAATCTGGAGCGATCTCTCTTAAACATCTCAAAATAAGCTCCGAAGTGGTGAGCAAGCGTAACCGGCTGGGCCTTCTGCAAATGGGTGAAGCCGGGCATAAAGGTATCGGTATTTGCCTTCATGATTTCCTGGAGGGAAACCATTAAATTCTTAACCAGACCATCAATTTCAGAGATTTCATCCCTGGTATACAGCTTCATGTCAAGGGCTACCTGGTCGTTACGGCTTCTGCCGGTATGGAGCTTCTTGCCCGCATCGCCAATGCGCTCAATCAGATGAGCTTCCACAAAGCTATGAATATCCTCATGTTCGCCATCAATCTCCAGACTGCCATTTATGATATCCTCTAATATTCCTGATAAGCCAGCGATAATCTGGCCTTTTTCCACGTCTGATATGATTCCCTGTTTTGCGAGCATTGTAACATGGGCAATACTGCCTTCAATATCCTGCTGAAAAAATTTCTGGTCGAAGGAGATTGATGCATTAAAATTATGGACCAATTGATTGGTTTCCTTAGTAAAGCGTCCGCCCCAAAGCTTCATTTATCCTACCTCATTTCTAAATGATTTTATTTAACAGCGTAATACAAATTGATTGCTACTATCTTACCTCGTTTTATTCAAATATGCAACTGGGACTTATAAATATTCATATTTTTCATTATATATACATTAATAAGCACTGTGGCGTAGGGCAGATCAATGATGAAGCATTACGATAGAACAAGGAAATAGAAAGCTTATGTAAAGGTTACCCCTTACATAAGCCTGTTTTTAAAGAGAATATAGCTTTGTATATTTTTCTTTCAGATATTTCACATAATAATCCGGATTGAAATCTTCTCCGCAGACGTATTTTAAAATATCATTCGTGTTCTTAACCATTCCGAATTTGTGGATATTATCCCTTAGAAACTCACGGATTGGGGTTAAATTACCTTCCTTCAGATAGTTATCCAGAGGCATCTTATCCTGCATGCAGGCATGTATCTGGGAAGCAACAGCCGTACCTATGGCATAGGACGGAAAATATCCGAACTCACCCCATGACCAGTGGGTATCCTGCAAGATTCCCTCGGTGTCGGTTGCAGGAGTTATGCCCATGTATTCCTGATATTTTTGGTTCCAAACCTCAGGAAGCTTATCAACGGTAACTTCGTTATTAAATATCATTTTTTCAATTTCATACCGGATAATAATATGAATACAATAGGAGAGCTCGTCAGCCTCGGTGCGGATCAGATTAGGCGCCGCTTTATTAATACCTTTAATAAAATGTTCCAGAGTTATTTTAGACAGATTATCGGGATACGCAGCCACCAGCTTATCATAAATCGGTTCCCAGAACTCCTGGCTTCTTCCCAGGATATTCTCATAAAATCTGGATTGGGACTCATGCATACCCATGGACGCCCCTCCGCCAACCAGAGTCTGGGTGATGTCATCTGCAATATTCATCTCATAAATGGCGTGTCCGCTCTCGTGAATAATTGAAAACATCGCGCTTTCAAGATTATCCTCCATGTAGCGGTCCGTAATTCTTACATCATGATTATGCAGGTTCGTGGTAAAGGGATGTGCACTTTCAGCAATAACACCGCGGTTAAAGTCAAAGCCAACGTAACCAGCCAGATACTTGCAGAATTCACGCTGCTTTTCAGTATCATATCTCAGGTAATTGTAGCTTTTATCAATTGTTTCCGCTTTTTTTGACACTTCCTTCAGTAACGGGATGATTTCTGCCTTTACCTTATCGAAAAAGATATCAAGCTCCCTGATCATAAAGCATTCTTCATAGTCACCAAGGAGAACTTCATAAGGCTTTTTATCACCCTTCACACGATAGCCAGCAAATTTCTTTTTATAATTGATGATTTTCTCCAGATAGGGAGCAAAGTCTTCATAACGGTTATCCTTCCTTGCCTTTGCCCATTTCCGGCTCGAAACGGAGGTTAATTCGTTAAAAGCACGATATTCCTCCGGTGGAATGCTTTCCAGCTGTTCGTAGATTTTTGCGAGCTGCTTTATAATTGCTTTCTCAGTATCTGTAAGCTCCTGCTGTTCTTTCTCCTCCTGGAGCTTTTTCAGAAGCTTTCTTACATCATCGTTGATCAAGCTTTTCATGTATTCATCGGATAAAATGCCAACAACCTTAGAAGTATACTCGGCTGCTTCAAAAGGTGCCACAGTCTGATCATCCCATTCAAACAATATTCTTGCGGTCTGCAGAGCCATTGATTTATCTAAGAATGGCTGAAGCTTTTCAAAAGTTTTACTCATACGTTCTCCTCTCAAAAAATAGTCTATTCTTATTTAGTATATCAATTTTTATATTACATAGCAATCCAATAAATGCCAATAAATAATTTATTTATCCATACCTATTATATCTGTGATGTAATCATTGATGAAAACCATCGCCACAAAGGGCTTGGAAAAAAACTGATGGAAGCAATCGAAAGCTGCCAGGAATTCTGTAACTTTCGAGGTATACTGGCAACCCGGGATGCTCATGGACTGTATGCCAAATATGGATTTCAAGAAGGCGGTAATCGATTCATGACGAAGGACCCGGTAAAAAGATAACGGAATATTTTTCAGCTCCATGTAAATAATAGAAATGATATGTGCCAAAAATAGAATCATTGCTTGAAAGGATGAGTGATATGATGAAAAGTATGATAATTGAAAAAGTAATCGGCAGAGAAATATTAGATTCCAGAGGCAATCCAACCGTAGAGGCAGAGGTTACCCTGGCAGATGGCAGTGTAGGACGAGCAGCAGTTCCCTCCGGTGCATCAACCGGAGCCTTTGAGGCAGTTGAGTTACGTGACGGTGATAAGAACAGATATCTGGGAACCGGTGTAAAAAAGGCTGTCGAAAATGTCAATCAGAAAATAGCGAAAGAAATCGTAGGCATGAAGGCCACGGAGCAGACTGAGATTGATAAAAAAATGATTGATCTTGATGGAACAGATAATAAAGGAAAGCTTGGAGCGAATGCCATCCTGAGCGTGTCCCTTGCAGCGGCAAAAGCAGCTGCAGTAGCTTTAAGAATGCCTTTATACCGTTATCTTGGCGGCGTTAATGCAAAGACCTTGCCGGTTCCGATGATGAATATTATTAATGGTGGCAAGCATGCGGATTCCAGTCTTAACATTCAGGAATTCATGATTATGCCGGTAGGTGCAGCAAGCTTTTCAGAAGCTTTGGAACACAGTGCTACCGTATTCCATACATTGAAGAAGCTTCTCAAAAATGATGGATATGTTACGGCAGTTGGAGATGAAGGCGGCTTTGCTCCGAAATTTACGAGTGATACCCAGGCTTTGGATTATATCGTAAAGGCAATCGAGACAGCCGGATACCGTCCCGGTGAGGAGTTCTTTATTGCCATCGATGCTGCTGCCACTGAAATGTATGATGAAGCAAAAAAAGCAGGCAGGGAAGGAGATTATCTGTTCTGGAAAGCTGGTGAATACAAGACAGTAGATGAGATGGTAGACTTCTGGGATAAGGTATGCAGCAAATACCCGGTTATTTCACTGGAGGATGGACTGGCAGAAGAGGATTGGAAGGGCTGGAAGCTCTTAACACAGCGTCTCGGTAACAAGATCCAATTAGTCGGTGACGATTTATTTGTTACCAATACAAACCGTATACAGGAAGGAATCAAACAGGGTGTCTCTAATTCCGTATTGATCAAGCTCAATCAGATCGGGTCCCTGACAGAGACCCTGGATGCCATAGAGATGACGAAAGCAAACCGCTGGACTGCCGTTGTATCCCATCGTTCCGGTGAAACCGAGGACGTTACCCTGGCGGATATTGCGGTGGCTACCAATGTCGGGCAGATTAAAACCGGTGCTCCTTCCAGAACGGATCGTGTGGCAAAGTATAACCAGCTGCTTCGTATTGAACAGGAGCTTGGATGTACGGCAAGATATCTTGGAAAGGAAGCTTTTAAGGTGTTCTAAAACGATTTATTCAATGATAATTATAAGCTGAGCGTGCAAAAAAATCGGCAGGTACTGAAGGTGAATATAACCTTCCATGTGCTTGCCGATTAAAGTTTGTCCTACAGCTTAATTTTATGAGAGTTCATATGGTTCCCCGTGTGCCGGATAAATTGTCTTCACCTTATATTTTAACAGCATGTCCCAACTATCCTCAATCACCAGATCATCATATGCCTCCACCAGGTCATAATGGGGAAGGTCACCGGTAAAAGCACAGGTATCATCAATAACCAGACTAACACTGTCATCACTGTGGCCGGGAGTAGAGATCAGGTTGCCGTGAATGCCGATGGATTCAAGGAAGCTGCTGCTGTTGGAATCAGAAAGAACAATCGCATTGTTGGGGATAATATCCTTAAAGTTTGCTCTTGGATTCTTCTTGTAAAACAGATTTAATTTATTCATATAAGGAATCTGATCTTCGTGGACAATCAGATTAGTCCCCAAATCCCTGAAGTTCTGGGTAAGTCCTGCATGATCGGGATGAAAATGCGTAATGAGCAGATAATTAATCTCGTATACAGAGATATCATTTTGATTTAATAACTGTAATAACTGAGAAAAGGTGTCGGGTAAGCCGGTATCCAATAGAAGCCATCCATCATTGGTCTGTATGAGATAGCAATTTGTTGAACTATTTGTTAAGCTGACTATATTCACTGTAATCACCTCGGTATCCTTCATTGACAAGCTGTTTCGTTTGGTTCATTAGTGGAAATTATATCATGATTTTTATTGAAATGTAAGCTATTTTTATGAAATTAATGTGAAAAGAATTCCGAAAGTGCCGGAATTCTTGAGGAGAACTGCGATGTTCGTGTGTTACAAAAAAAGCTGTACCTATAGGTACAGCTTATACAAAATCTGTTCTTTTCATTCGTACTTTACCTCAATGGGTTCCTCTATTTTGCAACGGTAGGCTTTAATAATATTACCGGTTACCTTGCGAAACACCTTCTCTACATTCAGGTCGGGATCCCATACGTAGGGCATACGGTCATACATGGAATTACGATCCCACATAGAGTCATCATAAGGTCTTACCGAAGTTCCAATTTTCTCTTTTTTGGTATCCACACCAGCACCTCGCAAATTAGATTTGTCCTCTTAACTATAGTACGAAACCGGACAGAATTCAATAGGATTAAGTGCCTCATATTAAGAAAATTTTTATTCAAACTCTTTTAAATAATCCTTTTAAATTCGTTAATCAGTAGTTATTCTTTGTGTTTTCCAGTATAAAGATTCATCTTTTTCTGCAACTCTACTACAATGATCGGGACAAAGGATAGGAATAAGGTAATTGCCCATTGCCTGAAGGAGAGGGGGACTACCTGGAATACCTTAGCCAGCGGAGGTATCATTATGACGGACATTTGCAAAAATGTACATATGATAAAGGAGTAAACCAGTTGCTTATTACTGAAGATGCCGATTTCTGACAGAGAGTAATCACTGCGCATGTTAAAGGAATGGAAGAGCTGGGATAAGCTTAATACGGCAAAGGCCATCGTTCTGCCAACCCAGGGTATATAAGCTGCTCTTACTCCGCTATTACCATCTCCAATCAGAGAATCCTTCAGTGCCGGAATGTCATAATAGCGGTATCCGATAACAAAGGCCAGAAGCGCAAGGGAGCCAATCATGATTCCTTCACAAATAATATGAAAGGCTAAACCATCAGCGAACATACCCTTCTTCGGAGATACCGGTTCTTTCTGCATGATATCCTTGGCTGTTGGCTCTACACCAAGTGATATTGCGGGCAGGGAATCCGTTACAAGGTTCACCCATAACAGCTGTACGGCTACCAGAGGAGTGGGCAGACCGAACAAAATAGCTACAAATATCGTTAATATTTCACCGATATTACTAGATAGCAGGAAATGTACAGCCTTTTTAATATTATCATAGATACCTCTGCCTTCTTTGACAGCAGAAACGATTGTCGCGAAATTATCATCTGTCAAAATCATATCAGCCGCATTCTTTGCTACATCAGTACCTGTGATTCCCATGGCACATCCAATGTCAGCAGCATTCAGTGCCGGTGCATCATTGACACCGTCACCCGTCATGGCAACTACTTCCCCGCGAGTCTGGAACGCTTTCACGATCCGGACCTTATGCTCCGGAGATACTCTGGCAAATACGGAATATCTTGTTATATGCTCAGCAAGTTCATCATTGCTCATGCGGGAAAGAGTCTCTCCTGTAATTGCTTCATCTTTGTCAGTCAGGATACCCAGTTCCTTAGCAATTGCTTTCGCGGTAAGCACATGGTCCCCGGTGATCATAACCGGTCTGATTCCTGCCTGGCGACATAAAGCAACTGCATCTTTTACCTCTTCCCTTGGAGGATCAATCATGCCGATTAAGCCGATAAAGGTCAGGTCGTTCTCCAGCTCGGAGGACTGGGCTTTCACATTTGATTTTGGAAGGTTCTTATAAGCTACGGCAATAACGCGCAGCGCCTTTTCGGTCATTTCGTTATTTAAGGTATTTAACCGGCTTCTTTCCTTGCTGGTAATCGGATATTGCTTTCCGTTTAAGTAATACTGGGTACAGCGGTTGATCATAAAATCAAAGGCACCCTTGGTAATACTTCTGTAATTACTGTCAAAGGAGCTATGTACGGTTGTCATCAGTTTACGGGCAGAATCAAAGGGAATCTCATTAATTCTTTGATAGGTTGAATCTAAGTTCAATTTATTCGCGCCTGCATGGTAAGCGGCGAGAACCAGGGCTTTTTCTGTTGGTTCACCGCTTACTGATACATTATTTTTGTCAACCTGAATGATCGCATCATTACATAGGGCAGCATGGGATAATAGAAAATTTCCGAAATCACTGTTCATTTTTTCTTTTCCGCTGATTGAGCTGATCTGTGTTACCGTCATGACATTCTGCGTCAGCGTACCGGTCTTATCGGAACAAATGACAGTAGCACTGCCAAGGGTTTCAACAGCGGGCAGCTTACGGATTACCGCATTCTTTTTAGCCATTCTCTGTACGCCAAGTGACAGCATAATCGTTACAATTGCAGGCAGACCTTCTGGTATAGCTGCAACAGCAAGGCTTACAGAGGTCATAAACATATCAAAAATAGGCAGATGCTTCAGAATACCCATGATAAATATTATGATACAGATGATAATAGCGGCTATTCCAAGAACCTTTCCGGTCTTGGCGAGACGCTTCTGAAGAGGAGTCATCGGTGTTTCATCTTCCATGATAAGCGTTGCGATATGGCCAACCTGGGTATTCATACCGGTTTCTGTAACAACCGCAAGACCACGGCCATAGGTTATCGTACTTGTTGCCATAACCAGATTGATCCGGTCACCCAGTGAAGTCTCCTGCTTTAAGGCTATCTCAGCAACCTTATCAACAGGATGTGATTCACCCGTAAGAGAGGCTTCCTCCACCTTCAGGTTCACCGAGGTCAAAAGGCGGGCATCGGCCGGAACATATGCACCTGTTTCCAACAGAATGATATCACCAGGAACCAGCTCCGAGGATTCGATTACGGATACCTTTCCTTCTCTTAGTACATGGGCGGAAGGAGCTGACATTTTCTTCAGGGCTTCGAGAGCCTTTTCTGCCCTTGCCTCCTGCATTACTCCAAGAGTGGCATTCACGGTGATGATTAATAATATGATAACCGGATCCACAAAATCCGGTTCTCCATCCAGATAAGATACGATAAATGATATAATAGCTGCAAAGATTAGTATGATAATCATAAAGTCAGCAAACTGGGCAAAAAAACGAAGCAGGAGATTTTTGCCTTTCTTCGCTGTCAGAATGTTACTTCCATAGGTCTGCTGTCTTTGCTTTACTTCCTTCGTAGTTAAACCCTGATCAATCGAAACCTCCAGTTTCTTTAATACCTCTTCTATGGATAAGTTGTGCCAGTACATTGTAGTCACTCCTAATGTGGTCAATCTTCTTTTAATTATATGAGCCAGGCTTGGGATTATGATTGGATTACACAGCAGGAAGTAATATCACATGTAATTTACGAAAATATACATTTACTTTATGTAAAATTCTAGTATAATACAACAAGTGACAGTTAACGTATCACAGTTATGGTGAAGTATCAGCGATATCAGGTACTGCTTATATTTTTGTTCATGATATACATAATAGATTAGAGGTGCGAGATGAGTAAATCCTTAACCAGAGATATGACCAGCGGCAGCCCCGCAAAATTAATTTTAAAGTTTTCCGTTCCCATGCTGATCGGTAATCTGTTTCAGCAATTTTATTATATTATTGATTCCATTATCGTTGGAAAATTTGTTGGGAGTGAAGCACTTGCGGCAGTAGGCGCTACCGGCCCGCTGGTATTTCTGATCATCGGTTTTTCCTTTGGCTTGTCAGCAGGTGTTTCTGTGGTAGTAAGCCAGTACTTTGGTGCACAGGAATATGAAAATGTGAAAAAAAGCTATGCAACAGCAACCTATCTTGTGATTGGCATATCAATTCTCATGGGGCTGATCGGCTTTTTCACAAGCCGTTCACTTCTGGAGCTGTTAAGCACTCCGGATACCATTATCGGTCAGGCTGAAATTTTTATGAAGATCACCTTTGCCGGGATACTTGGCGTATCCTGTTACAATGGAATGGCAGCAATCCTACGCGCATTGGGGGATTCCTTTACTCCGCTTAAGTTTTTGGTTTTAGCAAGTCTTTTGAATGTAGCACTGGACTTCCTGTTCATTCTGGTATTTCATTGGGGTGTGGCTGGAGTTGCCTTTGCGACCGTTATTTCACAGATTGTTTCTGCGGTCACCTGTATTACCTATGCGATGACAAAAATTACAATATTAAGAATGCCCCTGGAGGATTTTAAACCAGATAAGGCTATTATGAAAAAATGCATCCGTCTGGGTCTTCCGGTAGCATTACAAAACTCACTGGTATCAGTTTCAATGATGGCGCTGCAGAAGGTAATTAACAATTTTAATGATGTGGTTATCGCAGCGAATACGGTTGTTAACCGAATAGAACAATTAGTCTTACAGCCGGGTATGTCCATCGGAGCTGCTTTAGCTTCCTTTGCCGGACAGAATGTCGGTGCCGGCAGGCAGGACAGGGCAAAGCAGGGGTATAAATCAGCTTCCATGATCATCATTGCCTTCAGTCTGGTAATGCTGCCGGCGATGTACTTCGGCGGTGAATATATTATGAGATTATTTACCAAGAAAGAGGATTTTGAAGTAGTAGTGATCGGTGTAAAGGCCATCCACGTCACCTGCTTCTTTTACAGTGCGGTAGGTATGATTTTTGTATCCAGAAACTTCCTGAGCGGAACCGGAGATATCAATATTCCTATGATCATGGGATTTACGGAAGTTATCTGCAGGGTCATTTTGGCAAATGTATTAACCATCTACTTCAGCTTCTATGGAATATGGTGGGCAACAGCAATTAACTGGTTCATTACCTCCCTGGTTGGCATCATCAGAGTGGCTTCCGGCAAATGGACCACGAAATCCATCATTCAGAAACGGGCATAAGCTTATATAGTTTTTTGTACAGATTTACGTCTTTTCTTTATAATAAGATTAAATAGGATGGCAGTGGCACAAATAGCTACAACGGGGATTAAGTTGTGCTTATAACGGTTATAATATTCACCAACATCCTGATAATTCTCTCTAAGGATATAGCCAAGGCCGATGAGCAGGGTATTCCAGACAGAGATGCCAAGGGCGGAGGCTGTAAAGTATGTAACCGGATTTAATTTGGAGGCTCCGGCAATTAAGGCTATATAGGTTCGAATGAGAGGTATCACCCGGCCGATACAGACGGCAGAAGCACCATGAAGCTTGAATTTTTCTTCGGCAGCATCAAGTCCCTTTTTCGTCTTCGGAAATTTGCGGGTAATCGCGTTGATGATTGCACCTCCGCCGAACCAGCCTATGACGAAGCAGATACCTGTTCCTATCAGTCCTGCCACGATGCTCAAGGAAAGTATAACAAAGAAATTTGTATGGTTTACAGATGCAACAGCTCCCGAAAAGGGAAGGACGATTTCACTGGATACCGGAAAACAGGCATACTCAAGCATAATGATGATAAACATGGCAATCAGCCCGTATTCAGAAATAAGATGTGTGATAAAGTTCATGCAAACTCCTTGATAAATTGATTTTATTCATTATATTCGGAATTTACCTGATTCATACTTTTTGACCTGTTCAGTCTTTTCAAATCGAAAAATCGATAATAAACTCCGATAAACCACGATTGAGTTTATTATTTATCATTTTCTGAATAAAATTGGTAAAATAATCTACCATAATAAAAATAATTATGTTAAAATTGTTATTATGATTTTTGGCAGATATTACACAAAATAACACAGTGAATTAATATAATATAATACACCCATAATTATACTGGTTATAACGGATATAGGGAGGATAACTGATGAAGGTTATTTCAAAATTTTCGAAAAAGGATCTATGGGGAATTCCTAACATTTTATGCTACATTCGATTTTTACTAATTCCGGTATTTGTTGTTCTTTATATTAAGGCAGCCTATCCCAGGGAATATCTTCGGGCAGCGGCAGTGATATTACTATCAGGCATCACTGATTTCCTGGATGGGTTTATTGCACGCAGATTTGATATGATTACTGATCTTGGCAAGGTAATAGATCCACTGGCAGATAAGCTGACTCAGGCATCCCTGATCTTTGTTCTGGTAGTAAAGATTAAATGGATGTTCCTGCTCTTAATCCTGTTTGTTATTATGCAATTGTTCTTATTGGTAGCAGGTCTCATCATGCTGAAAAAAGGAACGAAATTAAGCGGAGCAAAATGGTTTGGCAAAGTATCTACCACTGTATTCTACGCGGTAATGCTGGTACTGGTTTCCGTACCGACCCTTTCGGTTGACGTAACCAATATTTTGATGCTCTTATGCGGCGGCTTTTTACTGTTATCCTTTTTGATGTATATCAGGGAATATCTCCTTATGTATAATGGGCTAAAAGCGGTAAAGCAGTAATGAATTCTGCAGGAATAAAATAATATGAAAAAGGCTTATATCCAAAAGCTAACGGATATAAGCCTTATTTGCTATCATTATTTCTGTTTGCAGGATCCGGTGCTGTCTCTTTGAATGAATTTCGCCCGAAGTAACAGCTTACTGATCGTTACATTATGAATAAGACCGTCAAGCAGCAGGAAAGCACTTTTGCCCAGATCCGTTCGATCCTGACGGATCGTGGTCAGCGAAGGTGAAAGCTGTGCCGCAATCGGAAGATCATCGAAACCGATGACACTGATATCTTCAGGAACCTTAAGACCTCTCTTTTGCAATTCTACAATAACACCGGTAGCAATCAGGTCGCTTGCACACATGATAGCGGTAGCTCCGCTGCTTATAAAGCCAGGTACATGATCCTTGGCACAGTCAGGAACATAATATCCATATTCGATAAGATTGTCATCAACGGTAAGTCCATGCTTCATCATACTGTTTACAAAGGACTGATGACGCTGTTCTGAAACCATGGAATTTTTCGAGCCATTCAGGAAAGCGATTTTTTTATGTCCAAGATGATATAAATGGGATACCGCTAAATCGATACCCTCATAATTATCTGTTCCGACATAACCGACATGATTATTACGTTCAATATAATTATCCAATAAAACGGTAGGTACGGTGGTCTTGCTTAGTTGCTGCACCCAGTCGTCATGAAGGGTAAAGCCAAGGAGAAAAGCACCGCTGTATCCGTTTTTCAGCATATAGGTATCAAACTTTTCAGCAGTCTGCATATTCAGGTTGGTAGGAACTACGGTAACATCCCAATGTCTTCTGGCAGCTGAAAGCTTGAAGCCGACAATGATTTCATAGCCAAACTGCTCAATGTTTTCGTAATCCATGTTTTCGATAAAGATACAAACCTTTCTTGTTCCGGTCGATTTCATTTTCTTTGAAGCATATCCCATCTCAACAGCTGTATCTAGGACAAGCTGACGCATGTCCGCACTGATATCACTTGCTCCGTTCAGACCCTTTGACACCGTGCTTACAGCTATTCCTAGTTTATTAGCGATATCTTTAATCGTAGCCATGGTTTTTCCCCCTAATACTTGACCTCATAAAATTAGTTTCAGTATAAACCTAAGTCAATTCATTTTCAATATGTCTTTTTTGAATTCGCCTATTCTTACAGTTTTCTTCAAAATATTTTATGCAGTTTTATGCTATTTTTCCTTATTGCTATGTAATTAAACGAAAATTTTACTAAAATAACTACTTGAGTACTTAATAATTTTCGAAAACTCCGCGTGAAACCTTAGAAATATGGAGCTTTTTGTGAAAAAATCCACTTAAATTATTAACTTAATTTATTCTTTTTAACCCTATATTTGTAATATTGGACAAAACAATTACCTGTAAAAAGAAAGAAAATATATAAAATCACTATAACCTTGAAAAACCCTATTGACAAAACCCTGCTACGATGTTATTCTATGTATATAGTTTCGAAAATTTCCGAAACAATGAAGAAATCACATTTGGTCGGAAGAATAGAAAACATAGTAAAGTGCATAATAACAGTCTACATAGTAATTAGTTGTTAGAATATCGCGCGTCATTATACAGGGTTATGGAGATGGTTTATCCAGATGATAAAAGACAAGAAGCAGGAGTTAGATAGAGGAGCCGGAATATTGATGCCGATAAGTTCGTTGCCGTCATCATATGGAATCGGAACCTTAGGAGAAGAAGGTTACAGATTTGCTGATTTTTTAAAAAGAATTGGATGCAGATACTGGCAGGTGCTGCCGGTAGGACCTACAAGCTATGGTGACAGTCCGTATCAATCCTTTTCTGCATTTGCAGGTAATCCTTATTTCATTGATTTGGATAATCTGGTGAAGGAAGAGTTGTTAAGACCGGAAGAGATTAATGGACTGGAATGGTTAGAAACGGAAGACAGAATTGATTATGCAGGAATTTATCAGCTTCGTTTTCCGGTATTAAAAAAGGCATTTCAAAGAAGCAAACATGAAAATACAAAAGAATTCCAGGATTTTTGTGAGAAGAACCGTTACTGGCTGAAGGATTACAGCCTTTATATGGCGGTTAAAAATCATTTTGATAATCATGAATGGCTGTTATGGGACGAGGATATCCGGTTCCGCAGCCAGGATGCAATCGATAGATATTCGGTGCAGCTGGAGGAAGATATTAAGTTCTGGGATTTCTGTCAGTTTAAGTTCCGGGAACAATGGGATAACCTGAAAAGCTATGCGAATAAACTCGGCATTCAGATGATTGGTGATATTCCACTTTATGTATCCGCCGATAGCTCTGATGTATGGGTTCACGGTGACCTGTTTGAACTCGACGAGCGTAAGAACCCGATTAATGTGGCAGGAGTGCCGCCGGATGCATTTTCCAGTGACGGACAGCGCTGGGGCAATCCCCTGTATCGCTGGGATGTTATGGAACAGAAGGATTTTACCTTGTGGAGAGAGCGGATGAAGATATCTGCTGAGTTATATGACATCATCCGGATTGATCATTTTATCGGTGTGGTAAATTATTATTCCATTCCTGCAGAGTCACCTACCGCTATCGTAGGAGAGTGGAGAAAAGGTCCGGGAAAGAAGCTTACGGATGCGATCAATACTTCCATTGGAGAAGCGAAGATCATCGCAGAGGATCTTGGGATCATCACGCCGAATGTCAGAAAATTGATTGAGAAGACCGGATATCCCGGAATGAAAATCCTCGAATTTAGTTTAGATGGGCCGGTAGATCATGAATATCTGCCTCATAATTACAAGACTACAAATTTAGTTGCTTATACCGGTACTCATGATAATGAAACACTGGTTGGCTATATTAACGGTAAGAAGAAAGAAGATTTGAGATTTGCTTTCGAGTATTACAATGTTAAGAAGAAAGCGGATCTTCCTTATGCAATCATAAGGGTGTTGTATTCCAGCATTGCAGATGTGGTAATCGTACAAATGCAGGATTTACTGACACTGGACAATAAGGCAAGAATGAACTTCCCTTCAACCATCGGCGGAAATTGGCAATGGAGAATGACGAAAGCTCAATATCAGGAACTGAATGAAAAATTGCTGCTGGAGTATGCCAAGGTTTTTGCACGTGCTCCGAAAGCATAGAGTTAGACCGAGCCACTACAGTGCCTTAATCAATATTTAGCGCCGAAGTACGGCGGGGAATGGAGACAAGAATGGAGAACAATTTTAAAGCAAATGTAGCGACGATATTGGATTTAGATTATGGCAAATCAATCAAAGATGCAAGTACGATTCAGTTATATAATGCTGTTTCCAAAGCAGCTATGAAAAATCTGGGTAAGGATTGGAGCCTGGATGCTCCCGGTAAAAAGGTATGTTATTTATCAGCGGAGTTTTTAATTGGACGTCTGGTGTACAGCAATCTTTATAATATGGGTATGTTTAATCAGTTCAGCGAGCTGATGAGTGAAAACAATGTTGATATTCGCGTATTCGAAGATATTGAGGATGCAGCTTTAGGTAACGGCGGTCTTGGCCGTCTGGCTGCCTGCTTCTTAGACTCCGGTGCGACATTGGGTATCACTCTGAATGGTTATGGCATCCGTTATAAATATGGATTGTTCAAACAGTATTTTGAAGACGGTTTCCAAAAGGAAATCCCGGATGACTGGCAGCGCTTCGGTGATCCCTGGTCAGTAAGAAAAGAAGAGGAAAAGGTTCGTATTAATTATAAAAACCAATCCGTTTACGCAGTTCCATATGATACACCGGTAATCGGTTATGGAGATAAAAAGGTGAATACCCTGCGTCTATGGCAGGCAGAGCCCTTGGAAAGCTTCAACTTCGAGCTTTTCAACGAACAGAAATATGATAAGGCCAATAAGAATAAGAATGAAGCAGAAGCAATCAGCAGTCTTTTATATCCGAATGACAATACGGATGAAGGCAAGAAGCTGAGATTAAAGCAGGAATATTTCTTCTCTGCTGCAACTCTTCAGGATGTTATAGCAAGATATAAGAAGAAGTTTGGAGATGATTTTACACATTTCTCCACCGAATATTCAATCCAGTTAAATGATACTCATCCGGTGGTAGCAATCCCCGAGCTGATCCGTCTGTTGATGGAAAATGAAAAACTCACTTTTGCAAAAGCACTTCGCATTGCGAAAGAAACCTTTGCTTATACCAACCACACGGTTATGGCGGAAGCTTTGGAAAAATGGAATGCATCTCTGTTTAAATCAGTAATTCCTCAGGTATATAAATATGTAGTAATGCTTCAAAAGGCATTAATCAAGGAATTAAAAGCTTATGGAAAGACCACTGAGGATGAGCAGAGGATTTATAACATCATAGATAACGATACCATCCACATGGCTAGACTTGCTATCTTCGCAAGCCATTCCACCAATGGTGTAGCTAAGCTTCATACGGAAATCTTAAAAAATGATGCTTTGAAGGAATGGTATGAGATCTATCCGGAACGTTTCAACAATAAAACCAATGGTATTACACAGCGCAGATGGCTGGCTCTTGCCAACATGGAGCTGTCAGGCTTTATCTCCGATAAGATCGGAAACTCCTGGATCACTGACTTAGATCGCTTAAAGGATCTTGAGAAGTTTGCATATGATAAAAATGTAATTAAGCAGTTCAGTGACATAAAGCGCATTAAAAAGAGACAATTAGCAGAATACATTTATAAACAGGAAGGTATCCGTGTTAATCCGGACTTTATCTATGATATACAGGTAAAGAGACTTCATGAATATAAACGTCAGCTGTTGAATGCTTTCTCCATTCTTGATATCTACTTCGGATTAAAGGATGGAAGAATGAAAGAATTTAATCCTACGGCATTCATCTTTGGTGCGAAGGCTGCGCCCGGATATTTCAGGGCAAAAGGTGTAATCAAATTCATCAACGAAATCGCTAAAATGATTGATGCGGATGAAGCGGTTAAGGATAAGCTTCAGGTTGTATTTGTTCATAACTACAACGTATCTTATGCAGAGAAGCTTACTCCTGCGGCTGATATTTCCGAGCAGATATCAACAGCAGGTACAGAAGCCTCCGGAACCGGTAACATGAAATTCATGTTAAACGGAGCTGTAACCTTAGGAACCTTTGACGGTGCCAATGTTGAAATCGTAGAGCAGGCCGGTGAAGAGAATAACTATATCTTCGGAGCAAGAGTTGAGGATATTGAGAAGATAAAGAATTCATATAATTCAAAGGAATTATATGAGCAGAATCCGAGAATTAAGAAGGTGCTTGATACCCTGGTGGACGGAACCTTCAGTGATGGCGGTACCGGAATGTTTGAAGAGCTTTACAATTCCATTCTGTATGGAGCACATTGGCATAAGCCGGATCATTATTTCCTGCTCCTTGATTTTATCCCGTACTGCGAGGCAAAGCTTCAGGTGAATAAAGATTATTCCGATGCTTACAGCTTCCGCAGAAAATGCTTTATCAATACCGCGAATGCCGGAAAGTTCTCAAGTGACAGAACGATTAAGGATTACGCAAACGAAGTATGGAATTAATATGTCTTGCATAAGCACGTCGGGCGATGGGGGGTTACATCTGCCAGAGAGCTGACATATTTATTCAACAGGGGATTACTCCTGATAAATGGCAAGCAATTGCCGGATTCATAATGTAGCTGAGTTTCTTAAGGAAACTTAGGAATATGCAAAAAGGAAAGAGGTAGAGATTATGAAAAAAGTATCAAGACTTATGGCGTTACTCATGGTTACTCTTTTGGTAATCAGCAGTTTCGCAGCGTGTGGGAAAAAAGCAGAAACAACAGACAACACTACATCAGACTCAACAAACCCAACAACTGGTGCAGCAGCAACACAGGCTCCAGCAGCAACTCAGGCTCCGGTAGCAGCACAAGATGTTACCTTAAAGGTTTGGGCACCTGAGAATCAGATCCAGCCAGGAACAATCGATTCCATGTGCAAATCCTTCCAGGCATTACATCCGGAATGGAATATCGCTTTCACAGTTGAAACACAGGGCGAAGATACTGCAAAAGATGAAATCTTAAAAGACGTAACAGCAGCTGGCGATGTATTCTTCTTCGCTAACGACCAGTTACAGGAACTTGTAAATGCAGGTGCAATTGCAAGACTTGGTGGTTCTACAGAAGAGATGGTTAAATCTACTATGGCTCAGGCAGTAGTTGATACCGTTACTGTTGATGGCGCTGTATATGCAATTCCTTTCACACATAATACCTTCTTTATGTATTATGATAAGTCTCTCTTAACAGCGGATGATGTGAAATCTGTTGAGAGCATTATGGCAAAACAGACTCCTGACGGCGTTTACAATTTCTGCTTTGATGCAGCAGGCGGCTGGAAATTAGCTTCCTGGTACTATGGTGCAGGCGAGACAATCTACGGTGCCAACGCTACCGATTATGCAGCAGGCTGCAATTGGAACAATCCTACCGGTATTGCTGTAACCAATTACTTAATTGACTTAATCAACAACCCGAAATGTGCATTCAACGATGAAGTAACCGTATCCGAGTTAGCAGCAGAGCACAAGATTGGTGCTTGGTTCGACGGCTCCTGGAACTTTCAGTTATACAAAGACGCTTTAGGCGATAATTTAGGTCTTGCTGTTATTCCTACCTTTAGTCCTGATGGCAATACATATCAGTTAAAGGGCTTCTACGGCTCAAAGGCAATCGGTGTTAATGCTCAGGCAGCTTATCCGGAAGTAGCAGTAGCATTCGCAGCTTACATAGGAGGCGAAGAGATGCAGGCACAGAGATTTAAGGAAACAGCTCAGGTTCCTACCAACCAGACAGTTGGTAATTCCGCTGAAGTACAGGCTGACGAAGTTGCTAAGGTTATCGTAGCTGAAGCTAATACAGCATCTGTAATGCAGCCTACTTCTTCCGAATTCAGCTCAAGATACTGGTCAAATGCCGGTGGTATTGCAACTGAAATCAGAAGTGGTGACTTAAATAAGGACAATGTACAGGAAAAGATGGATACCTTTGTAGCAGCTCTGGCTGTTCAATAAAGTATTGTAATTTCGTGATCTAAACAATATTAGAAGCGGAATGTTCCGGAGTTAGGAACATTCCGTTTCTAACATAAAGAACTCCAAGCAATTTTATATGAATTGCAAGAAAAAGTTCTTATCATTAACAAGGAGGAAGATTATGGCCGGCAAAAAGCAGAAAATATCCGATAAACCAGTTCACGGTATTGGTTTTGGCACAGCTTTTAAATCGGGGAATGCTATTACGAAGTTATCGGCAGTTGTCTTTGGTTTGGGCAATATACTTCACAAACAGATAATACGTGGATTTATATACCTTGCTTTGGAAGTTGCTTATCTATACTACATGTTAAGCTTCGGAACGAAAGCAATCCAAAACCTTATTACTTTAGGAACCAAAACTCAGGAAGAAGTTTTCAATGAAGCGAAACAGATCTATGAATACGTAGTTGGGGACAATTCAATGCTTTGCCTGCTATACGGCGTAATAACGATATTTGTTACACTGCTATTTATTGCAATTTTAACTTCTTCCGTGAAAAGTGCTTATGAAACCCAGAAAAGAATGGAAGAAGGGAAACCAATTCCTAGATTTATTGATGATTTACGTTCTTTAGGACATGAAAAGTTACATAATTCATTACTGCTTTTCCCTATCGTCGGAGTCATCTGTTTTACCATCATTCCATTAGTATTTAATATCTTAATTGCTTTTACGAACTATGATAAAGATCATCAGCCTCCGGGAAATTTATTTGACTGGGTAGGCTTTGATAATTTTGTTGCTATGTTTAAGACCGGAGGTATTCTCGCTAAAACCTTCTGGCCAATATTTGAATGGACAATAATCTGGGCGATTTTTGCAACCTTCTCCTGTTATATTCTTGGCATGCTTCTGGCATTGGTCATTAATCGGGAGGGTACCCGCTATAAGGGCTTTTGGAGATTTATTTTCGTATTATCCATTGCAGTACCGCAATTCGTATCCTTACTTACCATGAGTACGATTTTCAATGCCAGCGGTCCTCTCAATGTTATACTTAAGGATATGGGCATCATCAGTGCAGGTACAACCATTCCGTTCCTTACGAACCCGACCTTAGCCAAGGTAACAATTATTCTTGTTAACATCTGGATCGGTGTACCATATACCATGCTGAGTACAACAGGTATCTTAAGCAACATACCGAAGGATTTATATGAGGCTGCCAAGGTAGATGGCGCGAATGCTATCGTTACCTTTTTCAAAATTACGTTACCATATATGTTGTTTGTGACGACACCATCATTGATCACAGCTTTTGTAGGTAACATTAATAACTTCAATGTAATCTTTTTATTAACCGGCGGTGGTCCGGCATCCATCGAATATTACAATGCAGGTAAAACCGACCTTCTGGTTACCTGGTTGTATAAATTAACATTAACGAATAAAGATTATAATATAGGTGCAGTTATCGGTATTATCATATTTGTCATATTAGCTACCCTGTCACTGTTAACCTATCGTCATACAGGATCTTATAAGGATGAGGAGGCGTTCCAATAATGAAGACAAAGAAGAATTCTTCCGGCAGTACAAAGCGGTTTATAACCAATTCCATTGTGCACATTGGTTTGGCGATCGTGGGATTTATCTGGATCCTCCCCATTGCTTTTGTAATATTAACCTCTCTTCGTAAGGAGACAGGTACTTATAAAAGCTATATCCTTCCACAGGCATTTACGCTGCATAATTATGCCAACCTGTTTGCGGATCACGGAACCCTGAATTTCTCAAGATGGTTCTTTAATACCTTAGGGGTAGCTATCGCAAGCTGTTTATTATCCGCATTTTTTGTACTTTGCGTTGCTTATGTAATGTCCAGATTACGTTTCAGAATGCGTAAGAAGCTTATGAATATTGCCTTAATCTTAGGTATGTTCCCGAGCTTTATGTCAATGATTGCAGTTTATTATATTTTAAAGGGCTTAGGCTTCTTAGAGGCTGGACAGTTGAAATTGGTTGCGTTAGTCTTGGTATATTCGGCCGGCTCGAGTCTCGGATTTTATATCGCGAAGGGCTTCTTTGATACCTTACCGAAAACCATCGATGAAGCAGCATATATTGACGGAGCGACAAAATGGGATGTATTCCGCAGGATAACCATTCCGTTGTCCAAGCCAATCATCGTTAATACTTTAATTACTTCCTTTATGGGGCCATGGGTCGACTATATCTTCGCGAAGGTTATCCTTGGTCAGGACCGCGATTATTATACAATTGCCATTGGCTTGTGGACGATGCTTCAGAAAGAGTTCATTCAATATTATTACACTACCTTCTTCGCAGGCTGCGTAATCATATCAATTCCGATTACTATCCTATTCCTGTTTACACAGAGATTCTATGTAGAAGGTGTGTCGGGAGCAGTAAAGGGTTAGTCAGCTAGATGAAAAAGAAATAATCAAAGAAAGAGGTACTGGAAAGCTATATTACAGTACTTCTTTGTTTATAAAGATGTTATACCAAATGAGCGGGATATTTTTATAGATTAAACCAGGAGGCATATTGATCAATTTATCTGAGGATGGTTTCTGACGAAAGAAGAAATCTTCCGATGCTACGTGGAGGATGTCTTTACAAAAGAGTGTAAACATGTTCATACGGAGGTTTCGGCCTCCAAAAAAAGGAGGCAAGGATATGAAAAAAAGGCTTATGGGGTTTTTGTTATGTTTCGTGCTGCTCTTGACCATGCTGTCGGGTTGCGCAAAGAATACAACGAATAAATCCACTGACAGCGGTCAGGGTAATCAGAACCAAAGCAGCCCGACGATTACACCTACACCGGCAATTACCGCAGGCACTGCGAATGGTCAAACCGGTACGGAGGTTTCCTATCAATATCAACAGGATCTGAACATCATTGATGACAACTATCGCAATTACTACGAAATCTTTGTATATTCCTACTGTGACAGCAATGGAGATGGAATAGGAGATTTTAACGGAATTACGTCAAAACTTGATTATATCAGTAACATGGGCTTTAACGGAATCTGGCTGATGCCGATCATGCCATCACCATCTTACCATAAGTATGATACTACCGATTATAATACCGTGGACCCCAGTTATGGAACCATAGAGGATTTTCAGAACCTGATCAATGAATGCCATAAAAGAGGAATTAAGCTGATCATTGACTATGTATTCAATCATACCTCTTCCAAGCATCCATGGTTTACCCAGGCAGTAGATTATCTTGAGACCCTGGGTAAGGATCAGGAACCGGATCTAAGCGTCTGTCCTTACGTTGGTTATTATCATTTTGTAAAGGATAAGAAAGGCAGTGACTATTATAAGACAGGCAGCTCCGATTACTACTACGAAGCAGTGTTCTGGGATCAGATGCCGGATCTTGCCCTGGAAAGTAAGGAGCTTCGAGCAGAGATAGAGAAGAATGCAAAATTCTGGCTCGATATGGGAGTTGACGGCTTCCGTCTGGATGCGGTGAAAGAATACTTTTCAGGTGAAACCAGTAAGAATGTTGAGGTATTACAATGGTTTACTGATTATGTGAAAAGTATAAAAGCCGACGCTTATATTGTCGGTGAGTGCTGGGATAGTGCTTCGACAATCGCTTCCTATTACAAGAGCGGCATCACAAGTATCTTCAATTACCCTCTGGCTTTATACAATGGTATCATAACCACATCGGTCAGAAAGCTTGGAACCTCCAATGCGAAAACCTTTGCAAATAATATCATGAACCTGCAGAAAATCTACAGCGAGAGCAATCCGGGTTACATTGATGCACCATTTATCAGTAACCATGATAATACCAGAATATCTGCTCAGTGTGTAAACGATGAAAACACAATGAAGATGGATGCGGGCATACTTCTCACCTTAAATGGAAGCCCCTTTGTATATTATGGCGAGGAAATCGGTATGAACAGCATGGGAAATAATGATGCGAATAAACGCCTCCCGATGAACTGGTCAACTACTGATACGACAGGAATTACAAAGGCACCTCCGGGAGCAGATAATGTGGTGCAAAAATTTGCCCCGCTGGATGAACAGCAAAAGGATCCGTTATCTATTGCGAATTATTATAAACTTGCCCTTCGTATCCGTAATGAGAATCCGGAGATTGCCCGTGGTGAATTAAGTATGGTGGATTCACTTCTTACGAACGATGTCTGCGTCTTTAAGAAGGTATATAATGGTAGTGAAATAGTGATTGTATATAATATGAATAAAGAGGCAGCTACGGTTGATTTAAAGTCTGCAGGTCTTGATAATCTTGGCATCAGAGGATATCTGACTGTGGATGGCAGTGAAGTGACTTTAACCGACGGAGTAGTTAATATGCCGTTGTATTCCATTGTTATTTTAAATTAATTTATTTAAGCGAACTTACTTAGTAAATATGGTAAAGTCAACGTGTGAAGACATTCCTGTTTTCACACGTTGATTTTTAGCAGGATGTCAGCATGAGAAACAGCATGAGAAACAACATAAGTAACAACATAAGAAACAGAATTCCGCCTAAGTGAGGAGAAATGGAGAGTAAGAATGAAATTCATATATGGCAAAAATGACTGGAAGGATCTTGGCAGAGGACAGGAAAACTGCTATCTTCTGACCAATGGCTTAGGGGGCTATTCCTCGATGACGATGGTTGGTTCGGTGGCACGTAATGATCATGCACTTTTTATGTCCTGCACAAAGGCTCCGAATCACAGATATCATATGATTACAAGACTTGACGAGACAATTCAGATGGAAGAAAGTGAATATAATCTCTCCTGTCAGGAATATGTGAACCATGTCAAAAACAAGACAGGGTATTGTTATCTTCAGCAATTTAGCTTTCAGGATCATCCTGTGTGGATATACCAGGCAGAGGGGATTGAAATTAAGAAAACAATCGTGATGAAACATGGGGAGAATACCCTTGGTATCCGGTATGAGATAAATAATCGTATGGAGATACCTGCTAAATTACTGGTAATACCTCAGCTTCAGTTTGTCGCGAAGGGTGAGGCTATGGAAAAGGGCCAGACCTTTCTGACGTCGGAAGGAAAAATCCTCAGCAATAGCTTAACGCTATATTATAAGACGAATGCTGATATTGAGAATTATGATACGCAGTATGAAGAAGATCTGTATTATGCTTATGATGCAAGGGATGGACGTGATGCGGTGGGAAAGACTGCGCATAATCACAGGCTATCCTTTAACATACAAGCAAAGCAGGAGGAGGTATTCTGGATTATCTACAGTACCAACGCAATTGGAGAACTTACCTTGAATCAAATGCTTAAGCTGGAGGAAAACAGACAGAAGGAATTGGTAAGGCAATCCCAAATCACGGATGAAACAGGAATACAGCTGGTGAAAAGTGCGGATCAATTCGTAGCAAACCGTGAGTCAACCGAAGGCAAATCCATTATGGCAGGATACCCGTTTTTCGCTGATTGGGGCAGGGATACCATGATTGCAATGGTGGGCTGCTGTATCTCCACAAGACGATTTGAAGATTCAAAAAGCATATTCCGTACCTTTATGAAATATTGTGACAAAGGGCTGATGCCGAATATGTTTCCCGAAGGTGGTAATGATCCGATTTATAATACAGTAGACGCTTCGCTGCTGTTTATCGGAGCAGTTTATGAGTATTATCTGGAGAGCGGTGATCTGGCATTTGTGAAGGAAGCTTTTCCTGTCATGAAGGATATCATCGGATGGTATCAAAAGGGTACGGATTTCCATATACGGATGGATCAGGATGGATTAATCGAAGCAGGTAGTGGTTTGGAGCAGGTAACCTGGATGGATGTTCGTTTTGAGGATATCCTTCCTACTCCGCGCCATGGTAAACCGGTAGAAATCAATGCTTACTGGTATAATGATCTGATGATCCTGGGATATTTTTCGAAGCTGCTTGGGAATGAGGATAAACAATACGAGTTACTGGCAGACCAGGTAAAGAAAAGCTTCTGTGAACAATTCTGGAATGAAAAGCAGGGCTGTCTTAAGGACATTGTATCCGGTGGGAAAGCGGATGAACAGATCCGCTGCAATCAGATCTGGGCAGTATCACAGCCATTTACCATGCTTAACAGAGAGCAGGAAAAGCAGGTCGTGGATAAGGTATTTGAAAAGCTTTATACTCCTTATGGCCTTCGGACTTTGAATAAAGAGGATAAGGATTATAAACCTGTTTACGGAGGAAGCCATTTTAATCGTGATATGGCATACCATCAAGGTACGGTCTGGCCATTCCCGATGGGAGCGTATTATCTGGCCTATCTGAAGGTAAATGATGATAGCGAGAGTGCAGTCTGTAAAGTGAAAGAGCAGCTCGAGGTAATGCAGGCTTGTATGAGAGAGGGCTGTATCGGGCAGATAGCTGAGATTTATGACGGTGAGAATCCGACAATATCCCAGGGATGCTTTGCCCAGGCCTGGAGTGTCAGTGAAATTTTAAGAGTATATGCAAAGCTGCAAAAAATCACTAAGTAAGATTACACAATGAACAAAATATTGCCCTTTCTTTTCGTCTTTCTGGGATGCTTACCGGGTTAGGCAACCTGAATTCATATCAGAAGGACGGATGAGAAAGGGCAATATGCTGTAAGAATAGAAGAATTCTCTGTAAGGCATGATCTATTTAGTTCTAGTGGCCATTAATTTCTTAATCATTTCAAATTGCTGTTTTTCTTTCGGGCTCATATTCTTGGTCAGTATTTCTACCATTACATCATACTCATCTTTGGAAAAAGTCATATTTTGCTGCTGCAGCCTTTTATTGGTACTGATTAATAAAGGCGCTATTTTATCCATAGGCTTACCCTCAGCTTCCTTCATGAGCTCCAGCAATATGGCCATTTTGCGGGGATCCACGTTATTTAGCTTAGGATTATTGGTCCAGGAAGTGTCAGACATCGGTACGCTCCTTATCATCTGGTTTGCTATTATTATCATATGTCATTGTTTTTAAAAGCATGCTTAAGTTTTCAAAAGTTGCCATTTGTTCCGGGGGTACCATTGTTTTCAGCAGTTCAAACATCATATCATTGGAGCCGTTACCGAAATTGCCAAAACCGGAGGTGGTTTCTTTCTCAGTTTCTGATTTTGAAGCCGATTTAAAATCGGAAGACTCAGCTTTGTTAACGGGTGAATCCGTATTCGGGAAGGTATCGGAAGGCGTTTCGTTCGATGATGCATTTTTTAAACTTTCAAAAATAGATGCAAAATTTTCACTTGAAAAATTGCCCATGACATTATCAGTATCATCACTGCTTGTGTTCCCAAATGGAAAACCTCCGAATTCCTGCATTGTTTTCATTGTTTCCATGATATTGTTATACATTTCAAACATCTTCTTCATGTTGAAAAAGCTAAGAATTTTATCGATAATTTCTCCTTCTCTTATATTACAAACGGGCCTGATCCCGTTCAGCAATCCCTCCACGTCTATTTTACCGACAGTAAAGCCACAGGCAGACAGATTATTGGAGCCATTCATTAATTTCAGACTACCCATAAGATCAAATGTCTTAACGAAGAGCTCAGCCGTTACCTTGTATCTGCCATCAATATAAGGTAAAGCGGCTTTCACGATCTCTGCTGTGTGTAATATTTCTTGGTCTGCCATAGCTTCTCCCATTATTCATACTCATTACATTATATTCAGTTGGCTGTGAAAAATGATTTTCGGCCAGGGTAAAACTGTGTAGGACCACAGGGAAGCTATTGATACTGAGTCAACATGTGATTTCGCATTTAGAACAGAAGGCTATATCTGTGCGCTCCAGATTGGACAGTGTAATGCTTACTGTCCATCTGTATCGTACAGTGTAATGCTTACTGTCCATCTGTATCGTACAGATATAGCCTTCTGTTCTCTCTTACGAAATACATTATTGACTCAGTATCAATAGCTTCCCTGTAGTCCGGTGTAGTTTACGAGTGATTGGTATCTTGTATTAGCTTATTCCATGGAAATGGAATATTATTAAAAAGCTGTAGTTATTGATTGAGTATGAATGTTAGGGTACCCTTAAGCTATTACGTGTTCCGCATACTGGTCCCTCCATAGATAATACGCATTATTATTAGTTATTCCGGATAATTTAGATGCTCGTCATCGATTTTGTAAAGAACCTCGTCCAGATATTTTTTTGCGTAAAACTTTGCTAATTCGAGGTCCATATCGGAGTAATTTCCACAGTTTATGGCGGTAGCTCCCGGAATCTCACCTTCAAAATCGCGGATGAATTCAAACATCTCGATTAAGAGGGGGATGATATCACCGGAGGTAAAATCTCCGCCTAATAGCAGGTAGAAGCCGGTTCGGCAGCCCATTGGGCCGAAATAGACTGTTTTATCAGCATATTGTGTATGATTGCGAAGGAAGGTCGCACCTAAATGTTCGATGGTATGGACTTCCCCTGTCAGCATGACCGGTTCATAGTTGGGGCGGGTCATTCGAAGGTCAAAGGTAGTTATGACTTCATTCCCGATTTTATCCTTTCGTGATACATATACGCCTCGAAGCAGCTTCATGTGGTCTATGGTAAAACTTGCAATTTGTCTCAATGGTGTTAACTTCCTTTCTGTAGTTAAAGTATGTCTTTACATTAACACGAAATCTGATTTTCTTCAATCCATTTATATAGAGTATTCCGTATTGTTCAGAGAGAATAGTAATCTGATTTTTTAAACAAGAAGTAGATTATTATACATAAAACACCGGAATACATAAAATTTTATATGGTAGATTTATGTAAAAACTTGACGAACCAAAGAGCAATTGCTATGATATGCATAGGAATAAATATCCATTGATTTAGGAGTGTGGGTCTACGTGTTGGTTGGAATTTGTGACGACGAAGCAATTATTCGTGATGAGTTAATCAGGTTATGTAATAAATTTATGGAAACGAATATAAATGGTATTGAAACCGTTTGTTTTGAGTCAGGGGAAGAGCTCTTAGCTTATCAAAAGCCGATTGATATTTTATTTCTTGATATTCAAATGAAAGGCTTAAATGGCTTAAAAACCGCTGAACAAATACGAAATATGGATGAAAGCATGATAATCATATTTCTTACAGGATTTTGTGGCTTTATGCAAGAAGGGTATCGTGTAAAAGCCTTCCGCTATCTGTTGAAGCCTGTGAAGGAGCAGGAATTTATTCTTACTCTTACGGAAGCAATTATGGATATTACTAAGAATTATAAAGCAATTATCGGGTTAGAAGGCGAAACCCTTTATGTGAAGCTTAAGGATATTATATACATAGAATACGTGAACCGGTTAACTGTTCTAAGAACAAAAAGGGGCATTTATGAAAGTTATACAACGATGAATGAATGGGAGAACCTTTTATGTACTGGTGATTTTTTCCGGGTTCATAAATCATATATTGTTAATATGGGGTACATAGAGGAGATAGGAAAGGATATCCTTCTGGAGAATGGAGAAAAGGTTGAAATCGCAATCCGCCAGATTGGCAGATTAAAAAGGGCGTGCAAAGAATACAGAAGAAGAAATGCAAGATAAGGAGTTGTTTGTTAAATGAAGGATATCATATATTTATTCTATAGCTATGTGACAGATTTTATAAAAATGTGGCTTGTTCTTTGGGGTCTGCTCAATTTTAAACCAATTCGATGTAAGAGGATTTATGTCATTAGTATTAATGTTCAATTAATTATTTTGATTTTAAATGTATTTATATATAAAATTAATCATGATACAGCAATGTTCATATCATTAGGTACAGTTGTTATAATGATTACTATTTTATTTGAGGATAAGTACATAAAAAAGTTATCTCATGCAATATTAGCATATGTACTGATCTTATTTCTTGACGCCTGTACCGTAACGTTTAGTTCTTTGTTAACTAATGTGTCGGCTCACGATTTTATAAATTACTCAATCATTCCATATATTTACAATACACTCAATATTTTTACAATTATTCTTTTAATAAAGTAAAAAGAAATAAGTTTAAAACTAAGTTCCAACCAAATATTTCTATATGTATATATATTTTACTGCTTATGGGTGCATTGACCGGTACCATTATCTTAGCAACTTTATTAACTAAATCCCATGATGCAAAATCTGAGAATATCAGAAAAATTATTGTTGTTATAACTATAATTGCCATTTTATCTTACATCGTAGCTTGTATTATGATGATTATTATCACTGAGTCAAGAAACAGCTATAAATCCTTATCTGTTATTAGTCAGAATATCATTGAATCTCAGCAGAAATATTATTTATTAGTAAATGAAAAGCAGCAGGAGTTGCGCAGTATCCGTAATGATATGAAAAACCACCTATCCTGTATTCACGGCTTATATAATGTAAATAAGCTTTCTGAAATGGAAAACTATATTAAGCAATTGATCAATTCCACCGATAAATCCGAAATGTTATTTAATACAGGAAATGATATTGTTAATGCAATATTAAATGATGTACAAAGTAAATGTATAAAAGATAATATCATAATTCGATTGGATGGAGGCTTTCCTAATGATTTATATGTATCCCCTATGGATTTATGTGTGATTTTTGCCAATATAGTGTCAAATGCAGTAGAGGCAATCCAACGGATGGATCGAGAATCGGATTTTATTCAATACATTGATATCAAAATTAAAAGATTTAATGATGAGTTATTTATAGATGCTAAAAACCCGGTAGGAGAAAATATAGATGTAAATATTAGTAAATTAGTTACCACAAAAAAGAATAAAGATATACATGGATTTGGTGTAAAAAATATAATTCAAAGGGTTGAAAAGTATAATGGAATGGTAAATTTCAGATGCATTAATAACGAATTTATCGTAGAAATTATTATGAAAAACAGAACCGGATTATAAAATAGACGTACTCTGGGAAACTGTCTACATGTGTCTTGTGTTTAACATAGCCTCTAGTCCGGGGATACCATCTGACAACTGGAATCTTTAATTTCCATATAAAGTTCACTTTATTTTTTCTTTAATAATTACGCTTGAATGAATTAAGCGTAGTATATATTCAGTTATTTAACAGGCTCAGATGCTAAAGTAACGCCATCCTTTATTCTGTATGGGATGATTCTAAAACAAAACATTAGAAATAATAGTAATAAAACTAAATAATAATATAGTGGTTGACATATTTTGTTCATAATGGAGCAAACAGTACAAGAAGTCTATCTAAGGAGTAATAAACATGAATATAGCTATATGTGATGATGAAAAGTATTTTATAGATCAAATTACCTCATATTGTATGAAATATAAACAAATAAATAATATTGATCTAAATTTATTTCATTTTTTAAAGGGTGAAGATATATTATTAAATAATACCCAAATAGACCTTTTATTTTTGGATATAGGTCTTCCAGGATTAAGTGGAATTGAAGTAAAGAATATTATTGAAAAAAGGGATAATATTTCGTTTATAGTTTTTGTAACAAGTTATTCAAATTATATATATGATGCATTTGGAAAGAAAACATTAGGTTTTTTAAATAAACCCTATAATTATCAAAATATTTCTAATATGATATTAAAATGTATAAATATTTTAGAAGAGGATGTAGTAATTGATGTTCCTATTAGTAATAATACTATTCCTATAAAAGCTAGTATAATAAAATATATTAAAGCAGAAAATTATTATTCAGAGATTATTACAGATAATAAGAACTATCTTGTTCGTAAATACTTGAATGATTGGGAGAAACTGTTAATAGATTATTCGTTTATAAGAATTCATAAATCATATTTAGTTAATATGGCCTTTATAAAAGAGGTTAATGGAGCTTATATTGAACTTGTAGATGGTGAAATGATAAAAATTAGTAGGACTAAAATAAATCAAATAAGAATCGAAATCTATGATTATCGTAAAAAACATGCATATTGATAAAAAATTACATTTTGCAGCAAAATAATGTAGTTCACATCATTTTCATTGATATAGAAATAAGGTTATGTTAATTTTTAAATTCCAATTAACAGTATCATATGAAATAAGGCGCCAAAATGATAAGATACTTTATTTTTGGTAATACATATGAGAGGAGAAAAAATATGCATATTTCTATTGAAAAATTAGAAAATGTAGCTGCACCTGAAGGTTTCTTCTACTGGTTAGGTTATTATACTGGTGCAACAATTCGCAATCTTTTGGCATTTATTTAATAATAAGGTTATTATTAATATTTATTATTTCAATTTGAATAGAGAGGAGGGGTTAATATTATGGAATTACATATTGAAAGAATGGAAAGTGTTATTGCACCAGGAATATTAGGAGCTATTTCTAATGCTTGGCACAATTTCTGTACAGGATTTGCTGAAGGTTGGAAAAATGCAATATTTGCATAAGCTGTAGATAAAAGTATGCCTGAAATGTTTACCAATAATAGTTGCATTTCAGGCATTTTACAAAATAAGATAAATAGGAAGAGATAAATGGATTATAATGGAATAGAATTAACTAAATTTCATGATTATTATGTAGTTTGTAATAGAGGAGATTATTTTAAGTTAAATTTAAGAGAAGGTCGAATAATTGAGAATTTAAAAAATGATTATCAGAAAACTGATATATTAGAGTTAGAAAACATATCAGAGAAAGAATATAGTTTAATCATAAATGAATTGGTGAAATATGGAGTAATAGGTGAAAGAAAAAAGGTACATAATAATATTCTTTTTTATAAATTACCGTTATTATCAATAGATAATTTTATGGAAAAATGTAATAATATATTTTTAAGTAATAAGATAGTAAATATAATGGTTATAAATCTATTGAATTTACTAATTATTTCAGGGTTGATATTAGTATTTATGAATAGTAAAAATATTTTTAAATTAGATAGTGTAAAGTTACCAGTAATTCAATATATATATGTTTACATTATTTTTATATTAATAATTTGCATACATGAATTTGCCCATGGTTTAATATGTAAGCATTTTGGTGGAAAAGTAGGAAAGGTAGGTATTATTTTTATACTGTTTAACCCGGCTTTTTATTGTGATATTAGTGGTGTAAGAATGTTTCGTAATAAAAAACATCAAATATTAAGTTCTTTTGCAGGATTATATGTAAATGCTATTGCTATGGCAATATTTTCGATTTTATATTTTTGTTATCCTTAATTTTTTTAAAACATTAATTATCCTCAATATTATTACTATTCTAACTAATGCAATTCCTTTTATTAGATTAGATGGTTACTGGATATTAAGTTTTGCATTGGGGATCACCAATTTGTATAACAAATCACTTCAAATGGTTAAATGTGTCAGACCCAATAGAAAAATTAGCAATAAGACCGATTGGTTTTTATTATTATATGGCTTATGTACGATTGCAATAATGGGTGTTAGCATGGTTGGTGTTTTTTTGGAAATAATTAAGGTGTTTATTTGGATTTGTTAATAACTGGAGAGTTAGACGCTCTTATTTCTTTAAAGTGATAAAGCAAAATTACCCCTAATTTTATATAAGAAAACAATGCTATTTGTAATTATATTAGTGTTTATAGCAATTTATCTAGTATTTATACATTAACATGTAGCTGTAATACCTTATAATTCTTTATTACGCTAAAGCGTATAGAGCTTTGGACTCTCCAGAGATTAAGAATTGTTATTTTAAGAAGACTTATGATTTGAATAAGAAAGGATTAAATTAATATGCTTAAAGTCAATAATATTTTTAAAGATTATAAGGTTGGAAAAGAAAGTGTGCCTGTATTAAAAGGTATAAATATGGAAATAAAGCAAGGGGAGTTTGTAGCAATCCTAGGTCCTTCCGGATGCGGTAAAACTACTCTTTTAAATATAATTGCAGGAATTGATCGTTATGATCAAGGGGATATACAATACTCAAATGAGTCAACAAAAATATTTAAAGATAATGATTGGTCGTATTTGAGAAAAAATAAAATTGGATATATTTTTCAAAATTTTAATTTAATTGAGCATTTGACTGCATTGGAGAATGTTGAATTGGCTTTAAAATTTGGAGGTGTAAAAATTAACTCTCGTAAAAAAAGAGCAAAGGAATTATTGGAAATGGTTGGACTAAAAGATAGACTAAATCATCATCCAAACCAACTAAGTGGAGGACAAAAACAACGGGTAGCGATTGCCAGAGCATTAGCCAACAATCCGAACATATTATTAGCAGATGAACCTACAGGTGCAGTGGATTCTGCTACAGCAAAAGATATTATGTCACTACTAAAGAAAATTAATCAGGAAAAGGGAGTGACAGTAATCATGATTACACATGATATGACTCTTTCAAATGAAGCTGATCGAAAAATATCAATGCTTGATGGAATATTGGTAAGTGACGAAAAAATAAATAATGATAATAAGCCAGCATCGCCAAATAATAATTCACAAAAAAAGATAAAAACAAAAAACATGACAGCTCAATCAATAATAAACATTGCATTAAAAAATCTTTCAAATAGAAAAAGAAGAACAGCATTAACTGCATTAGGTACAGCAATTGGAATTATTGGCATCTTATTCATGCTTGGAATTGGTTCTGGTGCAAAAAGTAAAATTTTAGATGAGGTAAGTGCTTTTATCGCAAGAAATGTTATATATGTTAATATAAAAGATAAATTAATTGATGAAACTACAAGATCAGAGATAATGAATATGGATAATGTAAAAAGCATTGTAGAATATTATTCATTTAGTGTAGCATATGAATATGACGGAATTATAGGATCTGCGTCAGCTGAATCATTACATCCGCTAGAGGATAGCACCCATAATATACTAATTGCGGGTTCACTTCCTTCATCAGACGATAGCGAAGAGATAGTAATACCTAAGAATATGGCAAAGGATTTAGTAGGTAAAGATAATGATTATAAATCTATCATTGGTAAGAAAATCATATTATTGATATCATTGCTTGATTCTGATAATCTTGCTTATCAAGTTAAGCGTGAATATACAATTAGTGGACTTTCAGATTATAATCTATTTGGAGCTAACGTAATTAACATACCTTATAATACAGCTGCAAAAATAGCAAAAGAATCTGCTCAGGATGAAAATTATTCTTCAAAAAGTTATGAAGTTACTGTAATTGATGAGAATAAAATTAATCAAACAAAAGAGCAATTAATAAATATGGGATATGTTGCCTCTACGGATGAGGATGATATTAAAAAAATAGATACTTATATAAATATGATTACGGCTGTATTAATGATAATATCCGGTGTTTCTGTGGTTGTATCAGCCATTATGATAACTCTTGTTATGTATATGAGCGTAATGGAACAAATGAGGGCCATAGGTGTGATGAGAGCGATAGGATCTAGAAAAAGAGACATTAATAGAATTTTTATAACAGAAGGTGGAGTAATAGGATTTTTTGCAGGAGTAGCAGGTGTACTATTGGCTAGTTTATTTGGGTTATTTGTAAATGCAATACTTAAGGCAGCTTTCCCGGAAATTGGTTTTAATTTATATCAGATAAATATTGCACAAATAGTATACTGCATAATATTTAGTATTTTCTTAAGTATATTTGCTTCCTTCCTGCCGGCAAGAAAAGCTTCAAAATTAGATCCGGTAATTGCACTTGGATTTTATCAATAAAATTGTAAATATGAAAATTTATTTTTACGCTTATTCTCGATTTGATTGATATAATTACAAATTATTACATAATATTGATCCAATAGGCTTTTATGTTTCATAATTCATGATTATCTATTAAATCTAATTAGGGCTTGCTGGATAACTCGCCCAAGCACTTTCTAACCAATTTTTTATGTTTCTTATGCTGCGGCTACGTAAGTAGCCGTAGTTTTTCTGTTTATAACCAATCTTTGGAGCAACTTGAAAAATAGGCAATAAAGAACATGCATCAGGTGTTCTAAGAGATCACAGTTTCACTGGTATCTGCAGAATCCATCTACCAAGCTGATTGCTACTTTTGTACCGAATTCGGTTCCTGCTCCTGCCTTTCCTTTTACAATCGGCCTTACATACAGCTATACTTCGAATAAAAAATCTGCTAAAGTAGCTATTGTCGTTGCTTAGCAGACTTTTTTGTCCCAATCACTTGTGGGTAGGTCAATTGTGGATGGTTTCTTAAGAAGATACTGTCTTATTAAGTACATTTATTTTACAACAATCGGTCATCATTACAATTAACACCCATTTATTGCAGCGTATGGTAAAGCCTACATTATGTTTATTGCTAAATTAATTATCTTCTTCCCTAGTATTATGAGTATATTATATATTAACATGAAATTTCGTTATCTTCTATCCGTTATTAGTAGTATGATAATTTATTTCGAAGTTAATTTACATGGATAGGAAATAAAAAACAGATTTTTACGATGAATAACCGGAATTTATGATATTTATAATGGATTATTTATGTAAAAACTTGACGAACTTAGGGCTGATTGATATGATATTCGTAGGAATAAATGTCTATTAATTTAAGAGTATGGGACTAGGTTTTAATTGTAATTTATGATATTAAGCCATTATACGGGATTAACTAATACGGTTATGTAACAATTTGAAAAAGACTGAAACCATATTGAGTTGGAGAAGAATTGTGACCTCAGCAAAAACCAATTGATGTTTATTCTTAATAAAAATTCAGATTAAGGTATTGTACCTACAAACTGTAAATAAATACGTAATCGATTGAATCAAGGGTATATGTACGAAGGATATAGTTTAAATCTTCACATATCTGTTAAACCGGTAAATGAGCAGTGATTTATACAAAGTCTACAGAAACAATTATGAATATCGTAAATAATTATCAAGTAATTATCGTGTTAGAAGATGAGTCTCTTTATGTATAACTAAAGTATATTATTTACGTGTAACTAATAAATTGCATTACGGTTGTAAGTACAAAGAAGGTAATCTATTAAAGTTTAGAATGATAAATAGAAAAAATCTTATACAAAGGTGATTTTTAGGGGTTTACAAATCGTATATCGTTATTATGACATATATAAATGACTGGACAGTCAAAAGTTTTGTTGCCCTAAGAAGCCTGCAAATCTTCTGAAATATCAGGCTTTTCCTGCCTGTCTAAAATAAATCGTGTTATGCTTAAATTAGGCTTTTTCGCCATAATGCGAAAAATATTTTGCCTTAAATAGCACATTACAGTTGCCTCAGACACGATAACTTTCGATGGTGTCCGAAGAAAGCGAAATGTTTTTGTCTGAATATCTTTGGAAAAATAAAGAGATATCATTTGAAGCAGACCCATTGCAATGCAACTGAACATAACATATCCTTCAATTGCTTTGACTGTCAACTGGATTTTTTCCTGTTCCTGAGGATTGCTTATGTCTTCAATCGGAGGTTTTTCATTCTTTTTCAGATATCGTTTCAACTTTGGCATGGACTTACTCCAAAATTGATAGCTGAATCCACCAATCATCTGCTTGAATTCACGAAAGGTGCATTCTATTTTGAACCGGTAACTGTAAAGACGTATGATTGCTACAGGGTCTAACGTAAGGTCAGTACTAACCAGAATACTTTGAATACCATTATATTCTACAAGTACAAATCGCAATTCTTTATAAAGTTTCTGTCCCCATAAGAGGTTAGTGCAATAATAACGGATAGATTCCTGCTTTCCATACAGAATTGCTGTTGTTTCAAGGAACTCGCTTGATTTACTGGAAAACAGTTCCTTTAGTTTTACGGTATCTCCCTTTTTTGATGGTCTTCCACGGCCGGGTTTCTTTTCCTTTGGCTGTTCATATGCCATACAGGATTTTTTTGCTTTAGTAATAAGGTGCATTGTTGCATCTCCCGAATGATTGCACTGTTCCAATTGTACTAATGCAGGAACGGAAAGAAAGTAACGGTCAAGTAAAAGAAGTGATTTGCCAAATATTTTCGCAGCTTCATAACCATTTTCAATCATCTGAACCACATGAGTACAAAGTCGTTCTTCCTTTGTTTTCCATGATAGAATGGTCTGGATACCATCTTGAAGATTGATGTGAAGCGGAATACAAAACCATTTGGATACATTTCCTGCAAGAACGCCAATGCCGCCATACATGTGACCGAAGATGTATTCAGGCTTTGAAGAGTTTTCGGATTCCTGAAATAGTTTTTTTACTCCTGGCATATGTCTGCCTTCTTTTGCTTGCTTCACACCATCACCAATTAAGATAGTATACCCTTCTTCTTTATAAAGAGGAGCTGCGGAATTCACAACTTCGAACCATTTAAGTTTGATAGATTCAAGACTCCAGGAAGAAGCACGAAAGAAATGATTCATGGTTTCATAAAGCTTTGGATTCAAGGCAAGGTCACGAATAATGGAAGTAGTTCCAAGTTTATCGGAGCGAATCATTAGTCCGACAATAATAACGACAAACCATTGAAATGCGGATTGTCTGGAAAAGCAAGATTTGAAGTGGTTTAAAATTTTATCAATATATTCAAGCATGATGTATGGTCAATAACCGTAAAGTATGGTAAACTAACCATCAAATAACTCTTTCGGTAATTTTTATCCTTTATAGTGTAGTGACTTTTAGGATACCATAAAATGGCTTGAAAGGGTTATTTTTTATTAGAACTTTTGACTGTGCAGTAAATGAGATAGAAAAGAAAATCAAATTCTTCTCTATATTGGGAAAAGGTAGAAAATGTTATCTGTCATATTGGCAGACTATAAAGGGCGTATAAAGAATACAGAAAAAGAAATGCAAGATAAGGAGTTCGTTACATGAAAGAAATCATTTATTTGTTCTATATTTATATAACAGATTTTATTAAAATGTGGCTTATTTTATGGGGGCTATTCAATTTTAAACCTATTAGTAAAAAGAAAATTTATTACATCTCTGGCATTGTTCAGTTTACTATTTTAATAATTAATATATTTATTTATAAAACAAATCGTGATACTGCAACCTTTATATCAGTATTTACAGTTGTACTAACGATGTCAATTATTTTTGAGGGAAAATATATAAAAAGACTGTCTCACTCGCTATTATCCTATGTATTTATCATATTTCTCGATGCCTGTATTACAGGCATAGTATCGTTAATATCTAATATGGTAGTCCTTGATTTTATTAATAATTTAATTGTTTCTTTTATATTTAATGCGATTGATATTATAATAATTATTCTTATAATTCTTTTAAAACGAAGAAAATTTAAATCAAAAATTCAAATTAATATATCAAAAAGAATATATATTTTGTTGTTTGCGGGAGCATTAACCGGTAGTATAATATTAGCAACATTATTAACAAAAACCAATGATGCAAAATCTGAGAATATCAGAAGAATTATTGTCGTAGTTACTATTATCGCCATCATATCTTATAATGTTGCCTGTATTATGATGATTGCTATAACTGAATCAAGAGATAATTATAAAGCCTTATCTATAATTAGTAAAAATATTATTGAATCACAACAAAAATATTATACCCTGGTGAATGAAAAACAACAGGAGATGCGTAGCATCCGCCATGAGATGAAAAATCATCTTGCCTGTATCCATGGCCTGTATCAGGCTAATAAATTATCGGAAATGGAGCTTTATTTAAGAGAATTAATCGATGGCTCCGATATATCCGAAGCATTATTTGATACTGGTAATGATATAGTCAATGCTATTTTAAATGATGCACAAAGTAAATGCAAAAAGGATAATATCATAATCCGATTGGAAGGTGGATTTCCTGAAGATTTGCAAGTATCTCCTATGGATTTATGCGTTATTTTTGCTAATACTGTATCGAATGCAATAGAAGCGATCCAATGTATGGATCGGGACGAGGACTGTTATTATTATATTGATGTTAGAATAAAAAGTTTTAAGGATGATTTATTCATTGACGTTATAAACCCTGTCGACAAAAATTTGGATGTTGATCTTCAAAAATTTAATACATCAAAAATGAATAAAGAATTACATGGATTTGGTGTTAAAAATATCATTCAGAAGGTTGAGAAATATCATGGATCTGTTAATTATAAATTATTAAATAACGAAATTTTCGTAAAAATTGAGATGAAAAACCGAGCCTAATTTTTAAAATTCGACGTTCAGACATGAAAATTCGACGTTCATGTTTTGGCCTATTGAACAGACCTTGTTTATATGCTATAAAAAGCGTGTAGACAAGGTCTTTGTTTTTAAGGAGGTAAAAATGTATACAACAGAGTCATATGAAGTTTTTGCATGGATTTGGAAGATTTTCGGTTAAAGACTACTAATTTGAAAGTATCTATTGGGGAATAAATACTTTACCGATTCATTGGTATCATTATCATAGGGTGCTTGGATTATTATCCAGGCATTCTATGCATAGTGATATAGGAAAGGAGGAAGCTATGAATTTGAATTTATTGAAGACCTACCTGAAGTTAATGCTTATTAGAAATAAATTAAACTATTTGCTTATTATATTATCTATTATTGCTGGCTATATCACAGTATCTGTAGTCATGGTTTACATCGATAACGTCTTAATTCTAAGCTCAGAATCTATTTACCCTGACATTAACTATATATATATCGGGATTAGAACAGTACTGATTATTGGCGGTATTATTCTAATAATTAATCAATACTACAATATTATGAAATCAGGTTTAAGAGACTATTGTATTTTAAAGTCGATTGGAGCAACAAGGATAAATATACGCATCCTCATATTGCTTCAGGTTGCATGTCTTCTGGTTATTTCCATTCCGGTGGGCTTATACAGCGGGTACCTGCTAAGTAATTTAATTATTGATTCATTAGGAAGCTTTTCATTGAACAGTGAAACAAGAGAACTTATTGACTCAACAGAGACCTTCTTTGTTGCTGCAGGAATTGCATTTTGTGTCATAAGTTTTAGCGGAATCTATATCGAACGTGGAATACATAAGATGCCATTAAATAATATTCTTTCACATCAAACAACAGTAAGGGAAGCAGGATTGTTATGACAATGATAAAAAGTATAAATCTGCGAAAGACATATCAGAATACCGATGAATTTATATATGCATTGTTTGACTGCAATTTAGAGATTTCGGACGGTGAATTTGTTATTATAAGCGGAGCTAAAAAATCTGGTAAAACTACCTTGCTTCATCTATTGGGAGGATTTGAAAAGCCCAGCGGCGGTCTAATCTATATCAATAATCAGAACATTTCAAAATATGATGAAGATGAGCTGGCGATTTTACGAAGGAATGAAATTGGATTTATGCTGCATAATGATAGCCTTATCCCGGAATTAACTGTTCATGAGAATATTATTATGCCATTGATCCTTGCACAAAAGAAATATGATGAAAATTATTATGTGGAATTGGCTGATCAGCTCCATATATCCGGAATTTTAAATCAGTATCCTAAGATTCTTACTACGAACCAGTTAAGAAGTGTGGCATATGCCCGTGCCTTAATCAATAACCCCAATATTATATTGATGGATGATCCTCTGAATGACCTGTATCATGACTCGGACAGTGAATCCCTCGATAACCTGCTGCATATTATTAGCAAATATCATAAAACCCTGATTATGGCTACCAATAATCCTGAGTTTGGATCATATGCAAATCATATCATCAGACTAAGAGATGGAGTTGTAGTAGAAGACAGATTAACCTGATATTACACTAACCTGGAATCCGTAAAGGCGGCGTTGCTGCTGTTTACGGATTTTTGTTATTTACAACTTCTTCTATTCCGTTTGGAAATGGGTTGACAATGTTGGTGGAAAGAGGCATTATATTATGTAGAAGTGCAATGGACTTTCAATAAAGACTAAGGAAAATGGGACATGATTGATAGTATAATTTTTGATATGGACGGGACCTTATGGAATTCTACTCCTGAGGTAGCCGATGCTTTTAATAAAGTTTTAAAAGAACAACACCCTGAAGTGAAAGAGGTTGTTACTGCAGAACGGCTACAGGGGCTGTTTGGTCTTCCGCTGGATGTAATCGCAGTGAAGTTATTTGAAAGTGTGAATGAAGAGCATGCAATTAAAGTTATGGCAGATTGCTGTGAATATGAATGTGAGTACCTGGCTAAGAATGGAGCAACCCTTTATGAAGGACTGGAAGATGCTTTATCGGAATTATCGAAGAAATATAAGCTGCTGATCGTCAGCAATTGCCAGGAGGGGTATATCCAATGCTTCTTTCAAGCCTATCCGCATCTTGTAAAGTATTTTATTGACTATGAATATCCGGGCAGATCCGGTAAGTTCAAGGCAGATAACATTCGGATGGTGGTAGAACGTAATGAGCTTAAGCATCCAATCTACGTAGGAGATACGCAGGGAGATGCCAATGCTGCCAGGGAGGCTGGAGTACCCTTTGTATTTGCCCGCTACGGCTTTGGTGATGTGAAGGAATATGATGATGTGATAGACTCCTTAAGTGAGCTGCTACAAAGGTTTTAACGGCAGGAGAGAGAAAGTAAACATTGACATTTATCTGCTTTCTTTATATATTGGTAGAGATAGATTGAATGATGATTGCAGGACTCATGTATTACAGAGACTTGACTACTGAATAGGATGTGAACATATGTTAGACGGAAAAAAATCAATATTTAGCGGAATGCAGGCTACCGGAACCCTGACCCTGGGGAATTATTTGGGTGCCTTAAAGAATTGGGTGGAGCTTGAGGATGAATATCAATGCTTTTATTGTGTTGTTGATATGCACTCCATTACAGTACGCCAGGATCCGGCAGAGCTTCGCAGGAGAGCGCGAGCACTGCTTACTTTATATATCGCAGCAGGACTTAATCCGGAGAAGAATTGCATCTATTACCAATCTCATGTATCTGCACATGCAGAGCTGAGCTGGATTTTAAACTGCTTTACTTATATGGGCGAATTAAACCGTATGACACAATTTAAGGATAAGGCAGTAAAACATGCTGATAATATTAATGCTGGTTTATATACCTATCCCGTTCTGATGGCTGCTGATATTCTGTTATTTCAGTCCGATGTTGTTCCGGTTGGTTCCGATCAGAAACAGCATCTTGAGATAGCCCGTGATATCGCAGAGCGTTTTAATTCCATCTATGGCGATGTCTTTACTATTCCCGAGCCTTACATTGGTAAACAGGGAGCAAGAATTATGAGCCTTCAGGAACCGGATAAGAAGATGTCCAAGTCCGATGAGAATCCCAATGCGAGCATTTACTTAATGGATGACAGGGATACCATCATTCGTAAGTTTAAGAGAGCGGTAACCGACTCGGATAACCAGATCAGATATTCCGAGGATAAACCGGGAATTAGAAACCTGATTGAAATCTATGGTCTTGCTATCGGTAAATCTGTGGAGGAGGTTGAGAAGGAATTTGCATCCTCCGGCTATGGTGATTTCAAGCTTGCAGTTGGTGAAGCTGTGGCTGATTTATTGGCACCGCTTCAGACAAGATTTAATGAACTTCAGAAAGATAAGGACTATATTGACGGTATTATTAAAGCGAATGCGGAAAAAGCAAGTTATTATGCGACCAAGACCTTACGCAAGGTACAGAAAAAGGTTGGTTTCCCCGAGAGAATCAGATAAACTACAGGGTGGCGTATTATTCGCCACCTTTTTTTATTTCAAAGGAAATTGCGTCCTATGAAATAAAAAATGCTCCGCATGGATGCGCACTCAGCGCAAAACGTAAATTAAAATTTACGTTGGAATTTTGTCAGCAAGCTGACCGCGCTCGGCGCGAGAGCTTGCCAAGGCAAACTCTTTGTTCTTTCAAAGGAAATTGCGTTCTATGAAATAAAAATACTACGCATGGATGCGCATTCAGCGCAAAACGTAAATTAAAATTTACGTTGGAATTATATAAGCCAAGCCGACCGCGTTCGGCGCGAGAGTTTACCAGGATAAACCCTTTGTAATGTCAGAAATAATAAGAAAAGATGAGATGAGGAATAAGCTTATGAAAATAGTATTTATGGAAACAGTTACCCTTGGGGAGGATGTTGATTTATCCCCATTTGAACAGCTTGGTGAGGTAATTAAGTATCCTTGCTCCGTTGCAGAATTGAATGCCCAGAGAATTGTGGACGCTGATATCATTATTGTGAATAAGGTGCCAATGAATGCAAAAACTCTGGATGGTGCAAAGAATCTGAAGCTCATCTGTATTACCGGAACCGGTACGAATATTGTAGATTTTAATTATACCAACAGCCGTGGAATTGCCGTTGCCAATGTCAAAGGGTATTCCACCCAGTCGGTGGTTCAGCATACCTTCGCATTATTTTTCTATTTGTATGAGAAATTAAGTTACTATGATCATTTTGTTAAATCGGGTGAATACATCCGTTCCGATCTCTTCAGTCATTTTGTTATAAAATTCCATGAGCTTGCCGGCAAGACTTGGGGAATTATCGGACTTGGTGAAATTGGAAGAGGAGTAGCAGAAGTGGCTAAGATCTTTGGCTGCAAGATAATATACTATTCCACCACCGGAAAGAACAATAATCCGGATTATGAACAAGCGGACCTGGATACCTTGCTTTGTCAGGCAGATGTCGTATCCGTTCATGCTCCGTTAAATTCTGAGACTCGTAATCTGATAGGTGAAAATGAACTTCGCAGAATGAAGAAGAATGCGATACTACTTAATCTGGGAAGAGGTCCGATTGTTAACGAGGATGCCTTGGCAAAGGCATTAAAGGAGAATTGGATAGCCGGAGCCGGATTGGATGTTCTTTCGAAAGAACCGATGTCAGACTCCAATCCTCTGATTGAAATCCAGGACAGTACAAAGCTTATCATAACACCGCATATTGCCTGGGCGACTGTGGAAGCAAGACAGAGAGTAACAGAAGAGGTTTATAAGAACATCGAAGCCTTCCAAAATGGAGAAGATCGCAATGTTGTAAGAGCGTAAACATTATATTTCGTTATTAGCAACATGAGCAGTTTATCAGATTGGTGTAAAAAGAATTCCGAAAGTGCCGGAATTCTTGAGAAGAACTGCGATGTTCGTGCAATGGCACTCATACCCTGTTCATCCGGGTATTAGTGATGCTGCGAAGCGGCTGAATGTGCTTTAATATAATCAGAAACTAGTACATCGTTCTGTAAATACCTATGCAAATTATCTGGCCTGATTTTCCTTAGACAGCAATGGTCAAGCCTCGACGCTAGATTGGCTTTGTCAGACACATAACTTAAAGTGGTGTCACAGAAAAGGAGGACAGTATTTGTCCTCCTTTTCTGCTTTATGAATATTATTTTGAAATATAAGATTTAATAAAAGTTGCTTGAATAATTGTCCAATTTACAGATGTATATGATATTGAAACTCTATTCCGTCATATCTGACTTCACGGCATTCCATTTGTCTATGTAAAGTGACTCGATATCCTCGCCCAGGTACCGGTAAGTAGAACATCTGTCCAGGGTGGCCTGATCGGGGAAGGCTACTAAGCTGTTCTTGATATCCTCATCCGTGATCTTTTCTCTTGCTGCCTTATTCGGAGTGGAATAGGTAATGTATTCAAAGTTCTTAAGGGCGATGTCAGCATCGCACATGAAATTGATGAAGGCTTCCGCGTTTTCCTTATTCCTACAGTTTTTGGGAATAACCCATGCATCAATCCATACATTGGAGCCTTCCTTCGGAACGACATATTCCAAATCAGGATTTTCCCGCTTGGTAAAAATGGCTTCACCGGAATAGATAACGCCAAGTGCAGCTTCCCCGCCAATCATTTTATCACGAACCTGATCTACGACATAAGCCTGTACCAGCGGATACTGGGACTGCAGTAAAGCTTCTGCTTTATTCAGCTGGGCTTCGTCGGTGGTATTGATATCATAACCCAGATATGCCAGAGCGATACAGAAGGCATCCCTGACACTATCAATCATCAGGATGTTACCGGAATACTTCTTGTCAAAGAGAGCACTCCAGCTGTCGATGGGTTCATCCACCATCGTTTTGTTGTATAAGATGCCGAGGGTTCCCCAGCAATAAGGTACGCTGTATTTATTCTCCGGGTCATAGTTCTGGGCGCTTTTTAAATATGCCGGATCTATATTTTTAATATTCGGTACATTGTCATAATTGATTTCTGTGAGTAAATTATTATCGATCATCTTCTGAATCATATAATCCGATGGACAGACAACATCATACTGGACAGCACCGGCTTTAATCTTCGGATACATTTCCTCATTCTGCTCAAATTCATCGTAGACCACCTTGATACCGGTCTCTTCCTCAAACTGATCTAATACATCCGGGTCAATATATTCTCCCCAATTATAGACGTAAACCTTTTCGCCGCTGTCCTTGCTGCATCCGGCCATGAATAAGGCAGTCAAGAGCAGTACTGACATTAAAACTACGATTTTTTTCATTTATCCTTCCTCCTGATTATATCTTTCTCATTGGTGCGTTTTTATCGGCATTTCTACGATTAATCAATACCAAAAGTATTAATACGGTAACAAACATCAGGGTTGATAATGCGTAAATTTCCGGTTTGATACCTTTGCGGACTTCAGTATAAATCTTGGTAGATAATGTATTGATCTCAGGGCCCTTCGTAAAATGTGTGATAACGAAATCATCCAGTGACATTGTGAATGCTAAAAAGTAACCGGACAGAACCCCGGGAAAAATATCTGGAAGAATAACCTTGAAAAAAGCATATACGGGTGAAGCACCTAAATCTAAGGCAGCTTCAAAGGTATTTGCATTCAGCTGCTTTAATTTCGGCATAACACTTAGGATTACATAGGGTATGTTAAACGTTATATGTGCCAATAGTACGCTGGTAAATCCTAAGGTAAAATTCATCGCAACAAAGATCAGCATCAGGGAAATACCCGTTACGATATCAGCATTGAGCATCGGAATATTTGTAATACCCATCAAGATCATTCTCGGTGTTTTCTTCATGGAGTTAATTGCAATGGCTGCAGCTGTTCCTATGATCGTAGCGATGAGTGCAGAAGAGAAGGCTATAATCAGTGTAGTAGTCAGCGCAGTCATGATATCATCGTTACGAAAAAGCTCCTGGTACCAGTGCAGGGTGAAACCGCCCCATTTTGACCTTGATTTTGAAGCATTAAAGGAAAGTACAATCAGTATTATGATCGGTGCATATAAAAACAATAGAATGCTTCCTATATAAAAACGGCTGAAAAATCTCTTTACCATAGATTACTTCCCTCACTTCCCTTATCATATTTCGAAAGGATTGTCATGCTGAATAAAATAAACACCATTAGTACGAGTGAGAGTCCGGAACCGGTATTCCAATTGCCCAGCCGAAACTGCTGTTCAATGACGTTACCGATTAACACAATCTTGCTTCCACCAAGAATGGATGAAATTACGAAGGTGGTAAGAGAAGGGACGAATACCATCGTAATTCCGCTGACTACTCCGGGCAAGGACAGAGGCAAAATAATCTTAAGGAAGGTCTGACTGGTGTTCGCGCCGAGATCCCTGGCGGCATTGATGACATCCTTGTCAATCTTGATCAGCACATTATAGATCGGCAGAACCATGAACGGAAGGAAATTGTATACCATACCAAGAATAATTGCTGTAGGAGTATTGATGATATTTACGGCTGGTAAGTGGAGAAAATGCAGGACATTGTTTAACACGCCGGTCTTTTCCAGGATATTCTGCCATGCAATAGTTCTTAACAGAAAGTTCATCCACATGGGAAGAATGATAATCAGCACAATAAAGCTGTTGCTTTTCATCTTTGAATTATTCAGGATAATGGCAAGCGGATATGCAAGCAGAAGGCAGATGATTGTACTGACGATGGAGAGCTCGAGTGCCAGGATTAAGGCCTTTTGGTTAATGGGATCAGCGATTAATTCAAGATTACTCAGGGTGAAACCACCTTCATTTGCAGTAAATCCGTAATATACAATCATAATTAAGGGTATGATGATAAATCCTATCATCCATACCAGATAGGGAAAGGAAAGCCATTTTACACTTAATGTATGGGGTACCTGTAATCCGTTCTTGGAGGATTTCTCCAACGATTCTTTCGATATTTTATTTGTATTCATAGGATATCAGCTCCTATACTTTATTTTTCGTAAATTACTATCAGTTTAATTATTGAGCGATTTCAGCAGCCTGCTCATCCTCGGATTCTGGTTTATTCATGATCTGGATATCATAAGGATCAACCTTAATACCTACTTCGCTTCCGACCGGAGACAGATCTGTGGAATGAACCAGCCATTCCCTGCCATTAGCCATAACCTCCATCTCATAATGGACACCCTTGAACAGAAGAGAGGTGACTCTTCCGGTAATAATACCTTCCTCCGGCTTGACGAGATCAATATCTTCGGGGCGGATTACAACATCGACCGGTTTGTTCTTGCCAAATCCGATATCAACGCAGGGAAAATTCGCCCCCAGTATAGTAACCAGTTTATCCTCAACCATAATCGAAGGAATGATATTACTGTCACCGATAAAGTCAGCTACAAAGGCATTTTCGGGTTCGTTATAGATTTTCTCCGGAGTTCCGATCTGCTGGATATAACCTTGATTCATAACCACGATGGTATCAGACATCGTTAATGCTTCCTCCTGATCATGGGTAACATAGACGAACGTAATTCCTAATTCATTCTTTAGACGGATCAGCTCGTACTGCATATCCTGACGAAGCTTTAAATCCAATGCACCAAGGGGTTCGTCAAGGAGAAGAACTTTGGGTTCGTTTACGATGGCTCTCGCGATGGCGATACGCTGTTGCTGGCCGCCGCTTAAGGAATCCGGCATACGGTTTTCGAAGCCATCCAGGTTAACAAGCTTCAATGCATATTTGATTTTATCCTGTATGTATGCTTTGGACTTTTTCTTGATTTTCAATCCAAATGCAATGTTTTCTGCAATTGTCATATGACTAAAAAGTGCATATTTCTGGAATACCGTATTCAGCTGACGTTCATTGGGAGGAAGCTTTGTAATATCCTTTCCTTCAAAAATAACCTGCCCTTTATTCGGTGTCTCAAATCCGCCGATAATCCTTAAGGTAGTTGTTTTACCACAGCCGGAAGGACCCAGAAGGGTTACGAATTCATTTTCACGTATATATAAATTCAAATCATCCAGTACAACAGTATCTCCGAATGATTTTGTGATGTTCATCAGATTGATTAATTTATTATCCGTCATCGGACTTCCTCCTTGTTATCGTTAAAAGCTGGGCGGCGTTGATACCCACAGAAGGGTAGCACCGGTTTTTTCGGAAGCGGTAATATAATGCTGTTTATTCGCGGTAAAATAGAACGATTCCCCTTTTTTCAGCTTATAGGTCCGATTGCCGATGTGCAGGGTAATGGTGCCGTTGAGAATGTATCCGAATTCTTCACCCTCGTGCGGATTGTCAGGATAAGTAGAACCACCTGCATCCAGTGTAAGAAGAATTGGCTCCATAATGTTCTTCTGCGCGTTTGGAATGATCCATTTTACTTCATTCTTCAGTTCAGTATCGTATTTTTCAAAATAATCTGATTTTTTGAAAACTACCTGCTCGGCAGTCGTTCCGCTAAAAAACTCCTCGAGGTTAGTTCCAAGACATTGAAGGATATCGACAAGAGTAGCGATGGATGGCGATGTTAAGTCACGTTCCAGCTGGGAAATGAACCCCTTCGATAATTCGGCACGGTCGGCCAGCTCCTCCTGCGTCAGACTCTTTTGAATGCGTAATTCCTTGATCTTTGATCCGATATTCATGAAGTACTTCCTTTCAAATTCTTACTGACAATAAACTTTAAGTTTAGTTACGCTAAACCGCAACAATATAAATTATACCGATATATATTTTATTGTCAATAAGTTTTCATAAATTATCCAACAAATTTAAATTAAGTAAGAACGACATCAGAAAACGTGTTATAAATAGAATAAAAGATAATAAAAGGTGTAATACAAAACTAAGGCAGGTACTTCGTCTGATCGAAGTATCTGCCTTAGTCACTTCTTATATTAATTTTATCTAACGACAGTAAAAATCACGGATCTTACTTAACTGTGAGGTCATTCCCACAAACAGCTGGTCAACGAGGGTGACAGCTACCATGGACTCAACCACAACGACAGCACGGGGGACAATGATCGGATCATGGCGTCCTTGAATCTGGATTTCAATGTTTTCCTTCTCTTTATTAACCGTATGCTGTGGCCGGAAAATCGAAGGAGTCGGTTTTACGGCTGCACGAAGTATAATATCGGAGCCATCACTCATACCGCCTAAGATTCCTCCGGCATGGTTGCTTGTTTTTGATAGCTTCATGTCTTCATTATAAACAAAGGAATCATTATTCTCGGAACCGGTTGAGCAGGCTGCCTGAAAACCATCGCCGATTTCCACACCCTTAACAGCGCCGATTGACATTACAGCCTTAGCAAGAGAGGCATCCAATTTATCAAATACCGGCTCGCCGATACCGGCAGGCATTCCGGTAACAATACATTCGATGATACCGCCGACGGAATTGTGCTCCTGCATCTGCTTTTGCAGATAATCCTCTGCCTTCTCCGAGGCCTCCAGATCCGGCATGGAGAGGGGGCTAAGGTGTGCTTTGTTTAAATCAGCCTTTTCAGAATTGATGGTAATAGGTCCGATGGATTTCGTATATGCACGAACCTTAATACCAAGCTCTTTTAAAATAGCACAGGCAACTGCACCTGCAGCAACCCTGCCGATGGTCTCACGACCAGAAGAACGGCCGCCTCCGCGATAATCACGGAAACCGTATTTCTGATCGAAGGTATAATCAGCATGTCCTGGACGATAATAGGAAGCTATTTTGGAATAGTCGCCGGAACGCTGATTCTCGTTATAAATAATTAAAGAGATCGGAGTTCCTGTACTTCGTCCTTCAAATACACCGGATAGAATACTAACCTTATCATCTTCGCTCCGGGGAGTGGAAAACTTGGTCTGTCCTGGCTTCCTTCTGTTAAGATAGCTCTGGATATACTGCTCATCCAATAGTAAACCTGCGGGGCAGCCATCAATGACTACACCAATTCCATTGCCGTGGGATTCACCCCAGGTCGTTATTTTAAATATAGTTCCATATATGGATCCTGACATATCATTACCTCCAATTCACCGCTTACGGCGGCATATAAACTATCAATCATGATCAATGATTGGGAACATCATCCTGTGAAATATCATCATAAGTATAATGGAAATGGGAAGGAGATTCAATCATTTTAAGGACATTTATATAAATTTATCATATATTAGAATGATAACATAATTTTGAGGCATGAAATGGGCAAGCAGATATACTCTTCCGGAAATCATTCCGGATTTCAATATGATAGAAGTAATAATGCGAACCTTGGCAAAACAGAAACCAACCCTGGAAACAAAAAACCAAAGGCGGATGAGGATTTGATCATTGAGGATAATACGGTCTATGAAATAGACAGGGAATGCTATGAACGACTAAAAAAGCAAAGAAGACGTAAAGTTCAGGATAAGAAAAACATATAAAAAGAAAAGCTGCGTTTCCCGCAGCTTTTCTTTCTCTTGGTCAGTTGTTCGTCGGTTTTAATTTTTAGAAAAAGCCATTACCGCCACCGCAGCAGCAGCAGAGGAGAATGATGATCCAAATAAAACTACCGCAGCCTCCTTCAGAGCCGCAACCGCCGCCAAAGCCACCACCAAAACCGGAGCCACCACTACCGCAGCAGCATAATAAGAGTATGATGATAAATATACAGCTACAATCATTACTTCTTCCTGATTCGCAATGGGTTGCTTGTAAATCACTCATTGAATGTTCCTCCTAATATTAATTACAATGTATCATATGTAGCTGAGCTTGACTGATTTCCTATTTTTAGAAATTAAAATAGATTTTTTTGTAGACATTATGATAAAAATATTCGTTATATGTAATGCGGAATAAAATGAATTATTTGTAGCTACAGCTACAATATGGGACGTGGATTTGGATATAATAGAAATAGAATTGCAGATTAAATATAGGAAAGGGGATAAACCATGGAATCAACAAATCAATATAAAATGAAGAACATTGAGGTAGCAAAGCTACTAAAACTTGAGGACGAAGTCAGCTATCAGAAAGGACAGGTTGTCAGTAAAACCCTGGTTCAGAATAAAAATGTCAGTATAACCTTGTTCTCCTTTGACAAAGGAGAAGAAATCAGCTCACACTCCTCAGATGGGGACGCGATGGTTTCCGTTATTGATGGAACCGGCAGATTTACGGTAGGCGATGAGACCTTTCTGGTAAGTAAGGGTGAAACACTGATTATGCCAAATCAGGTTTCTCATGCAGTATATGGAGAAGAACAGTTTAAGATGCTTCTGACGGTCATCTTCTAAATATTTATAATAATACAAATTTTATTGTAAATATTACATGGGATTAATAACCAATCTGTGATAACATTTCAAACGAAATCAATTATTCAGGAGGGTTATTATGAAAAAATTTGTAGTTATTTTGATTGCATTTATTCTGATTCTTCAGGGGTGTTCAAGCGCTAAGGACAAGGATGATTCACAGGCCTCTTCCACAGACATAACTACCGCAGCGACTGCAACACCTTCAGTTACAGCAGCCGCGACGGATACACCGGTACCGGCTACTGCAACACCGCTTCCACCGCAGTTGGTTCTTCCCATTACTACGAATGATACGGGCAAGGTTCTGATCCAAACCGTTTCTACTTCTACGACGTATCGTACGAACTCCTTTCTTATTACTTCTGTGAATGGAGAATCGGTTGTGGTTGATCCTACCTCGATACCGGCGAAAGCAGTAGTTGATCTTAATCCGGCAGCGATTGTCAGTACCCATAATCATTCGGATCATACCGATGCAAATTTTGTAAAGGAATATCCGGACGCCCAGACCTTATTTTTCACGGATGGAGAACTGCAGACAAAGGATTTTCATATCTACTCGATTAAAGCATCCCATAATGACGACAACATCAATGGCAGTGATTACATTATGGTATTTGAAGTAGATGGTTTAAGAATTGCACATATGGGTGATATCGGCCAGAATACCTTGACAGAGGATCAGCTGGCTGCTCTTGGAGAAATCGATATTGCCTTTATGCAGTTTGAAAACAGCTATTCCAGTATGACCCTGGACAATATGAAGGGATTTAACCTGATAGAGCAGGTAAATCCAAAGATTATCATACCAACCCACTATGGTTATAAAACCCTTGATAAATTCAAAGAGAAGTATGGCAAGACAACAGAAATAGAGAATATCCTGGAAATTTCCAAAGAAGATCTTCCGGATACTGCCTTAAATGTTTATATGATGTCCAACGATCATAAATATAAATAATTAGAAAATTTATTATTAGTTTACAAGGCATTTGCCATCTATTATAATATTTACAAATATTACAATAAATGGCAGGTGCTTTTATGTTATTTTATACCGTAGGGTTTAATCACTATATAGGTTACATATTTCCCGCTTCTGTTACAGATGGACTCCAGGAACTGAACAGGGTGGAGGCAAAGGATTTCTACAAGATTATCTTTATCAAAACCGGACCATGTCATTTTCTGATGAATGAAAAGGAATTTATCCTGACGGGTGCCTGCGCTATCTGCATGAATGAAAAGGACAGAATCAGTTTCCTTGACGTTCAGGAGGATTCTGCTAAGATATTGTGGTTCAAGCCTTCCATAATCAATGGGAAATTTAATTTTGAGGTTATTAGTAATCCAAATCGTCTGTTATCCTCGACCGAACATCAGGATTATTATTATATTAAACAATTTAACACGGAAGCCAGACCATCGATGAAAATCCTGTCTCTATATGCCATTGATTCAACGACAATAGAAAATAAGCTCCAATTGATTAAGGAATTGCTTCTATTTCAAAGTTCTGACAGCTGGCCCTGCAGAAGCCGGTCCTATATCTTCGAAATCCTATTCTGTCTTGCAAGACAGGAGGAGGACGAGCAGCTAGCGAATAACTTAATCCTTTATGAAGGAAGGTCAAGGCTGGCGATCGATGTGATCTATTATCTCCAGACCTGTTACAACCAGAAAATAACAATAGAGAAGCTGGCTGAGGAATTTCATACGAACAGGACTACTTTACTCAACGATTTTAAAAAATATACCGGGCAATCCATAAATAATTATTTGATCCAGCTGCGGCTGATGATGGCTTCAACGCTTCTAAGGGATACGGAGCTGCCGGTGGATGAAATATGTGACAGAACGGGCTTTTACGACATCAGTTATTTCAGTAAGGTATTCAAGAAAAGGTTGAATCATACCCCTTCCGAGTATCGTAAAATAAATCATTTGAACTAGAAAGCATAGTTATAATGGTAAAGCTGTCAGAATAGGATAATAAAAAAGACAGCGGAGCATGGTTATGGTAAAAAAGCAAAAGGTCCAGGTTATTGTTCACTGCGAAGAATATGAGAAGAGACAGCAGCTTTTTGAGCATATCGGCTATATCAAATATAAACTTCCCATGATAAATGCATATGTGGTTGAGATTGAGGAAGAACAGCTTGATACCTTAAGGACAATGGAGGGTTTGTTGGAAATGGAGCTTGACACCCACATAACGGCTCAGATGAATCGTGTCAGTGAAATCATTGAGAGCAACTGGGCGCATGAGCGGGGTTATCTTGGAAAAGGCGTAGGGGTTGCCATTGTTGATACCGGAATTGCACTGCATAAAGATTTTATAGAAGGCGGCAACAGAGTTGTTGCTTTTGTTGATTTTATTAATCAGAGAACGGAACCCTATGATGATAACGGACATGGAACTCATGTTGCCGGTATCATCGGAGGAAATGGATATTCCTCGAAGGGTAAATATAAGGGCGTGGCCCCGGAATGTAATTTTATCGGAGTAAAAGTTCTGGACCACCGCGGAGACGGTAATATATCCGATGTCCTGGCAGGTTTGCAGTGGGTAATGGATAACCGTAAAAAATATAATATCCGGATTGTAAACATATCCGTCGGAACCTCCTCGAAGGATAATCTTGATGAGAATTCTTTGCTTGTCCAGGGAGTGAATGCAGTATGGGATCATGGAATCGTTGTAGTTGTAGCTGCCGGTAATAACGGGCCGGGACCGATGTCGATTTCAACGCCAGGTATCAGTAGAAAGGTAATAACCGTAGGCTCTTCGGATGATAACATTGCTGTAGAGGTATTCGGCAGCGGACGCTCCAAAGATTATTCCGGACGGGGACCGACTCCCTTTTGTATTAAGAAACCGGATATCGTGGCTCCGGGCTCCAACATCATTTCCTGCAATATCAGCCGCTATTCGACCAGAAGTAAGAACGGCGAGCTACGACTGACCTCCAGTGATTCACCGATGATGTATACGATTAAAAGTGGAACCTCCATGGCTACACCGGTTATATCCGGCTCAATTGCATTGTTATTGTCTGCCCGTCCCGGGCTGACAAACAGGGAAGTTAAATTAAAGCTGCGTGATTGCGCAGTTGATCTTGGACAACATTGGGAAAAACAGGGCTGGGGACTTCTCAATATCAGGCGTTTATTGGAATAATGGAATAGTGGAATAATAGAATAATGGAATATAGATACATTCTGCTGCAGTTAATACTGCAGCTTTTCTTATTAGCAAGTGTTAAAGTTGCGCAAGTTATATCATTTGTTTCTCGTAAAATTACTGTAGAAATGTACAGAATGCACAAAACAGCTATGATAAAACTGATAATAGTATACATTGACAACATAGCGATCGGATGGTATTCTATATACATGAACAACCGATTGCGCAATGTTGTTACAGAGCTTCAATATCATAAATATATTGATGCAAAGTGAAAGTTTTACTACATATGAGTTAATAATATTAATGATAAGACTCATAGAACACAATTTATAATGTAGAGGAGTAAGTGCAGGTTGTATCGAACGAAATTAAATTCTGCACAATGACATGCCGCAAGTGCGGCGGAAGGAGGAAGTTAATGAAAAGAAAGTATTTAGCAGTTTTAATGTCAGTGCTTCTTGTTGGCACAATGTTTACTGCATGTGGTAAGAAAGCAGCAGAGGATAATACGAACACTACTGACCAGACCACAGGTGATACATCTACGACTGACAATACCAAGGCTACCGCAGCACCTACACAGGCAGCAGTAAGCACAGAGCCTGTTACCTTAACCGTTTGGGAGTCCACAGGTGGTCCCGACGAATTTATCAAGCAGGCTGGCGAAGCATTTACTAAGAAATATCCGAATATTGCAATTAACTACGTTAATGTTGAATTAGGCGATGCAACAACACAGATCGCATTAGATGGTCCTGCCGGAGTAGGTCCCGACTTATTTGCAGCACCTCATGACAAATTAGGTGAATTAGTATCCGGTGGACACGTATTACCTACTGTTGATCCTGATACAGTAAAAGCAGAAGTATTACCTTCCTGCGCATCAGCTCTTACCTATGATGGCACAATGTACGGATACCCGGTATCTGCTGAAACTTATGCATTATTCTATAACAAAGCTCTTATTTCCGATGATCAGGTTCCGAAGACCTGGGATGACCTTGTAACCTTCAGCAAGGATTTTAATTCTAAGAACAGCGGTAAATATGGCTTCGTAATGGATGTTGGAAATGGTTACTACACCATTATCTTTACAACCAGTGATAACAACCGTTTATTTGGACTTAACGGAAATGATACAACTAACACCAATATTAACTCAGATGCATCTGTAAAAGGTATGCAGTTCTTCCAGGGCTTAAGAGCTATTCTTGATGTTCCGGCAGCTGATATGACAACCTCTATCTGTGATTCCGCATTCTCCAGCGGCAGCGCAGCTATGTATATCACAGGTTTATGGAATGTAAAGAACTTCAAGGATGCAGGCATTGATTTTGGCGTAGCTGCACTTCCTTCCTTACCTGGCAATGACACACCGGCAGCTTCTTTCTCCGGTACAAGATCCATGTTCGTATCTGCTTACTCAGCACATCCGACAGAAGCAGCATTATTTGCACAGTTCTTATTAACCGAAGACATGCAGAAATTACGTTTTGATCTTACAGGATCTCTTCCGTCAATCAATATGACAGTTGACAGTCCTTATATTAATGGCTTTTTAACACAGCTTAACTATGCATTCCCGATGCCTTCAATCCCTCAGATGAGTGCTTACTGGGATGCTATGAACGCTGCAAGTGCTAATATCTGGGATGGTGCAGATGTTAAAACTGAATTGGATGCATGTAATTCTACTATCTTAGGTCAGTAGAATAAAACAAGCACGAAAATCTCCTGAGTATTTAATTTCTGATAAGTATGCACTGGCATATTTGATCACCTCGGGTGACTTATTACAACGAACATTTTGTAATTAACAGAATGTGAGTGCTTAATTGTTATTCATGTGGGTCTGACTACCTCTTTCCCTCATGCATATATAGGGGTGTTGTATAATTGCAACGCCCCTTTTCCATAACAAGCGGAGCAAGACAGAATATATGCGAACATTAAGAACGAAAAGATACTTACACTTTGAATTAGTTTGTTTAAAGTTTAGTGGCACAGTACCTGAAAGAAGTTCAAAAAGAAATTCAAAAAGAAATTCAAAATGAAATTCAAAAAAAATTCAAAAAGAAATTCCAATGGATTTCATTTTGGAGTTCTTTCCAAGAATTTTGGAATTTTAAATTCTTTTGACACTGCCCATAAAGAAATATAAAGTTATGTTGTAGCGTCTTGATTTCACTTGTAAATTATAAAGGATTGGTGAGCTATGGGTATTAAACTGAAAGAGGATGGTTCCTCAAAAAAGAAGATTTTAATAACTTCCATCCTGTTCATGGGCTTGGGACATTTGATTTTCCTGAAACAATATGTAAAAGGATTACTTTACGCAGCAATTGAAGTTATCATGCTGGTTATGCTGCCGACAATCATATCTAAGATTAACGGGGCAATATCATTAGGTACACCGAAGCCGGATCTGCCGGTGAAACTTAGAGATCACTCTATTTTTATGTTGATTGACGGTGTTATGACCTTAGCTATCGTAGTCTTATTTTTTGTCATCTATTATATATCCGTACGCAGTGCCTTAGCTTCTTATAAGGATTACTGCATCGAGAAAAAGTTTAAAAGCAACAGTGAATCTATGAAAGGTTTTTTAGGAAAAGCATTTCCGATCTTCGGTCTTGCGCCTACAGTTGGACTGATTGTATTTTTTGTAATTGTTCCATTAATGTTTTCCGCATTAGTGGCTTTTACGAACTATTCTTCGCCGAATCATATTCCCCCGAATAATACGGTAGATTGGGTTGGCTTTGCTAATTTTAAAGCAATGTTCGGAGGAAATGCAACCTGGACATCAGCCTTGGGAAGAGTTGCACTCTGGACACTTGTTTGGGCTATTCTTGCTACAGCAACCTGCTACTTCGGAGGTATGCTGATGGCTATCATACTATTGGATAATAAATTGAAAATAGCTCCCTTATTTCGAGGGATTTTTATACTGCCGTATGCAGTGCCTTCCGTCGTAAGTATGTTGGTATGGCAGAATTTATTAAACGGTTCCTTTGGAACTGTGAATCGTACATTGATGAAGCTCGGAATGATTCATACTGCAATCCCATGGCTAGGTGATCAGTGGCTTTCGAAGTTCACTGTAGTTATGATTAATCTCTGGGCGGGCTTCCCTTATTTTATGCTGTTAATCACGGGTACCATGACTGCTATTTCTGCTGATTTATTTGAAGCGGCTAAAATTGATGGGGCAGGCAGGTTCCAGCTGTTCAAGAATATTACATTACCTCTGGTTATGTATCAGACCATGCCTTTGATCATTATGTCATTCACCCACAATATCAATAACTTTGGAGCTATCTTCTTCCTGACCGGCGGCAAACCGGTATTAAGTGATACAACCACAACCAGTGCAGGAGGAACGGACTTACTCGTAACCTGGATATATAAGCTGACGGTTAATCTGATGAGATACAATTATGCTTCCGTACTTGCGATTATGATCTTTGTCATTCTTGCACCCTTTGCAGTCTTTCAGTTCAGTCGTACAAAATCTTATAAGGAGGGTGAGCTGTAATGCTAAGCAGAGTATTCAAAAAAATAAATTTAGGGCTTGTAATATTATTTTTGATTATTTTTTCACTTGGAGTTATGTATCCGCTGGTGTATGTTGTAGGCGCAGCATTTTCTCCTGGTAATTCGATTGCTTCCTTGAATATTATTCCCTTTGGTGATGGAGTTACCTTTGCACATTTTAAAGAGTTATTTACCAATACAAATTATTTGATCTGGTATAAAAATACCTTATTCATTGCTACCTGTACCTCGGCATTAACCATTGTGGTAGCATCCCTTGGAGCTTATGTATTTTCCAGATTCCATTTTACCATGAAGAAGAGTATGATGCTTGCGATGCTTATCCTTCAGATCTTTCCTTCCTTTGTCGGCATGATTGCGATTTATGTAATCCTGCTTAGAATTGGCGGTCTGGATCATTTATGGGGCTTAATCCTCGTATATCTGGCCGGTAATATTCCTTACAACACCTGGATGGTTAAGAGCTATATCGATACGATATCCAAGAGTCTGGATGAGTCGGCAAGAATTGACGGTGCAAATCATCTGACGATATTCTGGAAGATCATTCTTCCTATCGCAAGACCGATCATTATCTTTCTGGGAATTACCAGCTTCACTGCTCCCTGGATGGACTTTATTTTCCCGAAGATGGTACTGCGTTCCGCGGATAAACAGACGCTGGCGCTTGGTCTGTTCAGCTTTGTAACTGATAAAAAGAATGATTTTACGATCTTTGCTGCAGGAGCCCTGTTAGTGGCAATACCATTTATTATATTCTTTATCATTACTCAGAAGACAATGGTTACCTCCTTTGGTACTGCGGCAGTGAAAGAATAAAAGGAGATTATGCATAAGATGATGACGGCATTTGGATTTAATACTAGTTATCTTACGAAAGATGACAAACCTTGGTTTCCAATGATGGGAGAGATACATTATTCCAGGTATCCCCAAAAATACTGGAAGGAATCCTTATATAAAATGAAAGCTGGCGGCATTGATATTGTCTCTGCCTATGCTATCTGGATTCATCATGAGGAAATCGAAGGAGAGTATGATTTTAACGATAATAAGGATTTAAGAGGTTTTGTGACGGCTTGTAAGGAATGTGGCTTATATCTGCTGTTTCGTATCGGTCCATGGGTTCACGGGGAAGTCAGAAACGGAGGTTTCCCGGATTGGCTGGTACAAAAGGGATATAAAGCAAGAAGCAATGACCCGGGATATCTGAAAGAAGTTAGAAATTATTATACTGAGTTGTACAAACAGGTCCAGGGTCTGTTATGCAAGGACGGAGGGCCGATCATCGGAATTCAGATTGAAAATGAATTAGGCCATTGCGGCGGAGCGAGCGGAGAAGCCGGAGAAGAGCATATCCGCACGCTACACCGTATGGCAGTTGAAATTGGTTTTGATGTTCCTTACTATACGGCAACCGGCTGGGGTGGAGCTATAACCGGAGGATTGCTACCGGTAATGGGCGGTTACCCGGAAGCACCTTGGGAGCATAGTCTTACAGAGCTGGAGCCCAGCAGTAATTATGTCTTTTCCCATGAGAGAAATGATCATAATATCGGCAGTGATTTCGGCATTGGGGAAGGTGTAACCTTTGATTATGCTGACTTTCCTTATCTTTGCGCAGAGCTTGGCGGCGGAATGCAGGTAACCTATCAGCGAAGACCCGTAGCAGAAGCTGAAGATATCGGTGCCATGACAATTGCGAAACTCGGCAGCGGAGTAAATCTCCTGGGATATTATATGTATCACGGAGGTACCAATCCCAAAGGAAAGGTAACAACACTGCAGGAAACGAGATTCAACGGTTACAGTGATTACGCGGAGCTAAATTATGATTTTCGCGCACCCATCAGGGAATTCGGACAGATGTCGGATACGTTAAAGGAAATCAAGCTTTATGCGATGTTTGTGAAGGATTTTGGCAGTGAATTCTGTTCCATGCCTGTCTATCTACCTGAATCAAACCCGGACACTGCGAATAATCTGACGGATCTGCGATATGCCTTCCGCCATAACGATAGAAGCGGATATGTATTTATCAATAATTATCAAAGACGATATCCTATGGCAGAGCATGAGAATGTTAAGCTTGTTGTTGATCTTCTGGAGGAGACTGTTACCTTTCCGGAAATAACCATTAAGGACAGGGATTATTATTTCCTTCCATTTAATATGAAGCTTAGTAAAGCAGTATTAAAAAGGGCAATGGTTACTCCGTTATGCTGCTTGAATAATACAGTGAAGTCTTATGTATTCTATGGTGACAGAGAGCCCGGGTATCTCTTGCAGGGTGATATGACAGGGATTGAACTCATCGACCTGAGCAGGAAGGATGCTCTGAATGCCTGGAAGGTGAAACTAAAGCAAGAGCATCTGATTATCAGCACAACAGATGTACTGCAGACAGATCAGGGAATTGAGCTGATTGGAAGAGAAAAGCTGATCTTCAGAATATATCCTGATTTGAGTAATGTCCCGGATGGTTTTGTGAGAAGTGGTATGGATGGTATATTCACAGTATATGAAAAGCTGATGGATGTACAGGAGGTTCCGGTAGGTTATAGACTTGAGACTGAATCAGCCCAGAGGAATACCTATGAGATAGAGCTTAAGATACCGCAGGGTAACATGGAGGACTGCTTCCTGCAGATAACCTATCAGGGTGATTATGCCAAATTATATCGCAGTGGAGAGTTTATTGCTGATCATTTTTATGTCGGTAAGGAGTGGGAAGTTGGTTTAAAACAGTTTGATTTCCCTGAAAAGCTGACACTTGAGGTGTATCCTTTACAGGAAAATGCTGAAATGTTCCTGGAAACCTGGCCGGATATGAAAAATGGCATCGCCTGTGAATTAAACCATGTTTCTGCACAGGCTGAGTATAAGGCACTTATTACTTATAAAAGATAAGTAAGACGAAACTTTTATAATCATGCTATTTACACAAAATTGATACATTTTCCTGAGCGGAAGTAAAGCTTTAATATGCTTACGATACATGTTCCTGAGCAGAAGTTACGCTTTAATATACTTACGCATGTATGTGTAATAGCGGAGAAATTTGTACTAATTGCGTAGCAAATTACAATAATTAAATTGTTTTGCATTATATATAAAGGTTACTAATACCACATGCTTCAGTTTACATTGCTTACCGTAGTGCCTGAAAGTATGTGGTATTTGTTTATTGGTGTATGCAGTTGATAATTAAGGAATTTAATGGGAGGAGAGTGTTATATTGAAAAAAGCAAAGATATCCATAGTTTTCGTTATACTGAGTGTGATCATCATAAGCGCATGCCTTTTATTTTTATTAGTCTTTCAAGACAAAGATACGGGCTCAACGGATCCCGGAATATTTGTTGCAAAGATTGATAATCTAAGCCAGGACTTCATCAAAGGTGTCGATGTATCAAGCGTAATATCCCTGGAAAACAGCGGAGTAGTTTATTACGGAGAGAATGGGAAAAAGCAGGACATCTTTAAGACCTTATCCCAGGCAGGAGTGAATTACATACGAATTCGTGTCTGGAATGATCCCTATGATGCGAATGGCAACGGCTACGGCGGTGGTAATAATGATCTCGCAACTGCCGTGAAGATTGGTAAGAGAGCTACCAAATACGGTATGAAGGTGCTGATTGATTTTCATTATTCTGATTTCTGGGCAGACCCTGCAAAGCAGAAGGCACCGAAGGCCTGGCAAGATCTAAGTCTCGAGGATAAGAAGAAAGCTTTATACGATTATACCAAAAATAGCTTGAAGACCCTGCTTGATGAAGGGGTTAATGTAGCTATGGTACAGATCGGTAATGAAACCACAGGTAATTTCTGCGGTGAAAATAACTGGAAGAACATAACTGCATTATTTAGCGAGGGCAGTAGAGCCATTCGTGAGATTAGCAAGGAGAATAAAAAGGATATACTGATTGCTGTTCATTTTACTAACCCGGAGACACCGGATAATTATGAACGTTATGCAATGATACTGCAAAACTTCAAGGTCGATTATGATGTATTTGCAAGCTCTTATTATTCCTACTGGCATGGAACCCTGGATAATCTGACGTCGATATTATCCAAGATAGCACAGGATTATAATAAGAAGGCTATGGTTGCGGAAACCAGCTATGCATATACCTATGATAATGGAGACGGTCATGGTAACACGATTTCAGAAGATACCGTAGTGACCAAGAATTATCCGATTACCGTCCAGGGACAGGCGGATGCCATCCGTGATGTAATGGCGGCAGTAGCTAAGGTTGGAGATGCAGGCTTGGGTGTATTCTATTGGGAGCCTGCCTGGATTCCGGTTCCCGGGACGTCGGTGGAAGACAGGAAGGCCCTTTGGGAGAAATATGGCTCCGGATGGGCAAGCAGCTTCGCCGGTGAATATGATCCGGAGGATGCTGGGGTTTATTATGGAGGAAGTGCATGGGATAATCAGGCAATGTTTGATTTCACAGGTCATCCGCTGGCGTCACTGAATGTATTTAAATATGTCAATAATGGCGCGGTTACCACTGTTAAGGTGGATGCGCTGGATGAGATAACCCTCCGGGTACGTAAGGGTGATGAGATTGTTCTTCCGGATAAGATCAAAGCATTATTTAATGACCAGAGTACACAGGATCTTGCTATTACCTGGAATCCTTCTGAAGTATCGGCACTGAATAAGGATGTCATCGGGGAATATAGCGTAACCGGAACAGCTTCTTACGGTGGTAGCGATTATACGGCAAGCTGCAAAGTTATCGTGATGGAACAGAACTATGTTGAGAACTACAGCTTTGAGGATAGTGATGTATCGATGTGGAAGATCACCAATGTGAACGATGCAACGACACAGCTGGATATTCAGGACAAAGCAGCAGATGCAAAGACCGGAAGTAAATCGCTGCATTTCTATTCCACGAATAACGTAGACTTTACGATAGAGCAGGAGATAACAAGCCTGAAGCCTGGTAATTATAATTTTAGTATCTTCCTTCAGGGTGGAGATGCCAAAAACCCTGTGATGACCATATATGCCATTGCTGATGGAGTCACCTATACAATGGATACGAAGGTGGACGGATGGGCTAACTGGCAGAATCCGAAGATTGCGAATATTAAAGTCGATAGCGGTAGCGTAACGATAGGTGCTGCTATCAAATGCGATCCGAAGGGTTGGGGCACCCTGGATGATTTCTATCTATCGCCGGCAGAGTAAGTCAATGCCTTATGTTATTTTTCGTATTGCTTTTCAAATGTTATCATTGTTATGATATGCCATTGTAACGGTTTTATAATTAACTAAATAATGAAAATGAAAAGGCTTGATAGATAAACCAAAGATTTAACTTATTCAGGATTAAATCTTCTGGAGCTGACTATCAAGCCTTTATTATATATTCTTGGATAATATAAAGCCTTTTAGGAAGTTGGAATCGACTTCGTAATATGCTTCTTACTGATTTATTTAATATAATTATAGCGGAAGCCCTTATATAGAGTAACTGCAGTATCCAGAATATATACGAAGGAAAGAAACAAAATTACGCTGGAGGTTAAATGGTTCCATAATTCATGAAAGGACTGGCTGCCACTGATATGAAAAAGAGTGTTCATTTCTGATATAAAGTTCTTATTCCAAATGGGAAAATTAGTAAACATTATTATTAATAATCATAAATTTATTAAATTTATGATTGCAGTAGTAACTGCATATCTTATAGTAATTCTCCTCTCAATAATCTCCCATATGCTCTTAATGATGCTAAGCCCAAAAATGATAATAAACAGCGGAAGAACAGATTTTAATACCTCCAGGTCAAAAATCGGGATAACTTTTGTAGTATCAGAAAGAGAATATGCACCCAGAAGCTGAGGAGCAAAAACTAAAATAACTACACCAAGAACAGAGACTATTATACTTAGAATTGGTCCAAGAATAGGGATGGAAATATCTCTTGCAGGAGTAGCAGGAAGAGAAGAGGGCTCCCATTCCTGATTCAGCTTTGTAAAGTTAACTCCTTTACGTTCAAATACTGCAAAAATAACGGTAACCCAGGCAAAGGCCGAAAATAAACTGCTGATAATGCTGCTGATGCAGCTGCCCAGATCTTTATACCACACGGTTCCTGCAGATGTAATTAAATCAAGGATGATTGCGATACTCATACCTAATACAGTAGCTGCTAAAACAATAATTAGTTTATTTAATTTACAAATTAATATTGAATATTTTTTAAAAACCAATTATAATAATAAATGGAATTTGGTTCTGAATTTTTATAAACAAATTGTTTATTAATTCTGACATAACCATGCAAAGAATTGTAGAAAATAATATATATTAAGGAGGAATAAACATGTCTTATTTTAACATTGGAAAAATCCAATATGAAGGACCACAGAGCAAAAACGCACTTTCATTCAAGTACTATAATCCCGATGAAGTAGTTATGGGTAAGGCCATGAAAGAGCATTGCCGTTTCGCTATGTCTTATTGGCATACACTTACTTATATGGGTAACGATCCGTTCGGTGGTGCAACCATGTATCGTGACTGGGATAAAACAGAAGATGCAATGAAGAAAGCGAAGGAAAGAGTACACGCTGCATTTGAATTTATGGAGAAAATGCAGATCCCGTTCTTCTGCTTCCATGATCAGGATATCGCTCCCCGTGCAGCTACACTGGAAGAGACCAATAAGAGACTGGATGAAATCGTAGCAGTTATTAAAGAAGAAATGGCTCGTACCGGAATTAAATGTTTATGGGGTACAACCAATGCCTTTGGCGATGACAAGTTCGTACATGGTGCAGGTACTTCCTGCAATGCTACGGTATTTGCATATGCTGCTGCACAGATTAAGAAGGCTTTGGATATCACCAAGGAATTAGGCGGCGTTAATTATGTATTCTGGGGCGGCCGTGAAGGTTATGAGACTTTACTGAATACCGATACAGGTTTAGAGCTGGACAACCTTGCAAGATTGCTTCAGATGGCAGTTGATTACGCAAAGGAAATCGGATTTACCGGTCAGTTCTTAATCGAGCCCAAGCCGAAGGAACCTACAAAGCATCAGTATGACTTTGATACAGCTACTGTTCTTTCCTTCCTTAGAAAATACAACTTACAGGATTACTTCAAGATGAACATTGAAGCAAACCATGCAACACTTGCTCAGCATACCTTCCAGCATGAATTAAATATGTGCAGAATCAACGAGGTGCTTGGCAGTGTAGATGCTAATACCGGTGATCCGATGCTTGGATGGGATACGGACCAATTCCCTACCAATATCTATGATACAACTATGGCTATGTATGAAATTCTGTTGGCTGGCGGATTAACCAAGGGTGGTTTAAACTTTGACTCCAAGGTTCGTCGTGGTTCCTTCCAGGATGATGATTTATTCTATGCATACATCGCAGGTATGGATACCTTCGCGAAGGGCTTGAAGGTTGCTGCTAAGCTTCTGGAAGACGGCGTATTAGAGAACTTCAAGGCTGATCGTTATGCAAGCTACAAGGATGGTATCGGTAAGGATATCGTTGAGGGTAAAGTTGGCTTCAAGGAGTTAGAAGCATTTGCATTAAAGAACGGTACTACCCCGAACAAGTCAGGCAGACAGGAAATGTTAGAGAGTGTTTTAAATCAGTATATCTTAGAGACGAAATAATAATGTTCAAAGTAATACAATCGTATTGAAGAACATGAAAGAAGGGGCTGCTTTAAAACTAACTGATCAGATATGATTAGTTTGGTGGAGGAACAGCTCCATTTTTATGCCCTGATATAAAAATGTCCTATTACAGCAGCCAAGAATTTATGAAGAATAGCAACAATTATTTAAAATTATCACAATACGGCATGCATGAACAAGAAGGATGACCGATACTGATGCTGCAACACTGATACCGATGTAGCAACATGATTCCGATGTTGGATGGCAGGTTTATAACTGGGAAATTCTAAAATTTAGAAAATGTATATACATATTGGTATATCCGAATTATAATATTACCATATATTAGCATTTCATAGTTTGCTTTGCAATACACCCTACTTAATCATGACAAATGATTTGGTTTGTCAAGATCATTATATGTTCTGAGGATATTCAAATTATATTACTAAGGTCGGAGGGTTATAAATCCTTGCCTTCAGCTCATTATCCAGCATATATAAACCTTTTGGATCGCTGGCAAATAAATCATATTTCTTAATATTCTCATCGGAGTTCTTTTCTTCTTCTCCCTGCTCCTTAATGAACCAGTCTAAAAACTGCATGGTACGGAAATCCTTAACCTTATAGGCTGCTTCATAAATATTATTAATCGAAGCAGTAACAGTCATCTCATGCTCATAGGCCATAACCAAAGGTTCACGGAAATTGGCATATGGTTTTTCCGGAGCATCAATTGCTGCCAGCTTTACGACTTCGGCATTATTTAATAAGTATTGACGGAATAATAATGCATGATCCCTTTCTTCCTGCATTTGAACGAAAAACCAATGTTCAAAGCCGCTTAAGCTTTGATCTGCATAATAATCTGCCATATCCATGTAAAGATAAGCGGAATAGAATTCCTTTGTAATCTGTTCGTTGAGTAATTTCGCAACTTCTTTATTTAACATGTAATTTCATCCTTTCTGATGTAGTGATATTTATATTATCTAAAAGTATGCCATAATTGGCAGAGTGTTAAAATTTTTAGAAAGTTTATCAAATTGTACAGTATTATTATAGAATAAGGCTTTAATTTTGAAATCATAATTATTTTATTTGTGATTTATCCAATTTTATGGTATACATATTATTGTAACGACGCGTTAATAATACTATAAAATGGAGGTAACGATATGAAGAAATATGAGTGTTCAGCTTGCGGCTATATTTATGATGAAGCATTAGGGGATCCTGACAGCGGTATCGCACCTGGAACCAAATGGGAAGATATCCCGGATGATTGGGTATGTCCAGTTTGTGGTGTTGGCAAGGATAGTTTTGACGAAGTTTAATTAAGAAAACAGCATAACTGTCTCATCCAGGCTTTGAATGACCCGGATGAGACAGTTTTTATTTTACATTATTAATATTAGTTGTATTTCTTCGTACCAATTAGCAGCTTATCAATGGGGGGATATGGAAGAGGCTTTAGAATTCGCAGAAAAGATCATAGGTTATGCCGGAAGAGAAATGTATATCTATTATCTTATATATTCTCAGGCGAAGGATTATCAGAATGCATTCTTATATTTGAAGAAAGCAAATGAGATACAGGTTATTATTGATAAGGACGGTACCGTCCTGTTTTAAGTGATTTAAGAGCTGTAATATCGGGTTTATCTGTTAAATTTACCCTCCTGGACAACTTCCATAAAATCAATTGACATAGTAGGATTTACGCTTTATGATAATACTATTGTCGTATTTTAGGAGTCTTATTGAGGTGAACTCATGATATATCTAGATTATGCAGCGAATACTCCGGTTGATCCAGAGGTTATGAACTGCTTTGTAGAAATAAGTAACAAATATATTGCCAATCCGAATTCCTCCCACCTTCTGGGAAGGGAAGCGAAGGAGGAATTGGATAGGATAACGGAGCATATTGCAGGGCTTTTAGGCGTTAATGCTTCGGAAATCATCTATACCTCCGGAGCCAGCGAAGCAAATAATCTGGCGGTTAAGGGCCTGGTGCAGGCTTATAAAAATAATGGAAAACATATTATCTCTACCTGCCTGGAGCATCCATCGGTCAGCGGAGCATTAACGTATCTGCAGACCTTGGGATATGAGACTGATCTGGTTGACATTACTAAGGATGGTCTGGTGGATCTGGAGCATCTCAAAGAATTGCTTCGTAACGATACGGTTTTAGTATCCATCTGCAGTGTGGATAGTGAATTAGGTGTCAGACAGCCCGTAGAAGAGATTGCTAAGCTTTTGGAAGCTTATCCGAATTGCTTTTTCCATACCGATGCAACGCAGGCAATTGGTAAGGTACCTGTAAATGCAAAGCTTTCTGACTGTATGACCTTTACACCTCATAAATTCTTTGGATTAAACGGATGCGGTATATTAGTAAAGAAAGATTCTGTTGTTCTTAATCCTTTGATCCATGGAGGAACCAGTACCACCATTTATCGAAGCGGTACTCCTGCATTAGGTTTGGCTGCCTCCATTGATAAAGCTCTGGATATTTCACTGGCTCATCAGAAGGATAGATATGATAAGGTTAAGGCTATGAATGTATATCTGAAACAACGGCTGCTTGGATACAAGAAGGTACGGATAAACAGTACGGATTATTCCATTCCGCATATCCTTAATCTCAGTGTTCAGGGTATAAAGGGCGGACAGTTTCAGGAGGCTTTGGAGCAGGAGTGTATCTGTGTCTCTGTTAAGTCGGCATGCTCCGTTCCGGGTTCTCCTTCGAGACCGGTATATGCGGTCTCCAAGGATAAGAAGAATGCCATGTGTTCCTGGCGGATCAGCTTAAGTTATTTGACAACAGAAGAAGAGCTTGATATTTTCATGAAGGCTTTTGAACGTTGTTATATGAAGCTGGCGGTTTAGCAAATTAAATTAATTAATAGAAGGTGGATATAGTCAAAGATAATATTTACCGAAATATTTCAACATAGTAAGAGATTAGAAAGTGGTATAAAAATGGAACGTTATGAAGAAATAGAAAGAAGTATTATTACAAAATATAGGAAGCCTTTATGGAAGAAATTTATCAATGGTGTAAATGATTATAAATTAATCCAGGAAGGTGATAAGATTGCTGTATGCATCTCCGGCGGCAAGGATTCTATGCTGCTTGCCAAGCTGATGCAGGAGGTACAACGACACGGAAAGATGAAGTTTGAACTGGTGTTTTTAGTAATGGATCCGGGTTATAATGAGATTAACCGACAGACTATTATTAATAATGCCAAGCTTCTTAATATACCAATTACCATATTTGATACTCAGATTTATGATATTGTAGCAGGAGTGGATGAATCCCCTTGTTATCTTTGTGCCAGAATGCGAAGGGGTTACCTCTATAAGCAGGCACAGGCTCTGGGCTGCAACAAGATTGCCTTGGGGCACCATTTTGATGATGTGATTGAAACAATTCTCATGGGAATGTTATACGGCGGTCAGATACAGACGATGATGCCGAAGCTTCATAGCACGAACCACCCGGGAATGCAGCTGATCCGGCCGATGTATCTGGTAAAAGAGGCGGATATCTTAGCCTGGAAGCAGTATAATGATCTGCAGTTTATTCAGTGCGCCTGCCGACTGACAGAGAACTGTACCCTCTGTGATAACGGAGGCGGTGGTTCCAAGCGTCAGGAAATGAAGGCTTTGATTAAAAAATTCCGTCAGACCAATCCAAGCATTGATGCAAATATTTTCCGCAGTGTGCATGATGTCAACCTGACCACGATTATCGGTTATCATGATAAGGAAAAAAGCTATAATTTCTTAGATGATTATGATCAGAAGGGAGCGACGGTATGTTAAACCAGTTTTCAAGAACGGAGCTCATGTTCGGTAAGGATGGCATGGAAAAGTTAAAGAATGCCAGGGTTGCCGTATTTGGTATCGGCGGAGTCGGCGGCTATACTGTGGAAGCGTTAGCTAGAAGTGGTGTGGGAAGTCTGGATTTGATTGATGATGATAAGGTTTGCTTAACTAACATCAACCGTCAGATTATTGCTACGCGAAAAACCGTAGGTAAATTCAAAGTTGATGTGATGAAGGAGCGGGTGCTGGAGATTAATCCAGATGTAATCGTAACAACTCATCAATGCTTTTATTCAGCAGAAACTGCTGACCAATTTGATTTTTCACAATATGATTATATCGTGGATGCCATTGATACGGTGTCTGCAAAGATAGAAATGGTTCTCCGTGCTCAGGCAAAGAATGTCCCGATCATCAGCTGCATGGGTGCTGGCAATAAATTAGATCCAACGAGATTCGAAGTGACGGATATCTATAAAACCTCCGTCTGTCCTCTTGCTAAGGTTATGAGAAAGGAATTGAAGGTTCGAGGTGTTAAGAAATTAAAGGTATTGTACTCACAGGAATTGCCGCATAAGCCACTGGAAGATATGGCTATCAGCTGCAAGACTAATTGTATCTGTCCTCCGGGTGCCATAAGAAAATGTACCGCAAGACGCCAGATACCCGGAAGTAATGCATTTGTTCCTTCCGTTGCCGGTTTAATCATAGCTGGTGAGGTCATTAAGGACCTGAGTGGGGTAAGATAACTGAAGGTGAATTAATAAAATAAAAAAGTACTTGGGTTTTTGCGAAGGATTTCATATAACTCGTAAAAGCCCACAAATTTTATTGAACGCTTGTGTTATCCTGTGGATTGTTGTATATTATGAAAATAAAACATATATGCTTACTACAGTAAACGCTGATTGAGGTTTGTGTGAATTAAAACAATTCACTGCTGCCGGCTGTTCCAGGGAGGTTATCGAGAACGGTGCCAGTATGCTTGGCTGGGAACTGGATGATTTATTGCAAAGGACGATATTAGCCCTCAGAGAAGTGGAGCAGACGACCGGGTTGGTATGACGGTTGTCATAAAGGACGGAAGAAGGTAGACAAATGGTCGGATTAGGTACGTTGGTAAATATAGCGGCAATTATTATGGGTTCCTTCATTGGAATAATCATTAAGGGTGGACTGAAAAAGAGATTTCAAAACTGGTAGAGCCATTTTTAAGTGACAGGCTGATAACCAATATATCCTTTATTGGTTCCATTCTTATCTTTGGAATTGGTATCAACATGGTATTCGGAAAGAAAATTAAATGCGGAAATATTCTACCGGCAGTATTCATACCGGTTGTTTATGAGATTATTTTAAAGCAATTCAAATAAATGGAATATGGAATGAAAGACAGGGGCTTCCAATCATGGAAGCCCTTTTTGTGCCGATTTTTGTAGCATTACGCGTACGGTTTTTAGAAATAGAGATGTAAATATATTCCAATTTGTATTGACACTTTTCTCCTTGATTTTATAATAGATGTTAAATATTGTAAATTATTGTGAGGCAGGAGAAATGAATGCATTTTTGAAGCGGTTTTTATCTATTTTTAAAATTATATTTATTAGTGTGGTAATTATTTTTACTATATTAACCGGCACCTTATCCACATCCGTACAAAACCGGCAGCAATGCTTTGATCTTAGGTCTTCCTCCATTATTTCCACCGGTATCAGCGCCTCCTTCTGCCTTGGAATATATAGTAGAAAAAAAGAATAAAGATGTTGTTGACAATACAAGTATAATTGTATACAATAAAACAAATTTTATTATTTGAAAGAAATGGAGAGCGATACATATGGATGAGAGAAAAGTCTTTATCAACCCGCATAACAATTTACTACAGCTGGAGGAGCCAATCTATACGCTCGTAGATGTTGACCAAGCGAATACTTTCCGTAATCTTTTCCCTTACAGTGAAGTACCTAAGATTGCATTCAATGACAGAATTGTTCCACACAATTTACCCGATGAGATTTTTATTACCGATACAACCTTCCGTGACGGTCAGCAGTCAAGGGCTCCGTATACAACGGAACAGATTGTAACGATGTATGATTATTTCCATCGTCTGGGTGGTCCGAAGGGCTTAATTCGTCAGAGCGAATTCTTTTTATATAGCAAAAAAGACCGTGACGCAGTATATAAATGTATGGAGAGAGGTTATGAGTTCCCTGAGGTTACCTCCTGGATCAGAGCAAGCAAGAAGGATTTTGAGTTAGTTAAGGAAATTGGTATGAAGGAGACGGGTATCCTTGTAAGCTGCTCCGACTATCACATCTTCTATAAGATGAAGATGACCAGAAAAGAAGCAATGAATCATTACTTAAGCATAGTCAGGGAATGTCTTGAAACCGGTATTGCAGCAAGATGTCATCTTGAGGATATTACACGTTCCGATATCCATGGATTTGTTATTCCCTTCTGCAGTGAGTTAATGAAGCTGAGTAAGGAATATAATATACCGGTTAAGATCAGAGCCTGCGATACTATGGGTTATGGTGTTAACTTCTCCGGTGCTGTTATTCCGAGATCCGTACAGGGTATTATCTATGGTATCATGAACCATGCCGGAGTTCCTTCCAAATGGTTAGAGTGGCATGGACATAATGACTTTTATAAAGCTGTTTCAAACTCAACAACAGCTTGGTTATATGGTGCAAGTGCAGTGAACTGTTCCTTATTCGGTATCGGCGAGAGAACCGGTAATACACCACTTGAAGCGATGGTATTTGAATATGCTCAGTTGAAGGGGACCTTGGATGGTATGGAAACCACGGTGATTACAGAGCTTGCTGAATACTTTGAGAAGGAAATCGGTTACCGGGTACCTTCCAGAACACCCTTTGTCGGTAAGAATTTCAATGTTACCCGCGCAGGTATCCATGCAGACGGTTTATTAAAGAACGAAGAGATTTATAATATTTTTGATACGGAGAAATTCCTGAACCGTCCGGTTCTTGTAGCTGTATCCAATACCTCCGGCCTTGCAGGCATCGCTCACTGGATCAATACCTTCTTTAAACTAAAGAATGATATAGCTGTAGACAAATCCAATCCGATTGTTGCCAAGGTTAAGGTTTGGGTAGATGAGGAATATGAGACGGGACGTGTTACCGTAATTACGGATGATGAGCTGTTAAGAGTTATCCATAAATCTGAAACAGAACTTGGGATCAGTCTGGTAAAGAATACACTTTAGAATTGACAACCCATGCCTTACCGAATACAATTGTATTTGGTAATGGCATGGTTTGACTATGTTATAAATAAATTGAAAGGCACGGTACTAAAAATGATTTCTGCAGAGAAAATTGAAGCGGCGAAAGAAAGATTTGGACAATTATTGGAGAGTCAGCTAAAAAGAGTAGAAGATATGAAAGCACAGGGCGATTTCGTTAACTACAAAGCTCTGGATAAGATAATTATTGGTGTATGCGGCGGTGACGGTATCGGACCGGCTATCACTTCCCAGTCACAAAGAATCCTGGAATACCTGTTAAAGGATGACATCAATGCAGGTAAAGTAGAATTCCATGTAATTGATGGTTTAACCATAGAAAGAAGAGCGGCTGAGAATACAGCTATTCCTCCCGTAGTTTTAGATGAAATCAAGAAATGCCATGTCATCTTAAAAGGACCCACTACAACACCCAGAAAAGGTGATCCGTGGCCGAATGTGGAAAGTGCTAACGTAGCCATGAGAAAGGAGCTTGACCTGTTTGCCAACGTAAGACCGGTTCGTATTCCGGAGCAGGGTATTGACTGGACCTTCTATCGTGAGAATACCGAAGGCGCTTACGCAGTAGGCAGCAAGGGCATCCATGTTACAGAGGATCTTGGTGTAGACTTTACAATTGCTACAACTCAAGGTACGGAGAGAATTATCAGGGCAGCTTTTGAATTTGCAAAAGCTAACGGCAAGACCAGAGTAACGGCTGTAACAAAGGCTAATATTATAAAGACGACCGATGGTAAATTCCTTGATATCTTTAAGGAAATCGCCAAGGATTATCCGGGCATCACCTCTGATGACTGGTATATTGACATTATGACGGCCAAGCTTGTTGATGAGAAGAGAAGAAAGGACTTCCAGGTTGTTGTTCTTCCGAATCTCTACGGTGACATCATTACCGATGAAGCTGCCGAATTCCAGGGCGGTGTCGGTACTGCCGGCAGTGCCAATATCGGTAAGAAATATGCGATGTTTGAAGCCATTCATGGTTCCGCTCCCCGTATGGTTCAGGAAGGCAGAGACATCTATGCAGATCCTTGCAGCATGATCCGTGCAGGCGCAATGCTGCTTGCTCATATCGGTTATACCCAGGAGGCGGATAAGCTTTACCGTGCCCTTGATATCTGTACCGTAACCGAGAAAAAGGTTGTAACCACCGGCAGAGATACCGGAGCAACCGGAGCTAAATTTGCTGACTATTTGATGGGAACTATCGAGAAGATGAAATAGTACTTTTGATGCCAAATATATCATAAATCTAGGGATCTTAATCCTGTGATAGATTTGAGGAGGTAATTCCTTGGAAGATTTTAATCTTCAGAAAGAAGGAACAGATAAATATTCCTTAAGAGGAAAAGTGTTCTATAAGCTTAGGGAAGACATCTTAGCCGGACGATATCAAGAAAATGAAGAGCTGAAAGAGAATACGATTGGTCTTGAACTTGGAGTCAGCCGTACTCCGGTAAGGGAAGCGCTTAGGCAGCTGGAGCTGGAAGGACTGGTTACCATGATCCCGAACAAAGGGGCATATGTTACCGGTATTACTTCGAAGGATATCCATGATATTTATATGATTCGCTCTTATCTGGAAGGCTTATGTGCAAAATTGGCTTGTGAACATATCACAGAAGCGCAGATCGAGGCCCTGGATGAGGTATTATATTTATCAGATTTCCATGCGAGACGCAGCCACTATGAACAGTTGGTAGAGCTTGATAATAAGTTCCATGATCTGATTTATAAAGCCTCCGGTAGTAAGATCTTAAATCATGTATTATCGGATTTCCATCATTATGTGGAACGAGTACGTAAGATTACGCTGGCAGCCCCTGCAAGAGCCTCCAAATCCAGTCAGGAGCATGCAGCCATTCTGGATGCTATACGTAAACGTGACGGCGAGCTGGCGGAGGCCTTAGCTCATGAACATATAATGAACACAATTAAAAATATCAGTGAACAAGGTTTATAAATAAAATCGCCTTAGAATTCATCGGAAACGTAATAAACCATGAATTCTAAGGCTTTTTATTGGGCGCTGTCTACTTCAGAATATTTGGGTGCTATCTACTTCACAATTTGGTAAAGTTTTCATACATAAATTTAATTCATTGGGAAAAAATATAAGTAAAACAAGATAAAAGGAGACAATTACTTTGAGACATATATCAGCCCTTATAGTTAAATTTATTATGACTGCAATCATATTGGAAATAGCTTTACTTTTATTAAGCCGTTTATCCTTTGGCAATATTTTGTGGGTATCCCTGGTAGTTACAGCAATTTCCTATCTCATTGGAGATATGGTTATTTTGCCGGCAATCAATAATCTGGTTGCTACATTAGCAGATATGGTCATATCCTTCGTGGTGATTTATATGTTCAATTTTTTCTGGAATACGAACGATATTCCTTTCCTAAGTGCCTTAGTTGCAGGTGTTGCACTTGGAGCAGGAGAGTTCTTCTTCCATAAACTGATTGACAGAAAAATTAATGATGATGATTTCGATGCGCTAACTTGATTGAAAAGGCAGTTGTAAACGTCAGACATAACTATCCGGATTGGATTGTTTCTGAATTTATAACTGCCTTTTTATTACAACAAGACTTTTTACACTTATTCGTCAGCCGCTAATTGCTCCCATAATTCCATAAGCTCCAGTAAGTGGTCTTCAAGTGCCTTCTTCTCATTGTTTAATTCAATTAATTTCTGAACATTGGTAAATATCTCTTCCTTCGTCAGCAGGGTGTCTATCTCATCATTTCTCGTTTCTAACTGATGGATCTCATCCTCGGTCTTCTTCAGATCATTCTTTCTCTTACGAGCGCGTGCCTGTTCTTCTTTTTGCTGCTGCCAGCTCTGTTTGTTCTCACTTTCTGTTTCGGAAACAGATGAGCCGGAGCCGGACTGGAAAGCGGCTGTTGGGAAGGCACCAGGCTTACCTGAGTTAGCTGCTGCAGGTTGGTTTACCGTTTTTCCTAAGAAGGCTGCTTCAACCTCTGGCTTTTTCTCCAGGTAATAATCATAATTACCAATATAATTTAGCAAAGTCTGTTCTGTCAGATCCAGAATGCGTGTTGCTGTTTTATTAATAAAATAACGGTCATGGGATACATACAGCACCGTTCCGCTGTAGTGGTTGATGGCATTCTCCAGGATTTCCTTCGAGGTGATATCCAGGTGGTTGGTGGGCTCGTCGAGGATCAGCAGGTTTGCTTCCGAGAGCATCAGCTTTGCCAGGGACACACGTCCTCGTTCACCGCCACTGATGTCCTTAATCCGTTTAAAGACATCATCCTCGGTAAAGAGGAAGGCGGCCAGGATATTACGGATGGTCGTATTATCAAGATGAGGATAAGCATCCTGTAATTCGTCAAATAAGGTTTTCTCCGGATCCAGCACCTGATGCTCCTGATCGTAATAGCCAACATGCACCTTGGAGCCAAGCTTGATCTCGCCGCCATCTGCATCCACTTGTCCGTTGATGATCTTTAGTATCGTAGTTTTACCGGTGCCGTTATTTCCGATGATGGCTACTTTTTCACCACGCTTGATATCAAAATTCAGATCACGGAACAAAGTAAGGTGGTCATAGGATTTTGCCAGACCTGTTATAGTCAGGACGTCATTGCCGCTCATGATGCGTGGCTCGAGATGAAAATGCATTTCCGTATGTTCAACCGGACGCTCCACACGTTCTATTTTCTCCAGCATCTTCTCACGGCTCTCGGCACGTTTGATGGATTTCTCACGGTTGAAGGAGCGAAGCTTGGAGATAACCTCCTCCTGATGCTTGATTTCCTGCTGCTGGTTCAGATACTGCTTCAGCATGGCATTCTGCAGCATCGATTTCTTCTGGGCATAATCAGAATAATTTCCTTCAAAGGTCTGGCACTTGGTATTATCCAGTTCAGCAACCTTAGATACAACCTTATCCAGAAAATAACGGTCATGGGCTACAACAATCACAGCCCCATTATAATTCAATAAGAAAGTTTCCAGCCAGGCGATTGATATCAAGTCCAAATGGTTGGTGGGCTCGTCCAATAAGATGATATCCGGTTTGGAGAGTAATAATTTACCCAGGGCAATACGAGTCTTCTGTCCGCCGGATAAGGTATTCACCTTCTTGTCAAAGTCTTCTTCAGAAAAGCCAAGACCCTTTAATATGCCGATTACTTCACTCTGATAGGCATAACCGTTTTTTATCTCAAATTCATGGGTAAGGCGGGTATAGGTACTGAGCATCTGATTTAGCTTGTCACCTTGTGCGTGCTTCATATCCCGTTCCAAGGCTCTGATATTGGCATCCAGATCGATGATATCCTGCTTCACGGTAAGCATTTCTTCATGGATAGTGTGTTCAGAGGAAAGGTTCTGATGCTGGGCAAGATAACCGATAGTGCTTCCTTTAGCAAGGATGACTTCACCTTCATCAGCCACCATTTCCTTCATGATTATTTTTAATAAAGTTGATTTGCCAGCACCATTGATACCCACGATTGCAGCTTTTTCTTTCTCATTGACGTGGAAGGAAACTGCCTTCAGGATCTGATTCGTACCAAAAGCTTTACTAATATTCTTACATGCAAGTATCATTGATTTATCCCTCATTTATTGCGGTAAGTGAATTCACAGTAACTGACCGGTACCAGCTTAAGGAATTACCCGCATTTACTTTATTCTTCTATGTAACAACTGCAGTATATTTTATCATAGGAAATCGAACAAGTAAAGAAAGGGATGCAGGAATAGCTCATTTTTATAAGAGAGGATGGATTATTAGGATGATAAAAAGGGGATAATATGACTTGACAAATATGGTCGGTAGTTATAGACTGGAATTAGGTTGGTAGTTATAGACCAAAGTGAGGAGGAATTGCAATGGATAATCTGAAGCTCTGTGACAGTGATTATCGATTTATGCTGATTGTATGGGAGAATGCTCCTGTCGGCTCAGGACATCTGGTAGAATTATGCTTAGAGAAGCTTGGATGGAAAAAGTCCACTACTTATACAACGATTAAGAAGTTATGTGAGAAAGGATTTATTATGAATGAGAATGCTGTTGTAACAGTGCTGATACCTAAGGAAGCTGTTCAGGCAGTGGAGACGGATTATTTTATGGAGCGCACCTTCGAGGGATCCCTGCCGCAATTTATCGCTGCTTTTCTGGGCAGCAGGAAAATAAGCGATAAGGAAGCTGAGGAGATCAGACGGTTGATTGATTCACATAAGGAGTAGGGGGATATGATATGGATGTGCTGGTAAAGTTATTTGTACAAATTCTTAATATGGGTATCACGGCAAGCTATGTAATTCTGGCTGTATTATTGATTCGCACCTGTATAAAGAAGGCACCAAAGATTTATTCCTATGTATTATGGCTGGCGGTTGGATTTCGTCTGATATGCCCTGTTTCGTTCTCTTCGGTGCTGAGTATATTTAATTTTAATTTATTTAATAAGAAGTATCCGCTGAATGATACTGTAGTTATTAATACCTACATTCCTGCCAATACCTTCGTGATACAGCCCTCTAATATAAAAGCGGGAACTGAGGCTGTGACATTAATTCCGAAAGGAAGTCTTCCAGTATTGGCTTCCGGCGGTGTTAGTCTGCTGCAGATCGTAACCGATATTGCTGCGGTATTATGGGTGATAGGAATAGCAGCTTTTCTCATATATAGCATGATATCTTATCTTCGATTGATGCGTAGGGTTGCGAAGGCTGTGCATTGGAAAGAGAATATCTATGAATGTGATACTATAACAACACCCTTTGTTATGGGGATATGGAAGCCCCGTATCTATATACCGTTTCGATTAAGCGAGAAGGAGCAGAATTATATCCTAAAGCATGAAATGTACCACATCAGGAGAAAGGATTACCTGGTTAAACCGTTTTCCTTCCTGTTACTTGTTCTTTACTGGGTCAATCCGCTTATCTGGATAGCATATATCAGCATGAGCAAAGATATGGAGATGAGCTGTGATGAGAAAGTGGTCAGTGAGTTAGGCTTTGATGTAAAAGCTGACTACAGTATGTCCCTTCTTTCTTTTGCTTCCCACAGGAGCTTCCCGGCAGGCAGTCCGCTAGCTTTTGGAGAAACAAATACAAAGAGCAGAGTTAAAAATGTGCTTCACTTCAAAAAACCGAGATGGTGGATCTCCATGATCATCGCAATGATATGCATTGTGGTTCTGATTGCCTGCACTGCCAATCCAAAGAATAAATCAGAGGCAGAAACCAGCAATCAGATTACAGGAGCAGGAACTGAGAACACAATTACAGATGATACAGTTACAGATTATGCTAAGCAGCTGTATGAGCTACGAAATCCCTATATCGGTGATGCGCCAGCAGATGGAGCATTACTGAAAGAGCTTGGGATTCAAGAGAAGTTTGGTGATTACACATTGGAATTAGAGACCTCCAAGACACCTTACATTCTAAGAATCATGTTTACGGACCTGGTGACGGACAGAGATGCTTTTGATGTCAAAATGACGGGTTGTGCAACGATATTACTGGCGCTGATCGATAATGCGGATGAAATCCAATGGAGCTATCCGTACATGATAGATGGTCAGAAGGATCAGATAACGGTTTACTGGAATGAACAAAATACTCGGGCAATGAATATAGAAGATATTAAGGCTTACAGTGAGTCAGCTGAGAAAGTGCAGGAGTTATTAAATTTGCTGGGCGAAGCTAAATTCGATTCAAATATTACCTCGTCGGATAATTCGCAGAATTCAGAGTCTTCCTCATCTAATACCGGTGAAGGTCCCAGTGCACTTCCGCTGCAAATAAATGACTTCCTGAAAAAGAATGTGACTATGGCAACATATCTGGCATACCAGCTTCCGGACGGTTATGAGAATGGATATTATACTGCAACCTTAGGAGAGGGAGGAAATCTCTTTCTTTATTAGGGAGAAGTTCCCGCTGGTCCTGAGATGGCACCGGTAGAATGGTACGCAGCGGGTGGGGTTATGAGGTTACCCTATGATAAATCAGGGGTAATCAATGGAATTATGTATAACCACGTAACGTTTAAAAACGGCAAGTTAATCAGCGGTTCCAATGGTGAGAACCATACATTATATATCGGCGAACCGGAAGTTTTGACCAATGTGCAGGAACAGGCAGTATTAAGAGAGGTGGAACATGACCTCTATACTGCGGCAGAGCTTGGAGCAGCAGAAGAAGCCGGCAACCCGATACCGAAGGATCAATGGACCAGTAAGATGTGGGAAATCTATTTTGCCAGGGAAGATGGCAGCGCAGTATACTGCTTCTTCTTTAATGAGAAATATTTTACTAAGAAACAAGCGATTGCCGTAGCGCAGAGTGTTCAATTTACAGAGGCTGCCTTTCAATAGCTTCTTCATCAATAGGTATCCAGATTATGCAATCATAAATTGGTTCATTCATATCGACTGTTTTATACGTATATCTGACTTCGATAGTCGTAATCTATTCCATATTACATGAATGAGTCATTTTTAGGATATGCTAATATAAAGTGTAAATCATATAATCAAGAAACAGGCTGATTTAAAGCCTGTTTTTTGATTATCGAAGAAAGCAACCCATATCCGGAATAGTTCCAGTTATACCAGATTGTGTTATAACACAAATCATGAAAAACTTAACGAAAACCGCCAAACTGCTAGAAAAGATTGACTTTTTCTTAACAATTTAATATAATTATGATAATAGTAGATACAGATAAGGAGGAGAAACATTGTATAAGAAAGAGATTTCGAAAGCAGTTATTAATAGATTACCAAGATATTACCGTTACCTGGGAGATTTGTTGGAGAAGGATGTCGTAAGAATATCATCCAAGGAATTAAGTGAGAAAATGAAGGTTACTGCTTCCCAGATCAGACAGGACCTGAATAATTTTGGGGGCTTTGGGCAGCAGGGCTATGGCTATAATGTGGAATACCTCCATTCGGAAATCGGCAAAATTCTTGGCCTTGATACGAAATATAATGTTATTATCATAGGTGCCGGTAATCTGGGTCAGGCGTTAGCCAATTATGTGGATTTTGAACGCAGAGGTTTTTTTGTCAGAGGAATCTTTGATATTAATCCTAAGTTAATTGGAACCCAAATCAGAGGGATTACGGTTAAATCCAATGATGAGTTGGAAGAGTACATTAAGAATAACAATGTAGATATTGCTGCACTTACCGTTCCGAAGGCGAAGGCTCCGCAGATTGCAGCAGAGCTTGCCAAATGGGGAGTTAAGGGCATCTGGAACTTCGCACCGACGGATCTTAATCTTCCCAAGGAAGTTACTGTAGAGAATGTTCATCTGGCAGAAAGCCTGATGAAGTTATCCTACCGCCTTTCCGGAAAAGAAGAAATTAAAATGTAACTACGAACTAGCATAAGAAGATCGGAGATTTCTCGAATGGCAAAAAAGGAGAAACGAATCGAATTTCATAATATCGTTAAAGACAAAAAACTGCCAATTCTTACTTTGGACACCCGGTGGCATGAATTATTTACAGAAGATCAGAAAACAGCTGAGATTAAAGAACTGGAACAAAAGGTGAATAACCTGCTGAAAAAGCAGGGTAAGCTGGTGAATGATATCAAAGACATGAAGAATCTGAAAAACAGCTTGCTTAAGGATATCGTGAACAACATGGATATCGGCAAAGATAACGCAAAAGAGAAAGATAAAAAGCTTGGAAAGAATAAGCAATATATTAATGAATTAAATGAAAAGATGGATAAATCCATGGACGAACTTGGTGATCTCCCCTATCAGATCAAAGAGGTAAATGAACAGCTCATGGGGGAGAGCATCAATGTATTTTATGGATTATTAGAAACAAACAAAACAGAATTAAAAGAAGTAACGGATTGGATCAATAATATCAGGGAAGATTTGAAGCACAAGATTTTACTGAAGCAGGATCTTGAGGCACAGAATAGTTTGATTTATACATACATGCATGATATCCTTGGCCCTGAACTGATGGAAAGGTTTGATAAGCATAAGGGAGGTTAATGTGATTACCGGAGTTGGAGTAGACTTAATTGAGATAGATCGTGTGCTGCAGGCCTACCAGAAGGAAGGCTTCCGGCTGCGCTATTATACACAACCGGAGATTGAGCTGATTCAGACAGATAAGAAAAGAGCTGCTGATAATTTTGCTGTAAAAGAAGCAGTGGCTAAGATGCTCGGTACCGGTTTCCGTGGTTTTACTCCGATTGATATTGAGGTACTTCGAAGTCTGGAAGGAAAGCCTTATGTGAATTTGTACCGTAAGGCAGCAGAGCTTGCCGGTCTGCAGGGGATTACGACCATCCATGTATCTATTTCGAATACGAAGGATTATGCCAACGCATTTGTGGTAGGGGAGGCTTAAAGCATGAAATATGCCGTTAATTCGAAGCAAATGAAACAAATCGATGATTACAGTGTAGAGGTCTGTAAAATCCCTGCACTGGAGTTGATGGAACGGGCAGCAAATGAAGTGGTTGCTGTCATGAAGAACAGGATTATGATAGAGGATCGCATACTTGTTGTCTGTGGTCCTGGTAATAATGGCGGAGATGGAGTTGCAGCAGGTAGAATTCTGTATTTACAGGGCTATCATGTTGCTATTCTTTTTATTGGATACGAAGAGAAAGCTTCCGCATCCATGAAAGTTCAGCTGGAAAGAGCAAGGAATATCGGTGTTCCATTAGAAAACTGTAACAAGCTTCATGAATATAATATAATAATTGATGCTATCTTCGGAGTTGGTTTATCAAGAGATGTTTCCGGTGAATATGAAGAGATTATCTGCAATATTAATAGTAGTAGCCAGATAGTATTTGCGGTTGATATCCCTTCCGGAATATCTGCTGACAGCGGAAAAGTGATGAAGGTGGCTGTGAAAGCTGACTATACTATAACCTTTGGGTACCAGAAGCTCGGATTATTACTCTATCCTGGTGCCGAATATGCTGGGACTATCACCGTGGCCGATATCGGTTTTCCTGAAGAAGCAACGAAACAGGCTTCACCGGATACCTTTTATTACGGGCCGGAGGATCTTCATCGACTGCCGGAAAGAAAGAACTATAGTAACAAAGGAACCTACGGAAAGGTTCTTATCATAGCAGGCAGTAAAGGGATGAGCGGGGCTGCCTTCCTTTCGGCGAAGGCTGCCTATCGGACAGGAGCGGGCCTGGTAAAGGTTCTTACTTCAGAAGCAAATCGGCAGATTATACAAACTTCTATCCCGGAGGCATTATTTGCTGCATATGATGAAGATAATCTGAATGAGGATGAGAGGCAGGAGAAGCTTCTGGAAGCCTTAGCCTGGGCATCCGTCGTTGTAATCGGTCCGGGCATCGGATTATCCGGTACGGCAGAGGAACTTGTAGAAACTATTATCAAAAAAGCAAAAGTACCCGTTATTATTGATGCAGATGCGATTACTCTTCTTTCGAAAAAAATGGATCAGAAGCTGCCAGGAGCAACCGTCAAAGGCAGGCTGGATTACTTATCTGCCTACTTAAACGACCAGACAATACTGACTCCTCATCTGATGGAGCTGTCCCGTTTGATCGGTATTCCTGTTTCAGAGATCATCAATAATCTGATTGACACTGCCCATCAATGTTCTTATAATAATAAGTTGATATATGCCATAAAGGATGCAAGGTCGATTGTTACCCAGGGTATGAATACCTGTCTCAATATATCCGGTAACAATGGAATGGCTACCGGCGGAAGCGGCGATGTCCTGACTGGAATCATGGCTGCTCTGATTGCGCAGGGAATGGAAGCTTATGAGACTGCCTGCCTTGCAGTATATCTCCATGGGTTAGCCGGAGATGCTGCAGCCAATGAAAAGGGAGTTTACTCCCTGATGGCGAGCGATATTGTGAATTCAATCGAAAAAGTAATACGTAGGAAAGGCAAGCGATAATATTATGGAACAAGGTAATCAAAATAATCGTTATTATAGAGTTCAGGCAAGTGTTGACTTAAATGCAATCAGACATAATCTATTGGAAGTAAGGAAGAAGCTGAGTGATAATACAAAGCTTATGGTAATCATTAAAGCAGACGCCTATGGTCATGGTGCAATACCGCTCGCAAGAGCGCTTAGTGACAGCGGCAGAATCGATGCCTATGGAGTGGCTATTATAGAAGAAGCAGTGGAGCTCAGGGAAGCAGGTATCACAAAGCCAATGCTGATTCTTGGATATACTCCGAAGGAACAATATGATCTGGTTGTTGCATATGATGTAGCGCAGACTGTATTTCAATATGAGATGGCAGAAGCTCTGTCCATGGAAGCACAGAAACAGGGAAAGACTGCGAAGATACACATCAAACTCGATACGGGAATGAGCCGAATCGGTTTCTCGGATACCCATGAGAGTATCGAAGAAATCAAAAGAATTGCTGCACTGCCAAATGTTGAAATCGAAGGCTTATTCTCACATTTTGCCCGTGCAGATGAGACGGATCAAACAAGTACTTTCAACCAGCTGGTTAGATACACAAGATTTATCGAATTACTGGAGAAAGAGAATATCTTCATTCTGGTAAAGCATATTGCTAACAGTGCTGGTATCATTGAATTTCCTCAGGCATATTTTAATATGGTACGCTGTGGTATTGCTACATATGGAATCTACCCCTCTGATGAGGTGAATCAGAAGGAAATCAAGCTGATTCCGGCGATGGAATTAAAAACCCATGTAATTTATGTAAAGGATGTTGAAGCCGGAGTAGGTATCAGCTATGGTGCGACCTATGTTACCGATAAGAAAAGAAGAATAGCTACTATTCCGGTGGGTTATGCAGATGGTTATTCCAGAAATCTATCGAATCTTGGAAAGGTTATCATCCACGGCAAATATGCACCCATTGTCGGCAGAATATGCATGGATCAGTTCATGGTTGACGTATCCGATATTGAGGATGTGAAACAGGGGGATTACGTTACCTTATTGGGCAGGGATGGAGATGCTTATATCTCTGCAGAAGAATTGGCACAATGGTCCCATTCCTTTGCATATGAGCTGGTATGTACCGTAGGTAAGAGAATTCCAAGAGTGTATATCGAACTGGAGCATAAATAAATATTTCTTAGAGGCAACTGAATCGTTATATTTTTAATACTTTACACTTTATGGAATACACACGAAGAAAATGGCAATAATAAGGTTAAGCCTAATATTGGAGTGTGAATAAAGTGGTTATTAAAAGAGGAGATATCTTCTATGCGGATCTAAGACCGGTAGTCGGGTCCGAACAGGGTGGTGTCAGGCCGGTTCTGATTGTTCAGAATGATACTGGTAACAAACATAGTCCTACCGTAATATGCGCGGCCATTACATCAAAAATGAATAAAGCGAAGCTTCCCACACATGTGGAACTGGATGCCGAGAAATATGGAATAGTAAAGGATTCCGTTATTTTATTGGAACAGGTACGTACTATTGATAAATCAAGACTGAAAGAGAAAGTTTGTCATTTGGACAGGGATGTATTAAAGAAAATTGATAAAGCCCTTATTATTAGTTTTTCTTTAGATACATATTATAGATAATACCAAAAGAAAAAGGAGAAGAAATCATACAATGGACGATGGCAACCCCATATCGGGAATGGTTATTATTTTATTATTGATTCTTTTTAATGCAATCATCGTAAGTGCCAAGAATGCAATCAACAATGTGAATGAAAACAGTGTAAAAAGGAAAGCAGAAAGCGGACAAAAAACTGCAGGAAAACTTCTGAAGATCATTGAAAAGCCTAGCAGGTATGTTAATGTTATGGATCTTTTACAGAGCTTTATCGGTGTTCTGATCGGTATGACCTTTATTACCTATTTCCTGCCTGGAATTGAAGCTGTAATCGTAAACAGCAAAGTTATATCCAATATCAACATCATACGCCCGGTTTATTATGTGCTGTTAACAATCTTACTGGTATACATCACAGTTTTGTTTGGTTTGATTCTTCCAAGAAGATTTGCAACAAGATATGCAGAAGTAGTCGCATATCATATGGTGGGCATTATCCGTTTTCTTGGCATAGTATTTTATCCGGTTGCATGGCTTTTGGAAGCACTGTTGAATATCTTTTTAAGAATATTTGGCATTAAGCCTTTTGACCTGACCGATAACGTTACAGAAGAAGAGATTATTTCCATGGTAAATGAAGGCCAGGAGCAGGGTGTTCTGGATGCCGGCGAAGTGGAAATGATATCAAACATTATGGAATTGGGAGATAAAGAAGCCCAGGATATTATGACACCGAAGAAAAGGATAGTTGCAGTCAATGCGGAGATGTCAATTGATGAAGCCCTGCATTTCATGCTTTCCGAGAATTATTCGAGATATCCCTTATATGAAGGAAACCGAGACAATATTATCGGCATTTTACATATGAAGGATGTCATATGTGCTTACATATCAGAAGATTTAAAGAACAAACCTTTATGTGAAATAGCCAGGGAGCCGTATTTCGTTCCGGATACCATGAATATCAACATTCTGTTTCGCGATATGCAGTTAAAGAACATCCATATGGCAATTGTAATTGATGAATATGGACAAACTGCAGGTTTAGTGGCCTTAGAGGATTTTCTGGAGGAAATCGTAGGCAATATACAGGATGAATATGATGAAGAAGAAAGCATGATTATCTCATCCGATGAGAATAATCTCATCGTGAAGGGCTCCATAAGTCTGGAAGAGCTTGAGGACGAGCTGGATATCATACTTCATAATGAGGATTTTGATACTCTGAACGGTCTGCTGATTTCGCTACTGGCTCGTATACCGGGCGATGGAGAGCAGGCGACGCTGACTTACCAGGGTTATCAATTTGATGTATTGGAAACAAGGAATAAGATGACGCATCAGGTTCGGATATCGAAGCTTTCGGAACCGGAAGAAGAACATGCGGAATCTGAGGAAGTAAAATAAGACAAAAAAGAACCCATTCATTGAATGGGTTCTTTTTTGTCATACAGCAGGGGAGCTGTATAACCATAGCGTATAATAGGGTGGGAGTAGAAAGTGTTTTATCACTGTCTATGCTAGCAATTATACATGCCAATTGTGTACAGAATGTGAAGGGATTATAAAAATAATATGAAAAACCAAAAATATATATAAAGAAAATTGTCAACTGCAGACAAAAAGAGAGCGCTTAAAGCATTTGCCTTAAGACACCCTCTTTATAAATTTATAATGTAGGGAGGAGAGTGAATATATCACTTTCTGAATATTAGTATAAATGGTAGTTATGATTAAAGTATGGATAAAATAAATACTTTTTGTTAACAAATTGGCTCATATTTATGTCACATTCCATTTTTTACTAAAAGCCCATGGCGGCTTTTACCGTCTCTGTAAATTCCTTAGAAGTTAATTGCTCCAATAGCTGAAAAGCCACACCTGGAGCTGTTTGAGGGCAATAGGAGGTAATTATATTTCCATCGACGACAATCGGCTCATTGACAACATTTACGCCGAAAGCCTTTAATTGCTGCTGTCTATAGCCATCCCTCAGGTGATAGGTTGTAGCTTTTCTGTCCTTAAGAATACCGCTCTTTCCTAAAGGAAGAGCTCCTACACAGATGGAGGCAATCAGTTTATTCTTTGCCTGAAATTCTCTGATCAGATTTAATAATTCCTCATCATAGGCTTCTTCATAAAAACCAAACTCTTCAAAGCCTCCAGGTATGGCTAGAGCATCATATTGGCTGGCGTTAATCTCATAGATTAATTTGTCAACAATGACCGGTACATGAAAGGTACTGACTACTTCTTTATGAAAACCGCAAGTCTCAGTAATTATATCCTGGCCATAATCATTACGGGCCCAACCCATGACATCAATAAATACACTGAATTCCATCATTTCAAAACCTTTGGCTAAAAAAACTAAGATTTTCATTCTGCTAACTCCTCCTTATTTTTCTGATGTATGTTTTTTTCTATTATGAAATATATTCTTTCAATCTGCAAGAACATTTTATTATGAAGTCAGCTGAATTAAGCTAATCGATCGAAGTTGGGATGGGGATAAAAGGTAGAGCTGGTGAATAATATAGGGTAGAATTGTCTACTTTTACTTGAATTTAGTTATCAAAGTAGGTACAATAAAAATGAAGGCAGTGCTCTGCGATAGGAAATTTGTACCATTTTCTGTATTGGGGCCATGCTTATGACATACATATGGGAGATAGCTATGCGGATAGGATTGTTAAGGCATTTTAAAGTTAATTGTCCTCATATAAAAATGATGACTTCCGAAGAATTTCGTGAATGGTCTGAAAAATATGAGGTTTCTAAAGTGATAAAGAAAAAGGTAGAAATGTACGGAATAGAATGGGATATCTGCTATGCCAGTGATTTACCCCGTGCAATTACTACTGCTAAGGAAGTATATAGCGGAAATGTGATGATAGATAAGCTGCTGCGGGAAGTTGATAATGCACCTTTCATACATACGGAACGAATCAAGCTTCCCTTTGAGATTTGGCATATCTGCGGAAGACTAGCCTGGTATTTTAAATCCAAGAGCCAGCCGGAAACAATTAGTGATACCAGAAAAAGAATCAATGACTTTTTGGATCATATTGATTGGTCGAAGAAGAATATTCTTATCGTTTTCCATGGCTTCATGCTTTATAATTTTCAGAAAGAATTGCGTAAACGCGGTTTTCAGGGTGAAAAGCTTAAGATTGTAAAGAACGGTGTATTATATGAATATATAAGACAGGAAGAACACGAGGAAATACTGGATCATGAAGATAACACTGATTTGTGTGGGTAAATTGAAGGAAAAGTATCTGACTCAGGGTGTGGAGGAATACACGAAACGGCTGAGCAGGTATTGCACTTTGGAAACGATTGAATTAGCGGATGAGAAGACACCAGATAATGCCTCGGAGGCACTTGAGGATATCATTAAGAAGAAAGAAGGCGAGCGGATCCTCAAGTCGATCAAAGAGGATTCCTACTGTATCGCCTTAGCAATCGAAGGCAATATGCTTTCCTCCGAAGAGCTGGCTGGGAAAATCGATTCACTGGGACTATCCGGTAATAGCCATATCACCTTTGTGATCGGCGGTTCTTTAGGTCTTTCGGATGAAGTATTAAAAAGAGCAGAATATAAACTGAGTTTTTCAAAAATGACATTTCCGCATCAGCTGATGCGTATGATATTATTAGAGCAGGTTTACCGTGCTTACCGGATTATCAATAACCAACCGTACCATAAATAAAATATAATAATTCACTTCTTAATAAACTTGCAGAATACAAAACAACAAAGCGGAGCAGATTCTACTGGTCGTGTGAGCAGAAAATGAGTTTACTGTAACTTGGGTGTTATCGTCATAAAAGGAGGGTTAAGAAATGAATACAATTGATTTTGCAATTAATATGGAACGGGAAGGGCAGAAATTTTATCTGGAACAGGCTGAATTAAACAAGGAGAATGAGCTTCATAAGGTGTTTTTGATACTTGCGGATGCGGAGAAAGAGCATATTAATCTATTAAAAAAAAGAAAACAGCTAGAACCGATTGTGTTAAATGATAAGTTAAGAAGATTGGATATGAAAAAGGCATTCAAGGAAATCAAGGATTGCCGAAAAGATCGTAAAGAAAAGCAACTGGATATATACCGCCTGGCATATGCACAGGAGGAAAAAAGCATCTGTCTGTATTTTGATCTGCTGACGAAAACATCAGTTCCTGAAAACGTTGAGCTATATACTTATTTAATTCAACAGGAGAAGGAACATCGGAACTTGTTTGAGGATCTCGTGATTTTACTTACCAGACCCGAGGAATGGGTAGAATCGGCGGAGTTCGGTGAGAGAGAAGAATATTAATCAGATATTTCTGTATGAGTTATGAAAGCATCGAATTTCCATTAGCTATGATTATGCAGCCAGCGAATTTCCATTAGCTATGATTATGCAGCCAGCGGTATAGATTATCTTAAGGGAAGTCAGCAGAATGTAAGTGGGCAGCATTATGTATTAGTTACTACGGAAGAATAGAACGCTGGACCTGATATAGCCTGCTTGACATAATATGAAGAATTAAAATTAAAATACTCCGGCCTGTAGTATAGATATTTTCTCTTATGGCAGACAGCTTCACTATGAACTGTTTACCAAAGGGAGAGTATATCTAAACTGCAGCCGGAGTTTTTTGTAGTCAGCATATTTTCCATGCTCTGTACAGCATTGAATTTTATTGGGAAGTAAGCAGGCTGTATGCCAGATTAAAATGACTTAAAAATTAAAATAGAAGTCTCATAATTGAAATTTTATTTAATCATTATTTATTATAATATGATTGTATCAATGTGTAAATTTAATTGTATACATAAATTTGTGATATAGGAGAAAGTTATGATACGATTATATGCTAAGGAGTTATGCATCTGGAGGTAGGATGCTCGGAAGCGATGGAAGTTAAGCATGGACTGGAGGGTTATCTGAGGGTAATTCCAATTACAGATATTTCATGACAAAATCAACGGTAAGATAATAAATAGCGGAGCCGATTGGTATACTGAGAAAGTTAGCAGATGCTCCCAGGTTTATGCAAAGTACTTATTGCAGACCAAAGACGGAGAGTATATTGCTATTGAAAATGAAGGAACCCTCGAATAGGATAAGGCTTATGTCATTAAAACTACTCCAAGATTTACAGCAGATGAAAAGGGAAAATACGGCTGGCTTAACTATGGGATATACATAGAAAGCCTTGAGGGTAAGGAAGGTTATGCAATTGATATAAGGATTCATAAATTATTATAATGAAAAATCTATTAACTTTACGGATATTGATATCGCATGTCGGTAGAATGGAGGTTTATATGCAGAAAAAATCATTTATAAAGAAAATGATTAGATACATGATGATACTGATGGGATTATTGCTGTTGACTCTGGTTGTATTTTTTGCATCCTCCTATTATATCTTGAAGCAGGAAATATTCCAGTCTTCTGAAAATTTCCTGAAAGTATACGGCAATGATCTGACCAACAGAATAGATAAGATGGATGTAATTCTCAAGAACCTGATCTACCAGAATGTTAATCTGGCGTTGATCCGGAGTGAGAATGAGGCTGATCGGCTATATGCTTCCATACATTTGCGTGATTATATGGATGAGCTGGAACTATATGATAATAGTGCGGACGCAATTATAATAGCCGACAGCACACATAATATCTGTCTGGATTCCGTTCAAAAAAATATAAATTATCAACAAAAGCAGGATTTAAGGGATTTTTCGATGGAACAGGCAACCCGAAAGGACAAAATTACTGCTTCCTGGGAATTTATAAAACGAGGGAATATAACCTATCTATATAAAATGTATCAGTATGATCATCGGGTAATCGCAGTCTTTTTAAAAACAAAGACTTTTCTTGGTTCAATTCCGGAGGGTGACTATGGGGAACGAGCCTTTGTATTAATCGATTCGTCGAAAATGACGAAAGGCTTTTTTGGCAGTGACATAGTACAAAAAGACATGGATGCTCCTATTGATACGGTTGGAAATAATAAAGTTTTTCAAATAAATCATTCTTTAGTAAAAGGTCAGGTGGACTTAGTCTGCTTTGTAAGTAAAGGAAGCATATTGAAGCAGGCACAGCTGGGTATGGTACTTGCCCTGGCAGTCATTCTTAGTACCTTGTTATTTGTTCTATTTTATATTCTTTACACGAGGAAAGAATTAATTACCCCGATGAATGAGATGGTGAAAGGCATGGAACGCATCAGGCAGGGGGAATATAATCATAGAATGGAAGGCGATTGTGATAACAAAGAATTTGCCCTTTTAAAATCGTCCTTTAATCATTTGATGGATGAGATTATCGGATTAAAAATAAAGTTTTATGAAAAAAGAATTGAATTACAGGAAACGGAATTAAAATGCATCCGCCTTCAAATTAAACCCCATTTTTTCCTGAATGCCATGTCTACTATATCAAGTCTCAGCAATCAGGGAAAATCAAAGCAGATCCAGGATTATATCGAGGCATTGTCAAAAAACATCCGATACATGTTTAAATCCGGTTTTCATACGGTACCTGTCAAGGAAGAGATTCAACATGTGCAGAACTATTTTGAAATGCAGGAAATGAAATACCCAAACTGTATTTTCTATTACATTGAAATGCCAAAGGAGCTGGAGGAATGGGAAATTCCCCAGATGATTATCCACACCATTATTGAAAATGAGTATAAATATGCCATATCAATTGATTCCACTTTATCGATTCTGATTAAAATTAGTCAAGTGAGCCATAGGGATCAGGAGATGCTTCTTATTGAAATTGAGGATGATGGGAAGGGATATCCCCAGTATGTTCTGGACTATATGAACGCAGTTATAGAGAAACCGTTAGAGGATGGCAGCAGAATCGGTCTATGGAGCATAAAGAGAATGATGGAACTTATGTATGAAAGAAATGATCTCGTCCAGCTGGAAAACATTGAACCTCACGGTTGTCTAAACAAAATATATGTACCGGCGAAGCCGGTGAATGAGTTGAATAGAGAAACGATACAAAATTATATTTAGCTTGTATAAAAAGGGGAGAGGACTGCCTGGCAGCAGAACGGAGGTTAATATGCAGGTATTGATAGTGGATGATGATATTGCTACGGTTGAAGTAATACGTGACAAAGTCGGTTGGACAAACCTTGGTATTGATGAAGTATATACAGCCTATAATATCAATAGTGCAAAGCTGATTTTGAAGGAAAAAAAAGTTGATATCATAGTCAGCGATATTGAAATGCCACAAGGTAGCGGTCTTGAACTTCTCCAGTGGGTCAGGGAGCAGGAGATCGACTGTGAATTTTTACTATTAACCTGCCATGAGAATTTTGATTATGCAGCAAATGCAATCAGCTATAATGCGGCAGCCTATCTGACAAAGCCCTTTAATTCCAATGTAATGGAGCTTGCTTTGCAAAAGATGGTAACAAAGATCAGTAAAAATAAGGAATTACAGAAGAACAGTGAGTATGGAGGCTGGCTGGCAAAGAATACAAAGCTCATTAAGCTGGATTTCTGGACCTCCCTATTTCATGGCTCTATTCCGGCGGACAAGATACGAATCTCTGACGCAGTAAAAAATAGAAAGCTGTTGTTGAATCCAGAGGAAAAGTTCCGGTTTATTCTGACAAAGGTAACCAATTTCGAACAGGAAAAAGAAAAGTTTGGCGGAGGTTTATTTGAGTTTATTCTGGAAGGCTTTCATTCTGAGATTTTAAACAGCCAGGTGGAAAATGAAAATGTAATTAAGTATCTGGAGGGCAATAATTTTTACCTGTTAACCATTTGCCAGGAAAAGAACAGCAGTGTTCTGGAAGGGCATTGCAGAAGTTTAATCAGAACCTGCAGTAAATATTTTAAGTCCTCGATCACCTGCTGTATCAGTAACTTATATCCACTTGAGAATCTGGCTATGGCGAAGGAGAAGGTAGCGAGATTAGTTCAGCAGAACGTAGTATACTATGGTCAAGTATTTCTGGAGCAGGATGCCTTAGTGAATACGTCGGATATGAATCAGATTCTGGACTTGGAGAAAATTACTGAGATGCTGAATGACAAGGATAAAACAGGCATTCTCAATTATCATAAGGCTCTATATGAGAAAATGACAGGAGATAAGAAATTAAGTGAGCATGTCCTTTATCTGATCAAACAGGAGATGCTGCAGGTGGTATATGCCCATTTATTAAAGAAAGGCATTCATGCTACCAGATTATTTCATGATGAAACCTCCATCCGCTTATCCGAGAAAGCTTCACAATCAACCGTTGATATGATGCGGTGGATTATTTATTTATTGGAAAGGACGTTCCAATATGAGGAAGAGGTTCAAAAGACTTCGACCATCATTGAGAAAATTAATGACTATATCCATGGACATTACAAGGAGGAGATAGGACGGAATGAGATTGCAGCTGTGTTCTATCTGACTCCGGAGTATCTTGCTAAATTATATAAACGCAAAACCGGTAAATACCTGAATGATTACATCAGTGAATACCGAATTGAACAGGCAAAATTGCTTCTCTTAAGAAAGGATTTTCGTGTCAGTGATGTAGCTGAGGCCGTGGGTTTTGATAATTTTTCTTATTTTTCAACCATGTTTAAAAAGTATGTCGGTGTTACGCCGATGGAATATAGAAGAATTTAAAGCGGTTTCATTGATAATAAGCATAGTCTTAAAATTAAAAAAGGGTGACTTGTTTTTGCAAGAGAAAACATTTGCCGATTGCTATACTTATATTATCAAAAAGAGGAGGTAATTACTATGAGAATAGTGAAAAGAATGATATCTATGATATTAGCTGCTACATTAGTGATTGGCTTAAGTGCTTGCAGTAATTCATCAAAAAGTAACTCAAACAGTGGCACAAAGGGTGACGCCAACAGTACAGCAGATTCTGGCACAAACACTGCTGCTCCGGCTGATAAGACCTATGACAAGATTGTATATGCATATCTATCCTTTAACAATATCCCGGAGGATGTATCGGAGGTAGAAGCTGCAATCAATCAGATTACAAGAGAAAAAATCGGTGTGGAAGTAACTTTGAAGCCGTATAGTATTGCAGATTATACACAGCAGATTAATCTGGCATTACAGAGTGGCGAGCAGATTGATGTATTCCATTCCCTCGGTGATTTTAATCAGAGTGTAACAAGTCAGCAGGCATATGACATCACTGACATTATTGACTCCAGTGCAGCTGAAACAAAAGCATTGGTTGGAGATGCATGGCTTGAAGCAACCAGCCGTGAAGGCAGAATTTATGGTATTCCGGCATACAAGCCGATTGCGCTTACACCGATGCTGATTTACAGACAGGATATTGCCGATAAGCTCGGAATCGATATGACCAAGGTGAAAAGCATCAATGATGTAACTGATGTTTTTCGTAAAGTTAAGGAAGGAAAGCCAGATATGACACCATTTGCTCCTGTGTCTCCAGGAACTACCGGTGTGTTATATACCTTACCTGAAGTAGACAATTTGACAGATAGCTATGTTTCACCGAAGGGTGTTTTAATGCATGGAAATACAAATGTAATAGATTTATATGCTTCAGATGAATTTGCCAATGTATGTAATATTGTACGTACCTGGTACAATGAAGGCTTAATCATGCAGGACGCAGCAACAACAACCAGCGCCGCTGCCGATCTTATGTCTTCCGGCAATTACTTCTCCTACATGGCAGCCTATAGTTATCCGCCTGAGGATACAGCAACATCCTTGGAAGGACAGACCGGTGGTAATGATCTAGGTGCAGTCCAATTAGGTGATGCTTATCTTGATACTACAACAGTTAATGCAATTACCTGGATGGTATCTTCAACCTGTAAGAAACCGGAAGCTGCGTTGAAATTCCTAAATCTTACTTATACCGATCCGGATGTAGTTAACTTAATTATTTATGGCATTGAAGGCAAGGATTATGTGAAGAATGCGGATGGTTCTGTAAAATATCCTGATGGAATGGATGCTGCTACCGTTCCTTATACTGCGCAGTTAAGCTGTGGTATTGTTGGTAACTTCTTCATTCAATATCCTTTCATTGCATCCAATCCGGAATCTCTCAAATGGGAAGAGAATCAGAATAAGAATGCAAAAATGTCAGTGGCAATGGGCTTTACCTTTGACAATAGTAATGTAAAAACGGAGTATACCGCAGTTGAAAGTGTGATCAGTCAATATTTACCTGCGTTACAGTGCGGAAGCGTTGATCCGGCGGTAGAACTGCCTAACTTTATTGAGGCTTTGAAGTCTGCAGGAATGAATTCTATCATTGCTGAGAAACAAAAGCAGCTGGATGCATGGCTGGCAACAAAATAAGAAATGATTCATGAGGTGAAGATATGATAAGCGCAAAGAAAAAGATAAAGAAACAAGGATATGCTAAGTCAGGTCCATTGTTACTTATTGCTTTACCCGGTATCTTGTATCTGCTTATTAATAATTATATTCCGATGTTTGGTGTTTTCCTTGCGTTTAAAGATTTTAACTACGTAAAGGGTGTGTTCGGAAGTGACTGGAACGGATTTAAGAACTTCCGCTTTCTGTTTAAGACCCGTGACGCGATTATCATGACACGAAACACGATATTGTATAATGTGGCATTTATTGTTATCGGTACCGTAGTGGCTATTATTGTAGCAATCCTGTTATTTGAACTGGGTACGCATATAAAGGTTAAGTTAATCCAGTCCGCCCTGTTACTTCCGAACCTTTTATCCTGGGTTATTATCAGCTTCATTGGTTTTGCATTTTTGAATTCCGATACAGGTTTTATCAACAACACACTGATTAAGCTGTTCCATGGACAACCGGTAGCCTGGTATACGCAGGCGAAGTATTGGCCCCTTATTCTGGTTTTTGTATTCCTTTGGAAAACAACGGGATATAGCGCAATTATTTATATGGCCAGTATTGCTGGTATTGATAAAGGTATTTTTGAAGCTGCCAAGTTAGATGGAGCGAATAAGATCAAGCAAATTATCTATATCACTGTTCCAATGTTAAAATCAACCATTGTTATTTTAGCACTTATGTCTGTAGGAAGAATATTCTATTCTGATTTTGGCTTGTTTTATCAGGTACCTATGAACTCCGGTGTAATATTTAATGTAACTCAGACGATCGATACCTATGTATATCGCGGGCTGATGCAGTTACATGATGTCGGGATGGCAGCAGCAGCGGGTCTGTATCAGTCAGTGGCCGGATTTACCCTGGTAATGGTTGCCAATGGATTGGTACGTAAATTTGATAAAGAAAATGCATTATTTTAGGAGGCAGTCATTATGAGAAGATTATCCGATGAAAAGAAATTTCAATTAATTGCATCAATCATATTGGTAATCCTGGCCTTGATTGCATTACTGCCGATTGCTCTAATTGTAATAGCATCCTTTACCGATGAGAAAACCCTTTTGGCAAACGGTTATTCCTACCTTCCGAAGAAGCTGAGCCTGGATGCATACTATTATATGGTGAAGCAGGGAGCGATCATATTCAGAGCCTATGGAATTTCAATCCTGGTAACCGTGGTTGGAACCTTCCTGAGTGTAATGCTTACTACAATGATAGCGTATCCAATGTCAAGAAAAAACTTTAAATATGCAGGATTACTGGCCTTCTTCGTATTCTTCACCATGCTGTTTAATGGAGGTATTGTATCCTCTTATATGTTGTGGTCCAGGTTCTTCCATATCAAAAATACCATATGGGCTCTCATAATACCGAATTATCTGGTAACCGGATTTAATATTTTTCTTGTAAAGAATTATTACTTGAACGGAATACCTGATTCACTCATTGAATCAGCACAAATTGACGGAGCCACAGAGTTGACTATTTTTCGTAAGATCATGTTCCCTCTGGCAGTGCCAACGGTTGCAACCATCAGCTTATTTACTGCATTGGGTTATTGGAATGACTGGATTAATGGTTTGTATTACATAACGAATCCAAATTTCTTCGGTATTCAAAACCTGTTAATCCGCATTATGAATAATATTCAATTTTTAAAATCAGGTACGATAACCAATGTGCTGGGAACTGGGGCAGTGGAGCTCCCGAGTACTGCAGTACGTATGGCGATGGCTGTGATCGGAATACTTCCGATCGTAGTGATATATCCCTTTTTGCAGAAGCATTTTATTAAAGGTGTTGTTATAGGAGCTGTAAAAGGCTGATGAAAAGAAGGGCATACAGAGACAGCTTCTGTAGGTCCTTCTTTATAAATAGAGATGACAGATGGGAGATGGACTGCATCCGAATGCTACGGGTGGAAAGAAAATGGCAGATGCGGTTCCTATGGAATGGTTTATGTAAATTAAATAAAAATGGAACGTGAAGAATTCACATATGGCATGTGCAGGAATGGAGAATATATGACAGTAAAAGAAGTAATTGACGCAATGATAAAAAAGACAGGACTTGAGGCTTTTCCACAAGCAGAAACCTGCGACCGTCTGATGACGGGAAGCTACGATATGGAGGTCACAAAGATTGTAACTACATTTATGGCTACGGTGGAAGTAATTCAGAAGGCAATTGATATCGGTGCCAACTTCATTATTACCCATGAACCAACATGGTTTACAGGAATGGATGCAACAGAGTGGTTGGAAAATGATCCTGTTTATGTCAAAAAACGAAAGTTGATTGAAGAAAACAAAATTACCATCTGGAGATTTCATGACCATATGCATATGGGAAATGAGGATGGTATTTACCGTGGCTTTGATTTGGAATTTGACTGGGCAAAGTATAAAATACAAAACTCTGAGGACTATAAACACTTTGGAGTCTGTTATCAGATACCAGTAATTTCATTAGAAGAGCTTAGCCGCTACTTTAAAGAAAAACTGGATATGCAGGTGGTACGGATCGTTGGAAATCACAAAATGAAGGTAGAGCGAGTTGGTGTGCTTGTTGGCGGAGGAAGCCTCGGACTTGGAGTAGAGGAGCTGCCTATGATAATAATGCATCAAAATAATCTGGATCTGCTGATCTGCGGTGAAATTACCGAATGGACAATAAGTGCATATGTCAGAGATGCAGCTGCGCTGGGAATGAACAAGGGAATGCTTATACTCGGACATGAGCGTAGCGAAGAAGTAGGAATGAAGCACTTAGGTAGTTGGATGAAGGAGATTACCGGTGACATTGAAATCCAATTTATAGATGCTGGAGAACCGTTCTTATATTTATAATATAGGAACTGGTATCGAGAAGAAAATAACTTAAAATTCTTTCCGGCTTCACACAGGGGATAATAATATAAAGTCATTGTGCAAATACCAGCACAGGAATGGAGGAAAATATGGCGTTATTTCAAGTAGATTTCTGGTCAAAGGCATTAGCAAGAGTAACAGGCTTTAATATCATATTACCAAATGATCTTTTATCTGAATTGACAGTAAACAATGAGTATTATAAACGCAAGATTAAAACATTATATCTGTTGCATGGCTATTCCGGCTCAAACAAGGATTGGCTTTTGGGAAGCTTAGTTCAGTATATGGCAGCAAAATATAATTTGGCTATTGTAATGCCTGCCGGAGAAAATAGCTTTTATCTTGACGGATTAGGAACGGGTAAGGCATATTGCCAATATGTTGGCAAAGAACTGGTAGAGTATGTGGGAAAAACCTTTGGTCTTTCGGATAAGAAAGAGGATACCTATATCGGCGGATTATCCATGGGAGGCTTTGGTGCCATTCACACAGGGCTTGCATATCCGGATACCTTTGGAAAATTAATTGGGTTATCCTCAGCATTGATTATTCATGGGATAAAGAACATGCAGGAGAATTTTAAGGATGCGATTGCGGATTACTATTATTATACCTCGGTATTTGGTGATCTGCAGAAATTGGATTCGAGCCCGAATAATCCGGAATACCTGATTCATAAGTTGAAAGAAGAAGGACGGGCGATTCCTCCGATTTATATGGCATGTGGCACGGAAGACTTCTTACTTGAGCAGAATAGGGCATTTCATAGCTTTCTGGAAGAGGAAAGCCTAAATGTTCAATATGTGGAGGATACGGGAACGCATGATTGGAATTTCTGGAACCGGTATTTAGAGCCGGGTATTCAATGGCTGCTAGCATAAGGAGGCTCTTTCATGAGTGGAAAAATATTAATTAATCCGAATAATGTAAATCTGACAATGGAGCAGATACAGGAAGGTTTGAAGAGGGAGGTTGTCCAAAAGCAGCTCGCACTGTTAAAATTCAGAAATATTTTTCCTGCGTTTGGTTTTGATGCAGAACTGCAGATACCTGAAGAACAAGAGAATATCTTAAAATTATGTTGGGAAAATAACGGATTTTGTGCAACCTTGGAAGCGGATTTAAAAAATTATAGCTTTGAGATTACTGCAACGAATAACAAAGGAGAGGCAATTAATCTATAGGTTCCTGAGAAGCCTTGGAAGAAACCAAGGACGAGATATCGCAGGTTGGTGCAGTCGGGAACTAATAAGAACTGGACAAAATGCACTGCCTAAAGACGAAAAGATATGGAAGTTTATGTAGCGGTGGAACTGTTAACGTCGTAATAAACAACAAGAGATTAATCCGGTTTGGATTAACCTCTATGCCTGATTATTATTCTCTTAGTACATGTTAAGATGATTGAACCGCCGTGCACCGAATGGAGTACACGGTGGTGGAAGAGAACAGCAGGTGAAATAATCATCTGCTTCCTATTCGGTTTGTATACGTTATAATTCATTATTTTTACCTTTTAAGATGATTCGCTGGATACTTTTTAAGGAGAGATAATATTCCTCAGCTAATTCTATGGAGTTGACCCCATTCTTATATTTTTGATAAATCTCAGTATCTCTTGACTGGATCTGTTGTCTTGAATCTGTATTTTCGCCCCAGCCCTTACGGTTTTCTTCCTTCTTCGGAATATAAAGATATTGCCCGTCGGCATATTTCTGTACCAGCATCAGAATTTCTTTTGGCAGAACAGTCTCTGCTTTAATATAGCTCATTTTGCGCCTCCTATAATATGAAAATTTTAGGATTATGCAAAGGCTATTCTATATTATTCTATAGGATCGAAATAATGCGATAGCCCTTGCTACGCATTCTTAACTATTCGTCTTTTAAACATAAAATGATCTCCTTTCATTCGAAGCAGGACAACGGTGTTACAAATAATTCCACATAGATATTTTATGCTATGGAAATATAAAATTCAAGTAAAACTTCTTAAATATGTTATCATTTAAGTATTAAAGCATATTTCTTTTCTTGGATTAATCCGTCTAAATGTAAAAAAGTCTTCCAGGTTTTTACGCCCGAAAGACTTTTGGTTTACGTTAGATTTAGATTACTTAAGCTATATTTACGTTAATAGCCTGCATTCCTCTTTGACCTTTTTCTAAGTCAAATGTAACCTTCTGGCCTTCTTCTAATGTCTTAAATCCTGAAGAAGCGATACCTGAGAAATGTACAAATACATCTTCACCACCGTTATCGTTTGTGATAAATCCAAAACCCTTTTGTGCGTTAAACCATTTTACTGTACCCTTATTCATGAAAGATACCTCCTAATAAATAATTATGTGTATTTTATTACTTATAAAAAAATCACATATTTTTGTAATTCATTAATGCATTAATGACTTACAAAAATATGTGAGTTCATACATGACAATAAAAATACTGAATACAGTGTATCATAAGATATTCTTTTTGTAAAGCAGACTTTAGAAGTAACAAACAAGTTTCTCCAGAAACTCCAGAAATTCAAGAATTCCTTAAGTTCCAAAATGAAGTCGAACAAATTTTTCAAATTGCCAAAGAGTAAATAGCTGAAAAGCCTGTTGTCCAGACATCGGAATACATGCACAACCTCAGCAGATAACAGGCTTTTCAGCAACAATACCCACTATTCTTCAACCTATGCGAATCCAAAATATCTCATGATCCCAATATAGATGCCATACGCAAAGCCATGTTGGTTATCACGAAGTTTTTGTGCATCGGATGTATTGGTAAGATATCCCAATTCAATTAATTGTGATACCATGTTCGTTTTACGGAGTACATATAGGGATGGCCTTTCACGGATACCGTTATTCCTCGTGCCGACGGTCTGGGTAATACCGTTCATTACCGGTTGTGCCATCCATTGAGCCTGAGTATTATACTTGTAAATGTAGATTTCCGTGCCATTTAACGCTGGATCAGGACTCGAGTTACAGTGGATACTGAAGAAATAATCTGCCGGCCATTCATTCGCCAGACGTACTCTTTCCGCCAGACTGGTAACATTCGACGTACCTAATACAGTTTGAGGGGTTGGACGCGACAAACGTGCTTCAAACCTAGGATCATTGTTCAAAAGATTAGCTAGATAAACCCCAACCTGGTAAGTGACATCCTGTTCAAATAATCCGTTTCCGGTTGCACCGGCATTAACTTCTCCTGTAGGGTTATGACCTTGATCGATAAAGATTTTAATGGGCAAAGAAACACTCCCTTTCCATTTTACTATTATTATCATATTCCTAAGATACAGACTTGTTACTTAATGAAGCATAATGTGAAACAATTCCATATAGATATTTATAGGAAAGAATGATATAATGTGCATGTTATATGTGACTTTTTCGTTAAAATTGCACAAATGTCATTGTTGTGAGGAAAATTATGTTAAAAAAATCGGATAAGCCTAAAGCTGAAAAGAAGAATAAATTGATATCTGTAACCACCGTCAGCAGTATCACGGTTGGTATAATCATCATTCTGATCGGTATGGTTTATTATACACACACCATATCAGAATTGGGGATATCGGATCCGGCGCAGGAGCGGGAATATGGTTATCATTACGCAATTATTTCAGAAGAAGCAGATGCCACCTTCTGGGATGCAATATATCAGGGTGCCCTTGAGAAGGGGAAGGAACAGAATGCTTATGTTGAAAAAATAGGAAGCAATTTATCCATTACATATTCCCTGGAGGATCTGATGCGGATTGCAATCGCCTCCAAGGTCGATGGAATTATTCTGGAGCCGAACGGAAATGAAGATATTGCCGGGTTAATTGATGAAGCTGACCAGGCAGGCATTCCGGTAGTGACTGTATTAAGGGATGTTACAGGAAGCAAACGAATTAGTTATGTCGGTATCAACAGTTATACACTGGGTCAGACATACGCTAAGGAAGTACTTGATGTTGTTAAGGAAGGTAAGAAAAATGTAACCGTACTTCTGAATGAAGATACGGCAGATACTTCCCAGAAGGAAATCTATACAAGCATTCTGGGAGAAATCAGCGGCATGAACATAACGGTCAAATCTGAAATTATCAATACTAAGAGTGCCTTCAGTTCGGAAGAGGACATCCGTAATCTTATCATGGACAATAAGAATTCACCGGATCTTCTGGTATGCCTTACTGCGGTTGATACCATATGTGCATACCAGGCAGTGGTGGATTATAACAAGGTAGGCAATATTGATATCGTGGGATATTATGACTCCGATATCATTTTAAGAGCAATTGAAAAGAATATTGTTCACTCAACCTTGACGATTGATGCTAATCAGATGGGAGAAAATTGTGTAGAGGCTTTGACGGAATATCGTGAGAAGAATAATGTAAGTGACTTTTATTCTGTAGATAACAATGTCATTAACAAGGATAATGTCAGCAATTATATGAAGAATTCAGCAGACAGCGGGGAAGAACAGTAATTAAGATAACTTAATTGATTAGAGATATTGCAGTTTAAGAACCTGCTTTAAGTGAGGGCTGATTTATGAAAACGAAGAAGAAAAAGGGATCGATACGAAGAAGGCTGGTATTGGTATTCGCATTCTCCTCAGCGGTAATATTCTTTGCAAACATGTATATGTATTATAATATTAATAAATCGATCGGTACCATCGATGAGGTGTATAAAAGTAATATTGAGCTGAATCAGCTTTTAGATTCCTTGACAAAGGTGCAGAATTACGTTTATGAGTATCTGAATACCAGAAGCTCCGAATCCTTGGAGAACTATTACCGGAGTGAACAGAATTACCGTAATCTGATGAATGAGCTGGATGGCAAAATCACGGATAATGATATGTTGCTGAGGCAGAAGAACATTAAGAATATGTCTGAGACCTACCTTCAGATTGTTGGGGATACCGTATACGCCAAGCGCGGACGTAATATAGAAAAATATAAAGAAAAATATGATGAAGCCTCACAGATGTATAATTACATAAAAACACATATCAACAGTCTGAACAACGAGAAATTTAAATATAATTCAGAAAAGTATGATATGTTATTACTCTCCCTGCGCTATCTTGAAATCGTGAGTACGATAGTTTTACTGGTTATTACTTTATTCAATGTTATTCTGATTATCATTTTAACGCGAAGTATTACCGGGCCGCTGATGAAGCTGACGCAGGCAGCCTATGAGGTGGCAGGAGGAAATTTTGAAGTAGACCTGGTTCATGTGTATTCCTCGGATGAAGTAGAGATAGTAACGAAAGCCTTCAATAATATGATAGTCAGCATCCACCAGTATATCATCAGGACGAAGGAAAGCATGGAGCTGGAAAGTAAGATGATGGAGAAGGAACTGATGATGACCAATCATCTGAAGGATGCGCAGCTGAAATATCTGCAGGCCCAGATTAATCCTCATTTTCTATTCAATACATTAAATGCCGGTGCGCAGCTGGCTATGATGGAGGGAGCGGATAAAACCTGCCTGTTTATTGAAAATATGGCGGATTTCTTCCGTTTTAACATGAAGAGCTTTGACCAGGATTCAACCATCCGGGATGAAGTAAAGCTGGTAGACAGCTATATATACATATTAAATGTCAGGTTTTCCGGCGGAATCCATTTTTACAAAGAAATTGATGAAAGTCTTATGGATGTACGAGTGCCCAGTATGATTCTGCAGCCGGTGGTTGAGAATGCCGTAAATTACGGTATCCGGGATATTGATTATGAGGGTGAAATCCGAATGGAAGTATTCCGGGAGGATGAGGACATCCTTATCACAATCTCAGACAATGGTACCGGAATGGAGCAGAGTACAATCGATCGCATCATGTCAGCGAAACTGGAGGACAGGGCATCCTTGAAGGAACGGATCTTAACAAAGGACTCCAATGGCATAGGACTTGGAAATGTAATTAACCGCTTACGATTGTATTATGACAGGGAAGAAATATTCCGTATCGAAAGTGATGGTCCATACAAAGGAACCAAGGTCATTATTCGTATTCCAGGAAGAGAAAATAAATCAACACTATAATAAATATCACAGGTAATTGAGATACTCCGTAAATGTTATTATTTACTATAAAATTAATATATGCTTCATAACGGAAGTAAAGTGTTGAAACACTTGAATGTTTAGCCCATGAGTGTTGAAACACTTGAGTGTTAAAACCCATGAATATAAAACCCTTGAGCGTTAAAACGCTTATGCATAGGTACGTTGGAGTGGAGGAATTTGTATTAATTGTGTAGTAAATTCTATAAATTATATTAGTTCGCAATTACTTCTAAATATATATTAAGATAGGAGAAGCCATGTACAAGATAATGCTAGCTGATGATGAAGGAATTGTTATCGATTCCTTACGATTTATTATAGAAAAGAACTTTAATGACATTTGTGTCGTTGAGCATGCAACTACCGGAAGAAGCGTCATAGAGCTTGCCGAGAGATTTAAGCCGGATATTGCCATCATGGATATTCAGATGCCGGGTATCAACGGAATAGAAGCGATGAAGGAAATCAGAAAAACCAATAGCTCCATCATTTTCATCGTAATGACGGCTTATGATAAGTTCAATTACGCCAAAGAATCAATTAATCTCGGTGTACTGGAATATTTAACAAAGCCGGTGAATCATACCATCATCGTAAATGTTCTCCAGAAGGCGATGGATATTATTGAAGAAGACCGGAAGAAGCGGAGCAATGATCTGATGATCCGGGAGAAGCTTGAAATCGTCGTACCGATTATCGAGAGTGATTTTATCTACGGCGTTGTATCCGGGGATGACTTTAGCGGAGAGGAAGTTAACTCCCGCAGTCTTTTGGGTATTAAAGAGGAATATGGAATGATGCTGGTCATGGAATTTGGTGACTCTATGGAAGATGGCATGCTCACGAATCCCGTTGGTGTAAGCGTCAAGGCCCAGTCCTTTTATCAGGTTATCCGCAGTAATCTTAAGGAGGAATTATCCTGTATCGTCGGGCCGGTTATGGTGAATAAAATTGCTATATTCCTTCCCAGCGAAAAGCCGCAGTTAGAATATGATGACCGTACCTACCTGATTGAGAAGATGCGTAAATTAATCAGAGAGCTTTCCAAGAAAATTGCTCTGCAGTTTAAGGTAGGCATCGGTTCGGTTGTGCCAATACAGCGACTGGGAGAATCTTATAAGGAAGCGCTTGTGTCGACCCATAACAGCAAAGGAAGGGTGGTTCATGTCAAGGATATTCCCCTTGGCTGTGAATATGGGGATAATTATCCGATTGATATGGAAAAGACATTTTTTGAAATGATTGAAAAGGGTGAGCTGGAAGGAACCAGGAAGGAAGCCAATCGGTTCTTTGACTGGATGATAGAATATTATCCGGATTGTATGATGGACATCAAGTTAAAGGTACTGGAATTCATCCTGTTTGCAGAACAGAAGGCGTTCTTAAGCGGTGGAATGACTTATTATTTCAGATATCGTAAGGATTATCTGGCAACCTTAATTCAGATTGAAAATTATGAGCATCTGCGAAAATGGTTTCTGGATAAGGTCGTGGAGGCCTGTCGTAACATCATAACAAAGAAGGAAGAACAGGCTAGTGGAGTTATTGCGAAAGCAAAAGCCTATATTGAGGATAATTACAGCAAGGATATCTCTCTGGATGATGTATCCAGAACGGTGGATATCAGTCCCTATTATTTCAGCAAGCTGTTCAAAGAAGAAACTGGGGAAAACTTCATTGAATATCTTACGAACATAAGAATTGAAAAGGCGAAAAAGCTTTTACAGAACAGAGACATCAGTATCAAAAACATCTGTGCTGACTCAGGATACAGCGACCCGAATTATTTCAGCCGTATATTTAAAAAGCAAGTAGGATTGACGCCTACGGAATATAGGGAGAGGGTAGTGTGAAGAAAAAGCATCTTCACACGGCAAATTTGTGCTGACGCTCAAATTCGCAGGTTTTGGCAGAAGGGAGAGAGTTTTATGAAAAAGAAGATTTTGGTTCAGCTTCTTCTAATAATCTTAATCCTGACGATGTCAGGATGTAAGAGCAAGGAAGAAGATACGAAGGATACGGGAGCAACAGCAAAAAAGCTTCAGATTGGCTTGTCCTTTGACTCCTTTGTTATTGAACGATGGCAAAGAGACAGGGATGTCTTCGTATCCACAGCGCAGGAGCTTGGAGCCGAAGTGAATGTTCAGAACGCGAATGGGGATGTGAAGGAACAGATTTCTCAGATTGAATACCTGATAGATAAGAAAATGGATGCAATCGTTGTCATAGCAGTCGATTCTGAGGCCTGCAGCGAAGTATTGCAGAAAGCCAAGGATGCAGGAATCGTCGTGATCGCCTATGACCGTCTGGTAAGTAATGCAGATGTGGATTTATACATATCCTTTGATAATGAAAAAGTAGGGCATTTGATGGCTGAGACACTGGTGAAGGAGGTTCCGAAGGGAGGAAATATCATTACGATATTCGGATCGACCACGGATAACAACGTTACCCTGGTTGAGAAAGGCTTCAATGAGGTTATGGAGGGAGCAGATCTAAACATTGTATACTCCGTTAACGCAAAGGGCTGGCTGGCGGAGGAGGCCTTCAATGCAGTTAATACGGCACTTTCGGAAAATTCAGAGATTGATGGAGTCATGTGCGGCAATGATAATCTGGCCAGTGAGGCAGTCCGGGCACTTTCGGAGAACCGTTTGGCCGGGAAGGTAGTGGTAACCGGCCAGGACGCTGATCTCGTTGCCTGCCAGCGAATTGTGGAAGGAACCCAGACCATGACCGTATATAAGCCGGTTGACCAGCTGGCGAAAACTGCTGCGGAATATGCGGTAAAATTAGCGACAGGTGAGAAGATTGACGTAAGTGAGACAATCAATGACGGAAGTCATGAAGTACCCTATGTCAAATTGGAACCGATCGCAGTTAATAAGGATAACATTTATAAAGTAATCATCGAAGGCGGCTTCCAAAGAGAAGAAGATGTATATCTGAATGTACCAAAGGAAGAATAGTATTATTTCGGCTGATGGAATTCTTGCAATGCAAATAGCAGGAGAATTCCATCAGCCTTTTTTTGTGCTACTTAATAATTCTTGTCCTAGTAGATAATTGTTAAATCTTCGCAATTTATTGCTATGCCAGTATCTATTAGTAATCCGTAATTTGGACTCCGATCAAAAATGTACAGTACATCGCAAGTTAGTACTATTTGCACTGTGATATGATCTAAATGTAGTAAAAAACTAATATATTTTTGGGAGGATTAGAAATTATGAAAAAGAAGTTATTCAGTGTATTGTTGTGTGTAGTTTTATTTGCTTCCCTGTTAAGTGGATGCAGCAAAGACACATCAACCTCATCAAATGCTAAGAAAATCGGTGTTGCAATGCCTACAAAAGACTTACAGCGTTGGAACCAGGACGGTGACAACATGAAAAAATCTCTGGAAGCTGCCGGCTATGAAGTTGACTTGCAGTATGCGAGCAATGATATCGCTACTCAGGTTTCCCAGATTGAGAATATGATTACCGGTGGATGCGACGTATTAGTTATTGCTTCCATCGACGGCGGATCTTTAGGTACTGTTTTAAAAGAAGCGAAAGAAAAGAAAATCCCTGTAATCGCATATGACCGTCTTATCATGGATACCGATGCTGTTTCTTATTATGCAACCTTCGATAATTACATGGTAGGTACCATCCAGGGTCAGTATATCGTTGATACATTGGATCTTGAGAACCAGGCAGGCCCCTTCAATATCGAGTTATTCACAGGTTCACCGGATGATAACAACGCTCGTTTCTTCTTTGGCGGCGCTATGGATATCTTAACTCCTTATATCGAAAGCGGTAAGTTAAATGTTGTATCCGGACAGAAGTCTTTTGAAGAAGTAGCAACCTTAAACTGGTCTACAGAAGAAGCTCAGAAGAGAATGGAAAACCTGATCACAGCTTACTATGCTGACGGTACAAAGCTTGACGTTGTATATTCCTCTAATGACTCCTGCGCTATCGGTATAACCAACGCATTAGTTAACGCTGGTTACACCAAGGATAACTTCCCGATCGTAACCGGTCAGGACTGCGATATTACCTCTGTTAAGAACATTCTTGCAGGAACCCAGTCCATGTCCATCTTCAAGGATACACGTACTTTAGCAGCTAAGGTTGTTGAGATGGTTACAGCAATCGTGAAAGGAACCGAAGTTGCTGTTAACGATACCAAGACTTATGATAACGGAACCGGTATCATTCCTACCTACCTCTGCGAGCCAGTATTTGCTGATGTAAATAATTACAAGGAATTATTAATTGACTCCGGCTATTATAAAGAGGATCAGTTAAAATAGTCAACACACAGATTAGGGTGTTGTAGATGTTAGCCATACTGCAGCACCCTACTTTCTCATGTAAAACTTGTTTCGATGAAATAGAGGAGGGGTTCTATTGGCTGCAATATTATTGGAAATGAAAAATATTACCAAACGCTTCCCCGGAGTCAAAGCATTAGATAATGTCAACCTTCGGGTAGAAGAAGGTGAAATCCATGCACTTGTAGGAGAAAATGGTGCTGGCAAATCAACATTAATGAATGTACTAAGCGGCATTTATCCGCATGGAAGCTATGAAGGAGAAATCCTGTATCAAGGTGAAGAATGTAAATTTAATGTAATCAAGGATAGTGAAAAAAAGGGTATCGTAATCATACATCAGGAATTAGCCTTAGTTCCTTATATGACAATCGGTGAGAATATGTTTCTTGGTAACGAGCGGGGATCGGCAATCAGTATTAACTGGGAGGATACCTACAGCAAGGCAGATGACCTGTTAAAGACAGTCGGACTGCATGAATCATCAAGGACATTAATTAAGGATATCGGAGTCGGTAAACAGCAGTTGGTTGAGATTGCAAAAGCTCTTGCGAAGCATGTAAAGCTTTTCATCCTTGATGAACCTACCGCATCCCTGAATGAAGCTGACTCCCGAAAATTACTCGATTTATTATTAAAGTTCAAAAAGGAAGGATTAACATCGATAATTATTTCTCATAAGTTGAATGAGATTTCATATGTAGCTGATAAGATTACAGTAATACGTGACGGATCTACGATAGAAACACTGGATAATAAAGCAGAGGTAATCAGTGAAGAACGGATTATCCGCGGTATGGTTGGACGTACCATGACAGACCGTTTCCCGAAGAGGGAGAAGGTACCGGTTACGGAGACGAATCTTGAGGTAAGGAACTGGACGGTATATCATCCGCTCTATAGTGGACGTAAGGTAGTCGATAATGTGTCACTTCATGTCAGAAAAGGTGAAGTAGTAGGTATTGCAGGACTCATGGGCGCTGGTCGCACTGAGCTTGCACTGAGTATCTTCGGCAAAAGCTATGGTGTTAATGTCACCGGCTCCCTCTTGCTGAACGGTAAAGAAGCTAAGCTGAACAATTCAAGGCAGGCAATTGAGAATAAACTGGCATATATTACGGAGGATCGTAAAGGGGACGGCTTAGTACTTTCCAACCCGATCCGTGTAAATACAACACTGGCAAAAATGGATAAGGTAAGTCATTACGGTATTATTGACAGCCATCTGGAAACAACAGCAGCGAATGATTATTCACAAAAACTCAGAACAAAATGTACTTCCACAGAGCAGGTGGTTGGTAACTTAAGTGGTGGTAACCAGCAGAAGGTATTAATCAGTAAGTGGATGTTCGCAAATCCGGATATCATGATCCTGGATGAGCCGACCAGAGGCATTGATGTCGGTGCAAAATATGAGATTTACTGTATCATTAATCAGCTGGTCAAGGAAGGTAAATCAATTCTGATGATTTCCTCCGAATTACCGGAGCTTCTGGGAATGTGTGACCGTATTTACATCATGAACGAAGGCAAAATGGTTGGCGAGGTTGCGAAAGAAGAAGCAACGCAGGAACTTATCATGGGTCAAATATTAAAAACAAGTAAAGGAGTATAAAGATGGATAAAGCAAGAGAAATCTTAAAAAAGAATACAATGATCTTTGCGCTGATCATAGTTACAATCTTTTTTGCCTGGCAAACAGGCGGAACCTTACTCGTTCCACAGAACGTAACAAATCTGATCGCACAAAATGGTTATGTGGTAATTCTTGCTACCGGTATGCTGCTTTGTATCCTCACCGGCGGTAACATCGACTTATCCATTGGATCAGTAGTTGCGCTGATTGGTGCCTTAGCAGGAACCTTAATTGTAAATGAAAAAATGAATATGTGGCTGGCAATACTAATCTGTCTGGCAGTCGGTATTGTGATCGGTGTTATTCATGGCTATTGGATTGCATATCTAAGAATACCGGCATTCATTGTTACTCTGGCCGGCATGTTATTATGGCGAGGTGTGGCTCTGATGATTTTAGGCGGACTAACCGTATCACCTTTCCCGAATAAATATCTGAACTTATTCAACAGCTATGTTCCTGATATCTTTGGAGGCTCGATTAATATCTTAAGTATCGTTATCGGTATCCTTATCTGTGTGATTTATGCAGCGGTCCAGATGGTATCCAGAATTAATAAGAAAAAGAAAGGTTATCAGCAGGAATCATTCCTTTCCTTTATCATAAGAATGGTAATCATATGTGCCGTTATTATAGCACTCGCTTATTCCTTGGCTAATCATAAGGGTATTCCAACCATTTTGATTCTCTTGGCTGTCATCGTATTTATTTATGCATATTTTACTACCAGAACAGTGCCGGGACGTTATCTTTATGCCATGGGCGGCAATGAAAAGGCAGCAAAATTAAGCGGTATCAACACGAACAAGGTTTTATTCTTTGCCTATGTTAACATGGCTTTTCTGAGTGCAGTAGCAGCTTTAGTATGTGTTGCCCGCTTTAATTCCGCAGCCCCTACCGCAGGTCAGAACTACGAATTGGATGCGATTGGAGCCTGCTACATCGGCGGCGCTTCCGCTTATGGCGGTATAGGAAAGGTAACCGGTGTTGTGATCGGTGCAATCTTTATGGGTGTTCTCAATAATGGTATGTCAATCATGGGTGTTGACAATAATATGCAGAAGGTTGTTAAAGGTGCTGTTCTTCTGGCCGCAGTTACCTTTGACGTATTGTCAAAGAAGAGAGGTAAAATAGCTTAACATGTATCCCCTACATATGTTAGGATTGCTCCGGCTTCCATGCCGGGGCATTCTTTTCGTAAAAGTATTTGCTCCAAATTGAATTATTTTTGTAAATCTGGAAATAATCAGAAATGACTAATGTATTTCAAGGAGGAGTTTCAATGAAAGTCAGAATAGTTTTAGTAACATTACTTGTATTTGCTGTGATATTAACCGGATGCGGTAAGAAAACCGGAACTGCAAATCCGACCACAGCACCGACAACAGCAGCAACTACAGCACCAACTACAGCAGCAACTACAGCACCGACTACAGCAGCAACTACAGCACCGACGACAGCTGCAACTCAGGCTCCGGCTACTACAGCATCTACTACACCGGCTGCTGATGTGGTAACAACAGCTTCCATAGTAAATACCGAGGATGCTTTCCTGAAAGCAATCAGTACACAGGGAACCTGGATTATTGCCATTACGAAGGATATGACGATTAATAAGGATCTTGTTCTTGAGGGTGAATTCAAAAACGGTAAGAAAGATACCGCAGGTAATGAAATCATTCAGAGAATAATTGCTCTTTATGCTTCAGACGCCAATAAGAATGTTACAGCCAGATATACACTGACTGCCCCTAAGCTCACTATTAAGAGTCCGAATGCAAGTATTAACAATGGTAAATTTGTCGGCGATATCTATGTTGATGCTGCAAATTTCCAATTAGTTGGCCAGGAAGTAGATGGAAATGTTTATTTTACGAAGCAGGAATACATGACTAGCTTTGTTATGGATACTACCAGCAAGATTACAGGTAAAAAGGAATTAGCAAAATAGTAATAACAATATAAAGAATGAAAGCAAAATGGTTTCACCGTGGGTTTTTGAATAATAACGGATTGCAGAGGTGCTGCTGTTATTTTCAAAAACCCATTTTTCTGTTACTTGACATAATTCCATGCAGATAAAGCTTGTAACAGCATAACCGGCATGCTAAAATGGTGAAGAATGAATGAAAATTAGATGAGATGAAAAACTTCCAAGAAACAGACCGGAGGAATTCCTATGAATGAAGAATTAGCACAATTAGATGCAGACTTAAAGGGGCTATTTATGGATAATAAGATAGACGAATTAGGTGAAATGCTAAATAAGCAGACGGATGCTACAGTGAAAGAATTATGTGACTATTACTGGAACGTAGTGAAGAAATATTATGAAACAGAACGGTTTGATCTGCTTTTTACCCATTTTAAATTTGTCGCCTATTCCTGTTATATTGTTGAATATGCCCACCAGGCAGCGTTGATTTCGGATGAAGCCTTCAGCATCATGATGATGGTTTATAATGATATCTATGAACTGAAACGGCAGCAAAGTGAATGAGCTGTGTTGTGAATCTGTCAATTGCTATGAAGGCTCATAGCATTGACAGATTAGATATAAGTCTGTACAATGTGCTACATAGCAGTGAATCGAAGTTAGACTTTTCCCCAATGTTTGATTAGATCCTAAGAAAAAACTCATAAGATGAGGTGGTGATTGGCTTTATGGTAAATTTGTATCTTATACGACATGGAAGGCAGAACAGTACCTTATGTAATGTTGATGTTGAGCTTTCTAACGAAGGCCGTATCCAGGCGGAGCTTTTAAGGGAACGCTTGAAAAATTATGATATTGATGCATTGTATTCCAGTAATCTCATACGTGCGAAGCAGACAGCAGAGATAATTAACGAAGCACTAGGTCTGGATTGTATCGTCAGGGATGAAATCCGGGAGATTTCCTTCGGGTTGATGGAAGGAAAGTCCGATGAATATAATGATGAGCATTTTCATGATTTTAAGTTAGAACAGCAAAAGCTCCTTGAGGATGTCCCTTATCCGGGTGGTGAAAATGGTACTTCCGTATATGAACGTGCCATGCCGGTAATTCAGGAAATTGTACAAAGCGGCAAAAAGAATATCGTAGTGGTTACCCATGGCGGTACAATCCGGGTTCTGCTGGCGGCACTGTTTGGACGAAACCAGGTGAAACGGTTTTTATTCGGTGTGTCCCTGGAGAATACCAGTATTACACAGCTGGTCTATAATCCGAGTAAGGACCGGTTTTATCTGGAGCGTTTTAATGACTCTGCACATCTGGAAGATCATCCGAAGCTGCAACGAAGAAGTATAAAATAAACATAAGAAAAGACCTCTTAACTTCCATTTCTAGGAAACTAAGAGGTCTTTCATTTATCGTACATTGCCATACATAAGATTACTTAAGAGCATCTCTGCCCTCTGCACCATTACTAATTCGGATTACATTAGCAACATCATACACAAATATCTTACCATCACCCACATTACCGGTATGTAATACGTCCTTTGCTGTTTGAATTAGCAAATCCAAAGGAACTTCGCAGATCACAATTTCTACCTTAACCTTTGACAATAGCTTAATATCTACAGCCGTACCACGGTAATATTCTTTATGACCCCTTTGAACACCGCACCCCATTACATTAGAAACAGTCATTCCTGTAATTCCAATTTTGTTTAATGCATCAATCAGATCATCCAGCTTATTCGGTGATGTAATGATATCAACCTTAGTCATTTTATCGCACATAATTACCTCCATGCTGCCGTGAGGCAGCTATATATTGAGCGAAAAGCACGCCTTTGTGCTTTTTGCCGGTTGAATAGCATTTTCAACCTAATCTTTCTTAATATAGTGGAATAATTATATCATAAAATGAATAAATTTTCAATTCTAATCCGTGGATTTACAAATTTATCGGTTCATAATGCTGTAGGCTGCCTCTCCATGCAGAGCAATATCAAGGCCTAAGGATTCATCATCGGAAGCAGTTCTTAATTTAGCGACCAGGCTGACAACCTTCAAAATGATAAAGGTTGCCGTAGCTGCATATAAAGCAACAGCTCCGATTCCGATTAAATGAGCCTTTAGTAATTCAAAATTACCGGATAATAAACCGTCAGCACCATTCGGATTAACCTTGGTAGTTGCGAATATAGCGATGGCGATGGCACCCCAGATACCTGCAACACCGTGGCAGCCGAAGGCATCCAATGCATCATCATAACCAACCTTGCCCTTCAGAATAACAATAGCACCAAAGCTTACTGCACCTCCGACAAGGCCGATAATGAAAGCGGAATTCGCAGTTACATATCCAGCACCCTGTGTGATAGCTACAAGTCCGGCGATAGCACCACTGATTGCACCAAGAGTGGTAGGCTTCTTATTCATAATCCATTCACAGATGACAAAGGCGATAGCGCCGGCAGCAGCTGAGGTATTTGTTGTTAAAAATGCATTGACTGCAACACCGTTTATGGCAAGAGCACTTCCGGCGTTAAAGCCAAACCAGCCAAACCAGAGGATACCGCCGCCTAAGATTGCCATAGGAACATGATGCGGATCCGGTCTTGTTTTCCTTCTCTTTCCTAACATGATTGCAGCAACAAGGCCGGATACACCGGAGTTGATCTCAACAACATAGCCGCCGGCAAAGTCCAGAACTCCAAGATGCTTTAGCCAACCGGAACCTGACCATACCCAGTGTGCAATCGGATCATACACTAAGGTTGTCCAGAGCAGTGTGAACAGAATGAAGGCAGGGAACCTCATACGTTCAGCAAAGGCACCGGATATAACGGCTGCGGTGATAATGGCAAACATCATCTGGAATACGATAAACAATAAATGAGGAATTGTCGATGAATATGTAGGATTAGCTTCAAATCCTATGTTGTTCAGAAAGGCCCAGTCAAAGTTTCCAATGAAACCGTTACCTTTTCCAAAGGCTAATGAATAACCGATAAAAATCCACTGAACCGATATAATTACCAGTGCAGCATAACTGTGTAGGGTTGTACTTAATACGTTCTTACTCTTAACCATACCTCCGTAAAATAGAGCTAAACCTGGTACCATAAACATTACCAGCGCAGCAGAGAAAATAACAAATGCCATATCTGCTCCGTTCATACCTTCCATGCATATACCTCCTAATTTTCATACTTACTGGAACTCGGATTTCATTCATCCGAATAATATTGTTGGGATTTTGAATTCGGTAAACAAGATGAACCGACAAGCAGGTTCACTTGTCAGGAATTGCAAAAATACATAAAAAAATGGCGTAAAAAAATGAGAACGTAAAGATTCTCATTTTTCAGACGCCATTGTCCTGCTGAAAAATTCAATTATAATTCATCACAAATTTACACGATTTTATAAATTATAATAAATAAATTATAAAAATACAATAGGTATTTTAAAAATATTTGATTTTCAGTTATAAGTTTATAAAGTCCCTGATTTATTACATCAGATATATACATAAGTATTACTGCTTCATCATTCTGGCTTTGCCGGTAATATTCAGTACGGTTAACTGAAATACATTGGTATGAGGTAATATGGCTTTATTAAATTCAAAATTCTCCTTATGATACTGTTTCATGATAGCGCATAGCGCATCATACTTGTCCTGTGCTTCAACCATGGTCAGGATACCGTTACCGATGACGCTTTCATACTCCATGGTACACATTTTCGTTTCCTCCGATGCGATTAAGCGGTGATTGCGAAAACCCAATATATCAAATGCTATTTCATTATCTGTGTTCTCTGTCTTGTTTCTTTATCGATTCTATACTATAATACTGAACAGGGAATAAAGAGCTGGTAGTAAAATAAAATATTAGGTAATTGCTTAAATTCAGTAATTAGATTGTTTCGCGATTACCTTAAATCTAATAGTGAGGTACGATATGCAGAATATAAAGGCGGTCATCTTTGATATCGATGAAACCCTGATTAACCGTAAGGAAGCATTCTTAAGACTATGCGATTATCTGATTGATAAATATGCAAAGGACTACCCCTTTGAAGGCTCAAAGGAAGAACTGATTAATTATCTGGTGGAAATTGATGCAAATGGTTACGGAGGGCTTAATCTTATAATTCCTAAGTTAAGCAGGGTATGGAAGCTTCCGCACACCACCCAGGAATTTATCGAGGAGAGAAATTCGATTTTTGGCAAGCTTACGACTACATTTCCTGAAACCTATGAGGTTTTAGACAAGCTGAAAGGGAAATATAAACTTGCTGTGATTACCAACGGTTATTCCTCCGTTCAGAGAGAGAAGATAAGTACAGTCCAGCTGGAGGATTATTTTGACGACATTATTGTATCCGGTGAAGAAGACTTTGAGAAACCGGATCCAAGGATTTTCTGGCTATCCTGCGAGCATCTTGGGGTAAAGCCGGAGGAGGCGGTATTCATTGGCGATTATTACCCGAACGATATTGCCGGAGCACTCAGTGCAAAAATAATGCCCATCTGGATCAGTGAAGATCCGGATGAGCATATGGAATACCAAGGAATTCGAGTAAAACGGCTGAAGGATATCCTGGAATACCTATAAAGACTTGACATGCTCCTTTAACCAGGCAGCAACACCATCATCGGTATTTTTCCCGATGATCAGATCAGCCTTCTCCTGAAGCTCGGATACGGCATTACCTACAGCAATTTTATAATCCCCCGCTTCAAATAACGGAAGATCGTTACGGTTATCACCAAAGCATACAATATGATCAATTCCAAGATAATCGCGCAGGTACTTAACTGCATGATATTTGGAGGCAGTCTTGTTGAAGATTTCCAGATACCAGAAATCCGGTGAATAATTATCCTTATAGAAAGTACAATTAAGATCAGGAATTGTCTGGAGTATGGCATGAATCGGTTCAAGGGCTTCCTTATGGTCCATCAGTGAAAAATAAATGATTGGTTCCTTCGATAAGGAGGAAAAACGGTCAACCTGTGTAAATTTTTTCTGATATAGATCAACCCTTTCTTTATAAAAATCATAAAGAGCTTTACTGTTCAGATCCTCATAATAGGTTGACATGACCCCGTTCTTAATGGTGTATACAAAGCCCTTCAGCCGGTTGCTTTCAATCACTTCGATCAGAGCGTCTATGCTTTTCTGGGGAAAGGTTTCAATCTTTATATATTCATCCTTTGACAAATCGTAGACACAGACTCCGTTCATTAGAATAATCGGAACGGATATCTTGACATCCTTTAATATATGCCTTACAGAAGCGATGGATCTGGCCGTTGCCACAGAAAACAGCACACCGCGATCAATCAGCTCATTGAGGATGGTAATTGTATTAACAGATAAAGTAACGTCCGGCTGCAGAAGAGTACCGTCCAGGTCGGAGATATAGAGTGTTTTCATTCGGGCTCCTTATCTTAGGTTAAAAAGTCGGAAGATTTTTTTCGAAGGCTTCATAAGCTTCAATTATCTTATCGGTCCATGCATCAAATTCAGGATCCTCTTTCTGAAGCTCCGGATGCTTATCGATATAAGCTAAGGTTTGTCTTACACCCTGGTCAAAACGTACGGTTGCCGTATAATCGGGAACAAGACGTTTTACCTTGGAGTTATCAAAGATTACCGTATGCGCTTTATCTCCAAGAACTCCTCCTACGTAATCTGCGTGAGCCTTAGCGAGAGTATCGGAAGGAATATGCACAATATTAGGCTTAACGCCAAGAGCATCCCCGATGATTTCATATATCTGGTTCCAGGTAAGACTTTCATCCGAGGTAATCTGCACCGCTTCCCCGATGGCATGGAAGTTACCCATCAGACCGACAAATGCCTTGGCAAAATCGGAATTGTGAGTCAAAGCCCATAAGGAGTTGCCATCGCCGTGGATGATGACCTTTTTCCCGTTCCTGATACGGTTAATTACGCTGTAGCTGCCATTGTTACCGTGAATTGCTAAGGGAACGTCAAAATCACCATAGGTATGACTCGGGCGAACGATGGTAACCGGGAAGTTATTCTTCCGGTATTCCTCCATCAGATATTCCTCACAGGCGATTTTGTTACGGGAATATTCCCAGAATGGATTATATAAAGGCGTGCTTTCTGTAATAAAGGGACTTGATAAGGGCTTTTGATAAGCGGAAGCGGAACTGATGAAAATATATTGCTTGGTCTTCCCTGCAAATAATCTGACATCACGTTTTAAAGCATCCGTATGATAAGCGATAAATTCTGCAACAACATCAAAGGTCATATCTTTCAACTTATCCCTGACCTCATCCTCATTGTATATGTCAGCTTCAATTACCTTAACTCCCTCAGGGACAAGAGAGGATCTGTTACCCCTGTTCAGCAGGTAAAGCTCAAAACCGCATTTGGGAGCAAGTGCCGTAATTGCAGTACTGATGGTTCCTGTTCCTCCGATAAATAGTGCTTTCTTCATAAAATTCCTTCCCTTCTATATTATAATTATTTAAACTTCTGGATAAATCTTAACCTCAGAATCCAAAATGGGCTTCTTCTCATAATCCTCCCGAAGTAATCCGAAGATATAGTAATCCGTCATGACGTTGAGAATAGCACCCCCTCTGATCAGACCTTCCTGGGTAAATCCCAGCTTCTGAGCAACCCTGACAGAACCATGATTATTGGAAAAGCATCTGATCTGCAGCCTGTCAAGCCCCATGGCCTCATAAGCAGCCTTTACCATAGCTTGTCCGGCTTCCGGAGCATAGCTCTTACCCCAGTAATCCTTGTTGATCCGATACCCGATATCTGCTTGCTTTTTAAGCCGAAAATCATATAATACAATTTCACCGATTATTTTATGGGTGTCCTTTAATTCCATCAGCCAGGTCAATTCCCTGCCAGCCTGATATTCCTTCATCGTAGCATTATAATGATAATCAAGCTTTATCTTCTTCCTGGGGCGGTGACGACCGTCCGCGTCCTTGGATTCGTCATAGATTCCCCAAAAACGATATACACTGTAATCATTGATGAACTCGAGACTATCCCTTCCGTCTGAAGCGCTGTCTGTTATCTGACGAAGTATCATACGTTGTGTTTCAAGCCTTGGCAGCTTGGTAAAGAAATCTTCATAGCTCAATTCTGCTCCGTCCTTTCATTTTTGAAGAATATGCTATTTCCTCTATTATCTAACAATCATAAGGAATTATCAATAGATGGAATTATTTTCTTAATGGATTAAATTATCTATTATATGAACTGATTTTCAATAAATATTTTAATGCCGATGGCTATGATGACCAGACCACCGATAAACCTTGCCCGAAGTCCTAAGAGAGAACCGAATTTCTTCCCGATATAGACTCCGAAAGTACAGCAGATAAAGGTGATCAACCCAATCATTAACGCAGATGTGATGATATTAATGTTTAAAACGGCGAGACTGACTCCGGCGGCAAGCGCATCGATACTGGTGGCTATTCCTTGGATAACCAGATTCTTTGCTGTGAAGATATTCGTAACGGACAGTGTATCCTCCGGCTTCTTCCAGTCATTTACCGCTTCAACCATCATATTAATACCGATAGTACCAAGAAGAATGACAGCAATCCAGTGCTGATAACGACTGACAAAATCAGAGAAGGTCGTTCCGAGCAGAAAACCAAGGATGGGCATCAGAGCCTGAAAAGAACCAAAGGTGAAGCCCGTGATCAGAGCATCCCTTTTTGTCACGGTACTGTCATAAATACCATTCGTTACCGAGACCGCAAAGGCATCAGCGGATAAAGCAATCGCCAATAAAAAAACGGTAAGAAAATCCATAGGTACAAGATCCTTTCTAATTCATAAATAAAACTCATGTCAGGCAGACAGCCAAACATGAGTCTCAATCTTTCAGGCAAGCCAGATTTTAAGCTTAATCATATGATTGACTTGTCGTTTATTATAGAGTATGCAAAAGATACCCCTGTTTATTACAGTATTTCACAGATGCTTCGATTATAAAGTCAGGAATACCAAGAAATTTCTGACATTCTGGTTTTTATACTTGAAGGAAGAATAAAAAGAGTGCATAATAAGATAATTATGAGCCGGCAGGCTTATTGAGTAGGTAACAAGGCTTGGTATAAGCAGGCTTTACCTCAGCTCGCAAGCATAATTTAGAAAATCATGTTCAATTAACATATCCCTATAGATACGGATTACATATGAAAGCAGGTAATTTAATGACACTCGCGCTGACCGCATTTACACAGATCATAATTATGTTTTTTATCATACTGGTTGGTATGATCAGCTATAAAACCAGATTAATCGATAAGGAAACGAATAAAAAGCTTTCCGATATCGTGCTTATGCTGGTTAATCCAATCGTAATTTTCATATCTTATCAGAGGGAATTCAAAGCCTATCTGCTGACGGGTCTGCTGATCTCCCTGCTTCTGGCTGTCATTACACATATTTTCGGCATACTGTTTGCCAATCTTGTACTAAGAAAGAAAAACCATGAAGCGGATATAGCTATTGAACGCTTTGCCGTAATCTATTCCAATTGCGGGTTTATCGGAATTCCTTTGGTAAATGGTATCTTAGGAAGTGAAGGAGTCTTCTACATCACAGCTTATATGACCATCTTTAACCTTGTGGTATGGACTCATGGGATGATTACCATATCGGGCAGGAGCGATCGCAAATCCATCCTCACGGCAATGCTTTCGCCATCCGTCATTGCCACCGTTACCGGATTTGTATTCTTTGTCGGTAAAATCATGTTACCGGACGTGCTGGATCAGGCACTTACTTATCTCGGTGATATGAATACCCCGATGGCCATGCTGGTAGCAGGAGTAACCATTGCTCAGACGGACATTGTAAAGGTCCTGCAAAAGCTCAGGATATACTATATCTCCATCTTAAAATTACTCGTCGTACCGATTGCGATGCTGCTGTTCTTCAGTCTATTCGATATCCCAAGGATTGTTCTTCTGACTTCCGTATTGGCGGCTGCCTGCCCGACGGCGGCAAGCATTAATTTGTTCGCCTTGCGATATGATAAGAATTACCTTTATGCCTCAGAATTATTTGCGGTAACGACGATTTTATCCCTTGTCACCATTCCTGTTGTAATGGTTCTTGCCAATATGATTGTATAAAATGTTAAGTTATCCAGCAAACTCCAATATTGCAGCTTGCGTAACCTGACAGAAACGTAGTAAAATAGAAATTAATATGAAATATTCATAGAACTGGAATATCTTGAGGGGTATGCACTGGTAGCTGAATAGCAAGGAGTTTATGATAATGAATGAGTATGTAATTGTAAGTGATGCGACACTAGATTTACCGGCAAGTGTCATCGCTGAATATGGTATTAAAGTTATTCCTATGGGAGTGAATATTGATGGTGTGGAATACTCTCATGATCCGGATGAGAGGGAGATATCTATTGAAGATTTTTATGGCAAACTGAAAAATGGGTCAACCTCACAGACAACCCAGATAACACCGGTCGTATTTATGGATTATTTCGGTGAAATCTTAAAGCAGGGAAAAGATATTCTCTACATAGTATTTTCCTCAGGCTTAAGCGGAACCTACAATACTTCACAGGTTGTCATCAGGGAATTAGCGGAAGAATATCCTGACCGGAAGATTTATTGCGTGGATTCTTTATGTGCTTCCATTGGTGAGGGGTTATTGGTATTAAATATAGCAATGCAGAAGAGAAATGGTTTAAGCATTGATGAATTACATGACTGGGCAGAGCAGAATAAACGCCGTGCCCGTCACTGGTTTACTGTTAAGGACCTTTATTACCTGAAGAGGGGCGGCAGAATATCCACCATTGAGGCTTTTGTTGGCACTGCGCTTAAGATAAGACCGGTTCTTAGTACGGATGAAGCAGGTAAACTTGAAGTAATCACAAAAATAAGAGGAACTCATGCAGAATTGGATTTTCTGATGACAAAGCTGGAAGCTGAGGGAGTTGACCTGGCTTCCCAGACAGTAATCATTGGTCATGGCGATGATCTCGCCCAGGCAAAGGAGCTGGAGAGCATGATTCGAAGCAAACATCTGGTGAAGGATGTCCTGATTTCCAAAATAGGTCCGGTCATCGGAACACATACTGGTCCGGGTATGCTGGCACTCGTATTCATGGGAAATTAAGAATAATTCGTAGTGCTTCTGTATATGAGGTTCACCCAGGTAAGGCATGAGAAATCGATGTCATGGCTGGAGAAAATATTGGAAAAACCGGTGGAAAGCAATTGCTTTCATAAATTAAATTAAGTATAATTATTTTAAAGTCGTATCGTATGATACGACTTTGTTTATGACTGGATGAAGTCCCATATGTGCCATAATCTTATAGAAATAGAGCACTGGACTTTGATAACACTAACGTTTTTGGAGGAACAGAATGAAGAATGACAAGATAACTGCAGGAAATAGTGAACAGCAGATAAAACCATATAAAAAGGATGCAGATTATTCCTATACCCTTGGGGCATTTCCAACCTATGAACTTATCAAAGCGAAACCAAAGCAGGTTCGAAAGATTTTAGTTGATTCCAGTTTTACAGACCTAGAGAAACTGAATAAACTATGCAGTGAATATAATATATCAATAGAGATAAATAATAAGCTGATACAGAAGTTAAGAGATAAGGAAAACAGTTATGTAGCCGGGATATTTGATAAATATGAATGCAGCATGAAAGCTGACAAACCGCATATCGTACTTGTTAACCCCAGTAATATGGGGAATCTGGGGACAATACTTCGTACAGCCGTCGGCTTTGGCATTTATGATATTGCCATCATTCTGCCCGGAGCAGACATCTACAATCCGAAAACGGTGCGATCCTCAATGGGGGCATTATTTAGGTTGAATTTTACCCAGTTCCAGTCCTTTGAGGAATACCGGCAGCAGTTCCCGGAGCATGAGATATTTACTTTCATGCTGAACGGAGAGAAGACGCTGAGCCTGCGGGATTGCCCGAAAGCTGAGCTTTATTCCCTTGTCTTTGGCAATGAAGCAACCGGTCTGGATGATTCCTATTTATCGGTAGGATCCAGTATATTTATCCCCCAGTCTCCGGATGTGGATTCCCTCAATCTGACGATTGCCGTGGGAATCGGAGCATATGTATTTACAAATCGTTAGCAGGAATATGGGGTTTCCTGTTGATGCATAGATCACAAGGCTTATGATAATGCTATGATTAAATTTCGGTTCCTGGATAAGCCGGGCTCCGATATCGGTAAATATACCGGTATGTATGATACCTTTTCCATGTCATCACAGATCCTTACTCCCATTGTTTCCGGAGCGCTGCTTCAGTATGTATCCTACCGTACCTTATTCCCATATGCGGTCATTTTCTCCCTGGCTTCCTTATGCACGATGCTGTTCGTAAAACATGGTGACTCCAGGCCACCGAGGAAAAAGGATTTAATAGAGAACTACGATATTGAGGGCTAGATTGGAGTAAACATATGTTGTTAGAAATAATTAATATAATTGGTATCCTTCTATTCGTTCTAATCATTCTGTATCTGTTTGCGATTATGCCCAAGCTTCATCGTAACCCTGAGGGTAAGAAGCTGGATGGCTGGCTGTATGCACACCGAGGGCTGCATGATAACCGGTCGGAGGCACCGGAGAACTCACTTCGGGCATTCCAGCAGGCGGTTGAACATGGTTATGGTATTGAGCTTGACGTTCAGCTGACGAAGGATCTTATTCCCGTTGTTTTGCATGATTATAAATTGAAACGCGCCTGCAAAGCGGATATCAAGGTATCAGAACATACTTATGAGGAATTAAGAAAATATAAATTGTTCCGATCGGAGGAAAGGATACCTACCTTCCAAGAGGTACTTGATACGGTTAATGGCAAAGTTCCGATTATCGTTGAACTTAAGATACCGTGGAAGGCAGATCAGCTGTGTACCAGAGTTTCTGACATTTTAAACAGATATCAGGGCTTATATTGTGTTGAATCATTTAATACTTTCGGCTTGATCTGGTATAAGAAGCATTATCCCAAGGTTATCCGTGGACAGCTGTCTACGGATTTTATCAGGGAGAAGATCGCAGGCAATAAATTTCAATATTTTCTATTGAAGCATCTTCTAATGAACTTTCTGGCAAAGCCTGATTTTATCGCATATCATCATGTGTATAAAACCGGATTATCCTTTACTATCTGCCGGAAGCTGTTTAGGGTTAAGACCGTTGCCTGGACGATACAAAGCCAGGAGGAATATGAAAACAACCGGAAGTATTATGAACTGTTCATTTTCGATAGCTTTATACCGAAGGAGAAGGATGAAACCTGAGAAACATCAAATCATCATCGCATTAAAATAAACTATTTGGGAATGATTATTTTAAGATAAATAAGATGGAAGTGTTTTGATGATAAAGTTTATAGTTTTATGGGTATTTGAAGTATTATGGTTCCTTTCCGATCTTGTAATCAAACCCCGGATGCTGCCGTATGAAAAGGGATTTCAGAGAGAAGTGAACTGCAAAAAGTTTGATTTGCAGACCTACAACAACAGGATTAAGCAAAACTTCCGCATCAAGTCCGATTATGGGTACACACTTTACTGTGAATTAATTGAGAATGAGAAGAAAGAGAATAAAAAGATTGCTATTTTGTGTCATGGCTTTGGCTGCGCAAGATATGGCTGCATTAAATATGCGGATATATTTCTGAAGCAGGGGTTCCATGTATTGATGTATGATCACAGAAACCATGGACTAAGCGGAAAAGCTCATACTTCCATGGGTTTTTATGAAAAATATGATCTGGTCAATGTGGTTGACTGGTGCTGCAATCATTATGGAGAGGACTATAAGATTATCACTTACGGAGAATCCATGGGAGCGGCAACCGTATTATTACACCTGGGTATTGATAACAGAGTAAAATGTACCATAGCAGACTGCTCCTATTCTGATATGAAAGCATTGCTATATCATCAAATGAAGCAGTATTATCATCTGCCATGCTTTTTGATTCATATTGCTAATTATTTTATCTACTTCAGGGCCGGCTTTTGGCTTCGGAAGGTATCCCCGATTGATGTGGTCAGTCAGACTGATATACCCGTTCTTTTTATTCACGGCAAGCGAGACAATTTTGTTCCAACTTACATGTCAAAGAAGATGTATGACGCGAAGAAGAAAAATAAAGCAATTTATCTGGTTGCCAAGGCAAAGCATGCGGAGAGCTATTGTATGAACCGGGAAGAGTATGAGAAAAGAGTGGAAGACTTCCTGAAGAAATTTTTGTAATAAAGGTTTGGTCAATTGTTTTGACCTCATGATAAACTGGAAGCATAAAATAAAAACCTCACTTTGATAAGACAATTCGGGCTTAAGCTTGGAATAGTTATATCACAAGTGAGGTTTTTAAGGCTAAATATTTGGAATTATTCTTTATCTAAGGATGCCATCTTCATTGCACGAACCTTTAAGGACAAACCAAAGAGGTTAATGAAGCCTTCTGCATCATGATGATTGTAAAGGTCACCGGTAGTAAAGGAAGCGATACTTTCATTGTATAAGGAATAAGGAGAAGTTGTTCCCTGCTTGATGATGTTGCCCTTATAAAGCTTCAGCTTAACTTCACCAGTTACATATTGCTGAGTTACATCTACAAATGCCTGGTATGCTTCTCTTAAAGGAGTAAACCATTTTCCCTCATATACGATATCAGCAAAACGGTTGCCAACTTCCTTCTTTGCTGTTAAGGTTGCACGGTCAAGAATTAATTCCTCCAACTGCATGTGTGCTTCCATCAGGATGGTACCGCCGGGAGTCTCATATACACCACGGGATTTCATTCCAACCACGCGGTTCTCAACGATATCTACAATACCGATGCCATGCTTACCACCGATTACATTTAATTCCTTGATGATGTCGGTTACGGACATTTTCTTGCCGTTTAAAGCAGTAGGAATACCTTTTTCAAAGGATAAGCTTAAGGTAACACCCTCATCCGGAGCTTTCTGTGGAGATACACCAAGGACTAACAGGTGATCATAGTTCGGTGCATTGGAAGGGGATTCAAGCTCAAGACCTTCGTGGCTGATGTGCCAGAGGTTACGGTCACGGGAATAGCTGTTATCTGCGGAGAAGGGTAAGTGAATACCATGCTTAGCGCAGTATTCAATTTCTTCCTCACGGGAGGACATGGTCCAGATTCTCCAGGGAGCGATAATCTTAAGGTCAGGTGCAAGAGCTTTGATAGTTAATTCAAAACGAACCTGGTCGTTGCCTTTACCGGTAGCACCGTGGCAGATAGCGGTAGCGCCTTCTTTTCTTGCAATTTCAACAAGTCTTTTTGCGATAACCGGTCTAGCCATGGAAGTACCAAGAAGATACTTGTTCTCATATACAGCATTTGCCTTAACGCAAGGCATTACATAGTCATTTACAAATTCCTCAACAACATCTTCGATATATAATTTCGTTGCGCCGGATAACTTGGCTCTTTCCTCTAAGCCGTCAAGCTCATTGCCTTGGCCTACGTCAATGCATACGCACACAACATCATAATCATAATTTTCCTTTAGCCAGGGGATGATAGCGGTAGTATCTAGACCACCGGAATAAGCAAGAATTACTTTTTCTTTCATAAGATTACCTCCTATAATAAAATTCTATTATTTGTTCCACTCATATGGCTTTTGCCAGCCTGTTGCTTTTCTCTGTAACAAATTTTACATGTGATTAAATATACAACATATTTTATTATTATGCAAGAGCAAAAATGAATAAAAGTATAAAAATACATAGTCAGTTCTTTATTATATTTACTGGCTTCGGTTTTTTGAGATAACAGCATATTAATCTTTTACCTGAGGTAACTGCTGGATAGGTTATTTCCTATTATAATAGGATATTTTTTCGAAATGTGACGTAAGTCTTTACATATATTTCTGATTTATTATAATGAAATAAGATTAGTAATATTTACTATTAATGATATGAATTGGTTTGAGGTCAAATGTACTCTGCAAACAAAGTTGATACCTAATACGTTTCAAGTATTTGCTAAGTTAATGTATAGGGTATGCAATTTCATTGCAGAATACTTTTGGGCATCCAAATCATGAAGGATGTAAAAGGTATAATGAAAGAGAGGACGTGAGTTTGATGTATCAGATCATATTAGCATCAGAATCCCCAAGACGTAAGGAAATCATGGAGACTATGGGGATAAAATATAAAGTGCTGGTAGCAAATGTAGAGGAAATTGTGGAGGAGAAAGTACCCTCCGAAATGGTACAGGCAGTAGCAAGGCTTAAGACAAATGCGGTTTATCACAGACCGGAGCTTCTGGCTGAGGAATATCAGAAGGTTATTGTGATCGGAGCCGACACAATGGTATTTTATAAGGAGCATGCGCTGGGAAAACCGAAGAATGAGGCAGATGCGGTTCGAATGCTTCAGATGTTATCGGACGATGTCCATGAAGTGTATACCGGTGTCAGCATCATCATCAGGGACAAGGACAAGGAGGTAGAGCGTATTTCCTTCGCGGTTTGCACCAAAGTCGCTGTGCAGTCCTTATCGCTGGAGCAGATAAAGGATTATATTGCTACCGGAGAGCCGATGGATAAGGCAGGAGCTTATGCCATCCAAGGTAAGTTCGGAATCTTTATTAAGGAAATCATCGGTGATTACTATAATGTGGTAGGATTTCCGATTGCACAGATTTATGATGCTCTATTACAAAAAGGTATTGATATAAAAAAATGAAATTAGGTATTGCATAAAATTTAACTCGGATGTATAATTATAAATATTTTTCAGAAATGATAAGTTAATTGACTTACCAATTCATCTTGTAGAACCCCTTGAAAAAAGGATGAATTGTGAAGCAATGAAAGCAGAGAAGATAACGAAGCTGGCATTGATCTGCTCTACTCAATGATTCAGGAAACAGCCTCTGGAGCAGACTTGGCTGGACCAGACGGACTGATCTGAATTTTTATACGGTAAGTATGAATGAAGATAACATATAAAGAAGCAGACTAAGTTGATATAACTTGGCTTAACGAAACACAAAAGCGTGTTTAACTAACCTTAGCATGGTGAGAAATTGCTTCAGGATTAAGATATAGTTCCGGATTGGAACAGATGGAGGTTAAGATGAAAATAATGAATAGCGGAGTAACCGCAGCACAGGGATTTAAGGCAGCAGGCGTATATGCAGGAATTAAGAAGAAGAGAAAAGATATGGCTTTAATATATTCAACAGTCCCCGCAGTACAAGCAGGAACCTTTACCACCAATGTAGTAAAAGCAGCTCCTGTAAAATGGGATATCAAGGTGACGAAGGAAAGCCCCTTTGTTCAGGCAGTCGTACTAAACAGCGGTGTGGCAAATGCCTGCACCGGTACAGAAGGTGATCTGAATAACGAATTGATGGCAAAAGCAGTGGCAGATGCTATGAACATTTCGGTAAATTCCGTTTATACAGCATCCACAGGTGTCATCGGAAAGCAGATGCCAATCGATGTTATTCAGGAAGGCGTAAAACTGTTAGCAGCAGAATTAAAGGAGGAGATTGAAGCAGGTACCTTGGCTGCTGAAGCAATCATGACTACCGATACTTATTCCAAGCAGTGTGCAGTAAGCTTTGTCATTGACGGTAAAGAGATAACTGTCGGCGGTATGGCAAAGGGCTCCGGTATGATCCATCCCAATATGGCAACGATGTTAGGTGTTGTAACGACGGATCTGGCAATCAGTAAGGAACTTCTTCAGGAAGCCTTAAGTGCAGATGTAAAGAAATCCTTTAACATGATTTCCGTAGACCGTGACACCTCCACGAATGATTCCTTATTAGTACTGGCAAATGGCCTGGCTGGTAATAAGATGATCACTGAGAAGAACGAAGCTTATGCAAATTTCTGCGCCGCATTAAATTATGTAACAACAGATCTTGCCAAGAAAATGGCAGCAGACGGTGAAGGAGCTACCAAGCTCTTTGAAACTCAGGTAGTTGGAGCTAATTCAGAGGAGGAAGCAGTGATCCTCAGTAAATCCATCATAACCTCCAACCTAGTAAAATCAGCCGTCTTCGGTAACGATGCAAACTGGGGACGTATCTTATGTGCCATGGGTTATTCCGGAGTAAACTTTGATCCGGATAAAGTTGACCTCTACATCGAAAGTGCAGACGGCAAGCTGAAGCTGGTAGAAAACGGTATGGCAACAGACTACTCCGAAGAATTTGCAACCAAGATCCTTTCTGCTAAAGAAGTGAAAGCAACAGCAGACTTAAAAACCGGCAATGCTACCGCAACCGCATGGGGCTGCGACCTAACCTATGATTACGTAAAAATCAACGCTGACTACAGATCATAAAACTCCACAACCTAAATCTTTGTTAATAGCTAACAATCCAGAAAGGAATTCACAATGGAACAGATGGAACAAATATTATTCAAGGCACAGACGCTGATTGAAGCACTGCCTTACATACAGAAATTCAATAATAAGAAGGTAGTAGTAAAATACGGCGGAAGCGCCATGCTGGATGAAAACCTGCAGCAGAATGTAATCAAGGATGTTGCACTGCTGAAGCTGGTTGGCATGCAGCCAATCATCGTACACGGCGGCGGCAAGGAGATTACAAAGTGGCTCAGTTTAATGGGTCATGAGTCCAGATTCGTGGAAGGCCTTCGTGTCACCGATGGCCCGACCATGGAGGTTGCCGAAATGGTACTTGGAAAGGTAAACAAAAATCTTGTACAGATGGTAGAGAAGCTGGGTGTAAAGGCAGTTGGCATCAGTGGTAAGGACGGCAGCACCTTAAAGGTGAATAAGAGAACCGTGAACGGCCAGGATATCGGCTTTGTCGGTAACATCAAGGAAGTTAACACCACCCTGATTAATACCCTGATTGAAAATAATTTTGTACCGGTGATTGCGCCCATTGGTATAGACGATGAATACCAGAATTTTAACATTAATGCAGATGATGCCGCATGTGCTGTTGCAACAGCAATCGGTGCCGAGAAGCTGGTATTCTTAACGGATATCGAGGGTGTTTATGCTGATCCGAAGGATAAGAACAGCTTGATATCAGTATTAACACTTGATAAAGCAGATGAACTTTTAGATAGCGGCTACATCGGAGGCGGTATGCTTCCGAAGTTAAAGAACTGTATAGATGCTGTCAGAAATGGTGTATCCAGAGTGCATATCCTGGATGGAAGAATAGAACACTGCTTATTACTGGAATTCTTTACGAATAAAGGTATCGGAACAGCTATCATTGATAAAGCAAGTATTTTTGAGAATGAAACAGCATAGATTCATTAGCTTGAACTGCTTTATCCGGACATAGAAATGCATATTAAAGTGCATACAGTATTACTTGAAAGTATGACTGGAATAAAGTGTACAATATAGTTAATAAGATTCGTTGAAAAGTTAACTAATATGATCTCAGGAGGGAGGTTAGTGTCCGAAGCCGGGCACTGATATAATATGAATCAGTATATAGAAGAAGCAGATAAGAATTTAATGCATACCTACAGCCGTTATCAGATTGTTTTCGATCACGGTGATGGAATGTACCTATATGATATCAAAGGAAAACAATACCTTGACTTTGCAGCAGGTATTGCCGTATTTGCCTTGGGATATAACAACAAAGCATATAATGATGCGCTGAAAGCACAGATTGATAAAATACTTCATACCTCTAATTTGTATTATACTGTTCCATTAGTGGAAGCTGCTAAGAAATTTAATCAGGCTTCCGGTATGGATAGCGTATTTTTCACCAGCAGCGGTACGGAAGCAATTGAAGGTGCGGTGAAGCTGGCGAGAAAATATTATTATAAGAAGCATGGAATTTCCAACAGCCAGATCATCTCCATGAATCACTCCTTCCATGGAAGAAGTATGGGAGCGTTAAGTATAACCGGTACCAAGAAGTACCGTGAAGCTTTTGAACCCTTAATTGGCGGTGTTGTATTTGCGGAATATAATAATCTGGATAGTGTAAAAGAATTAATTCAGGAGAATACCTGTGCCATCATCATGGAGCCGGTACAGGGGGAAGGCGGAATTTACCCTGCAACTAAGGAATTTATCCAGGGTGTTCGTAAGCTGTGTGATGAGAAGGATATCCTGTTAATCTTTGATGAGATTCAATGCGGAATGGGACGTACCGGAAGCATGTTTGCATATGAGCAGTTCGGAGTAAAACCGGATATCATAACCAGTGCAAAAGCACTTGGCTGCGGAGTACCGGTTGGTGCCTTCGGAGCAATCAGGAAAGTTGCTGACGCCTTTGAACCCGGTGACCATGGAACCACCTATGGTGGAAATCCCTTTGCAACAGCAGCTGTCAGTAAGGTATTTGATTTATTTGAAAGCGAGAAGCTTCTGGAGCATGTGAAAGAGGTTGCACCATATCTGGCAGATAAGTTAGATGTACTTGTAAAAAAGCATGATTGTATAGTAGAACGCCGTGGAATGGGCTTGATGCAGGGTCTGGAATTAAAAATGCCGGTGAAGGACCTGATTCCTAAGGCAATGGCTTCAGGACTTGTCATTATATCCGCCGGAGCTAATGTCGTTCGTTTTGTACCTCCGTTAATTGTAGAGAAGAAGCACATTGATCAGATGGTTGCTATTCTTGATCAATGCTTGTCAGAGCTTTAGGCGTAGCAATAAAGTAAGAAAGAACGGACTCAAACCAGAATTACAATAACGCTGGATTTGAGTCCTTACTTATACTCCTTTAGCTTCTGCAAAACCTATCATTTTTCTCTGAATAAATTAGCAACAATAAGAACCAACATATATCCATGAAGTAATATACTTTTTAAATAGATACTGAATAGTTAAAATCATACTTGGAAATGTTAAGATGGTAATTTTATTTCTAAAATGACAAGTGAATTGACTTACCAATTCATCTTGTATGAAAGGTTTGGTGATAACTATGTGGGCTATCCTGATTGCAATTTTGTCGGGAGCAATGATGAGTACGCAAGGAGTTCTGAACACGGGTGTTACGAAGCAGACCGGTATTTGGGTGTCAGCCAGCTTTGTCCAATTTACTGCTTTGCTCGTCTGCCTTGGGGCTTGGTTCGTTACCGGCAGACAGGGTAATTTTACGTCGCTATTAAAAATCGATGAAAAATACATGCTTTTGGGTGGCGTTCTGGGAGCCTTCATTACCTATACCGTAATAAAAAGCGTGGATAACCTGGGACCGGCTGTGGCTAATATGTTCATTATCATCGCTCAGTTGATGGTAGCATATCTGATTGAGTTATTCGGTCTTTGCGGAGCAGAGAAAGTTCCCTTTGATTGGAAGAAGCTGATAGGGTTGGCTCTGATTATTGGGGGCATTATTGTTTTTAAGTGGAAACGCGAAAATTGTTAATAATTCTTTTAAAATTCTAGCTATAATACCTATTGTAAAAGATGGGCAAATTATGTAATATAAAAATGTCTTATCAAAAAGTATAGAGGGTACTTTTTAAGTCTTCCAATTTAGAAAAGGAAGATGATAATGAGAAAGAAAGTAATCATTATAGGACTAACCAGTGCTTTTATCATAATCTCCGGCTTTTGTTACAGCTGTGCATACAACAGCAAAGATTCTGCAGTTCTGGTTTCTTCAGGGACGAGCGGTATAAATCAATCAGAGGAGAAGATGCCAGCTACAACGACATCCTCCGATCTTTCAACTCCCGATTCTACAACCACAGGTACATCTGCAACCGATAAACAGAAGGATGTGCTTGAGTCTGCTTCATCCGGAACAACTGCAGACAGCCTCTCTATGGATACTCAGAAGAATTACATTTTTGTTCATATCTGCGGAGCGGTGATAAACCCAGGTGTCTATCCCGCAAAAGAAGAGGCAAGGATTGTCGATCTGATAAAGCTTGCAGGAGGATTAACTAAGGGAGCAGCGGGAGATTACATTAATCAGGCACAACTGGTTACTGACGGTCAGCGAATTTATATTCCGAATCAAGAAGAACTGAAGGAGCTGTCCACAGCGGATTATATTGCCGGTGAACAGAAAGATACAGCCAGCACCAACACGGAGGGCGGCGAAGAATCCGCTTTAATTAATATCAATACCGCTGATAAGGAAGAGCTGATGAGCATATCCGGTATCGGAGAAGTAAAAGCAACAAGCATCATTGCTTACCGTGAGAAGAATGGTAAATTTAATGCAATTGAAGAATTGATGAATATTCCCGGAATTAAAGAGGGATTATTTAGTCAAATTTCTTATATGATAGTTGCAAATTAACTATGATATGCTATATAGTATTAATAGATGGTTTGACTTAGTTGCTCAAATGGAATAATGTTTAATAACATAGGAAGCATTCATGCTTCCTATGTTCAAGATACAATGCGAATGGAATTGATATTTTTGCCGCACAACGGCACAAAGTTTGCAGAATTTGAAGAAAGGCATGGTAATTATTATGGCGAAGAAAGTTCTTGTGGTTGATGATGAAAAATTAATCGTGAAAGGAATCCGCTTCAGTTTAGAGCAGGACGGTATGGAGGTAGATTGTGCCTATGACGGTGAGGAAGCTCTTGAAGCAGCGAAAAAGAAAGAATATGATGTAGTTTTACTGGATGTTATGCTTCCAAAGCTCACCGGCTTTGAGGTATGCCAGCAAATCAGGGAATTTTCATCAATGCCGATCATCATGCTGACTGCAAAAGGGGATGATATGGACAAGATATTAGGTCTGGAGTATGGTGCTGACGATTACATCACAAAACCCTTTAACATTCTTGAAGTGAAGGCCAGAATTAAAGCAATCATGCGCCGCAGCAATAAATCCACAGCCTCCAGTAATTCGGATTCCAAGACGGTGACCTTTGGAGAAATGAAGATTGACTGTGAGAACAGAAGAGTATATATTACCAGCAAAGAGGTTAATCTGACAGCAAAGGAATTTGATCTTCTTGAGCTGTTGGTTTTCAACCCGAACAAAGTATACAGCCGTGAGAATCTACTGAATATTGTCTGGGGGTATGACTATCCGGGCGATGTAAGAACCGTGGATGTACACATCCGAAGACTTCGTGAGAAGATTGAGAGCAATCCAAGTGAACCGAAATATATACATACAAAATGGGGTGTAGGATATTTTTTCCAAAATCAAGAATAAATTAAGATTTTTAAACAGCATGAGAATGTATCTTCTTCTGGTATTTATTCTATTAGGAGTAGTACCTCTGTCCTTTTTTACCTATGTATTGGTGAACACTTATGAGGATAAGGCAATCAAAAACCTGACTGAGAAAATGCAGACGGAAGGTAACAGATTGTCCAATAAGATAGATCAGACGGTATATCTGACAACAGGTGAGGACCCGGAGCTTAAGCTTGATACCGAGGTAACAAGACTTGCAGAAATTTATGATGGGCGGATTATTATTGTCAATAGTAATTTAAACATCGTAAAGGATACTGATTCCCTGGATGAGGGAAAATATCAGGTTTCTCCCGAAGTAGTCCAATGTCTGAATGGTGTGAATAATAATCCTGTCCATGACAGGATTACTCATTTTTTAAGAATGGTCTATCCTATCACTCATAATGATAATGATACAAAAGAGATTATGGGTGTTATTATTATGAGCTTTTCTACAAAGGATATCCAGAGTATCCGTGACAGCATGGAGCAAAGGGTATACTTATTTGCTATCACTTTAGCTGTTCTGATTGTCGTATTTGCTATCTATTTCTCCGGTATCCTGACAAAGCCCTTGACAAATGTAGTAAATTCCATTGATCGTATCACGGATGGCTATATGGAGGAAGGGGTATCCATCAAAGGCTATAATGAAATAGAGAAAATATCGGATTCCTTTAATCATATGATCAGCCGGATGCAGAAGCTGGAGAGCTCAAGACAGGAATTTGTTTCGAATGTATCCCATGAGCTGAAGACTCCGATAACTTCCATCAAGGTGCTTGCTGATTCCCTTTTGATGCAGGAGGAGGCACCGGTTGAGCTATATCGTGAGTTCCTGGTGGATATTACAGATGAAATCGAGCGCGAGAATAAAATTATCAACGATCTTCTTTCCCTTGTGAAATTAGACAAGACAGCAGGAGATATGAATATCGCTACAATCAATATCAATGATTTACTGGAGCAGATTTTAAAACGTCTCAGACCAATCGCTAAAAGGCAGAATATTGAAATGATTTATGAAAGCTTCCGGCCGGTCATTGCTGAAGTAGATGAAGTTAAGCTTTCCCTTGCCATCTCCAACCTGATTGAAAATGCAATTAAATATAATGTAGAGGATGGATGGGTAAGAGTATCACTGAATGCCGATCATAAGTATTTCTTTATTAAGGTGTCAGATTCCGGTATCGGTATTCCTGAAGCTGCCCAGGATTCTATTTTTGAACGATTTTTCCGGGTGGATAAAGCAAGATCAAGGGAGACCGGCGGAACAGGACTTGGTTTAGCCATTACAAAGAATGTTATCCAGATGCACCGCGGTGCGATTAAGGTATATAGTAAAGAGGGCGAAGGAACCACCTTCAATGTCAGAATTCCTCTGAACTATATCGTATAATCCGTCTGTATAGGAATTTATCAGCACTCGGACAGCGATGCTTCGTGACTGTGATCCATTGTATTATCATTTGCCAGATATTGGCTGAATTGAGGTAACCATGAAGAAACATCTGTTAATCATCCTGATATTTATGATAGCTTTATTTTTAGGGGCTTGCAGCGGCAGGAATAATAATGCCAATGACAAAACGGTGGTTAATGTATATTATATCGATACAAAAACTTCAGGATTGGTAAGCGAAAAATACGAATTAATCAATACGGAGCCGGAGGAGCAGGTAAAGGAGCTTCTATATATGCTTAAGACTACTCCGAAAAACCTCATGTATAAGAGTGCATTACCGGATAAAATCGTATCTACGCCATCTCCGATCACAGATAAAACCCTGACGATAGACTTTGATTCCACTTATAATGATATGACAGGATATACGGAAGTATTATGCCGTGCTGCCATCGTGAAGACCCTGTGTCAGATTAAAGGTGTGGAATATATACAGATTAATGTGAATGGAACTTCGTTAATATCCAATGGTGATGTTGTTGGAACGATGAAAGCGGAGGATTTTATAGATAGCATCGAATCCAATACCAATTATAAGATCAAACTTTACTATGCAAATAAAACAGGAAATCGTCTAATTGAATATGATACGTACATTAATTATACCGGAACCACTTCCCTGGAGGAGCTGGCAGTCGAGCAGCTGATCAACGGACCGACGAAGCTGGGACTGTATAATACGATTCCAGAGGGAACTGTCATGCTTAATATATCAAAGAATGATGGAGTCTGTACCGTTGATTTTAATGAGAAATTCCTTGATAAACTTCCTGATGTAGATCAAAAAGTTACGATTTATTCGGTTGTGAATACTCTTGTGGAACTGCCCGATATCAATAAGGTTCAGTTTACGATTAACAGTAAGGTAGTTAAAACCATTGGAGAGGATATCGAGTTTAATACCTTATTTGAACGAAATCTTGACCTGATAAAGGAGACAGAGTAAGGTAAGCGGTATTTATGTTTTATGAATAAACGGTTCATAGTTTCATAATGGAGATGTGCACTTTGTTTCGTTGCGCACATCCTCTGTGCGATAACTGGACTTCCTGCCCGGTAAATTATCGTTTATTAATATTTATATGGCATGGAGTTTACTTTAATTATTCACATGAATGAAAGGGGGATGTGGATGTGATTAAGCGTCCGCTGGTCTGGGTACTTGCGGCCTATTTGGCTGGCATGTATCTGGCTTGGCTAAGAAGTTCTGTATGGATTGCCGCTGTATGGATAGGAATCCTGCTGCTTGTAATCTATCTATTGATGTATCGTATCAAAAACCGATGGATATGCCATTGTGATACCTTTTTATGGAGCTTGCCTTTTCTGCTTCTGCTTGGTTATTGCAGCATGGGCAGCCAGATGAAAAAGCCGGAATTGTACCAGGCTTTTGAGCAGGAGATAACCTGTCAATTAACCGGGCAGGTAACCATGGTTGTTGAAAAGCAATGGGGAAGAGCTATATATGTACATAATAATTTAATTATTCTTTCGGGGGAAGATCCCTATCGTTGTGAAAATGTCATTGTCTTTTGTTCTGATGATCAGAATTATCTTGTAGGTAATCAGATAACTGTCAGTGGAACTCTTCAGAAATTCTCTAAGGCCTCCAATCCAGGCCAATTCAATGAGCAACTTTATTATCAGATTGAAAATATAGATTTTAAGATGGAAGCTAAAAGCATCACAGTCACGGATTCCGGCTATTCAAGATATCATTTGATCTTAGGAAAGATTAAGAATAAGCTGATTACGACGTATGCTGCCATCCTCTCCGACAAGGAAGCAGGAGCGTTGATTGCGATGCTTCTTGGTGAAAAGTATTTGCTTAATGATGAAATCAAACAGCTCTATCAGGAAAATGGAATATCTCATTTGCTCGCCATCTCCGGATTGCACGTATCACTGATTGGGATGTTTGTATTCGGACTGCTGCGACGATGTAAGGTTCCGATTCTTCCTGCAACCTTCTTAGCTATCTTTTTTATCTACAGTTATGGTGTTCTTACCAACTTTAGTGTATCCACCAACAGAGCAGTCATGATGATGGTCGTATTTCTCCTTTCCTCCTTATTCGGGAAAACCTATGATATGCTTTCTTCAATGGCACTCAGTGCTTTTCTAATCTTTCTTCAAAATCCACTTCAGATTTTCAGTGCGGGCTTTCTTCTTTCCTATGGTGCGGTATTGGGTATTGCTGTTATATTTCCCTGCCTGAAGCAATTATTCCAAACCAAAAACTCTATTATAGACAGCCTACTGATCAGCACCAGTGCCCAGATTACAACAACACCCTTTGTTCTTTTTTTCTTTTACCAATTCCCGACTTACGGCATTCTAACTAATCTGATCATTCTTCCTTTTGTTACTCTTTTAACCTTAACCTCAATCTTTGCGGGAATTGCCGGAGCAATCTATCTTCCTTTGGGTATTTTCCTAATAGGGGGAGCAAATTATATACTGCGATTCTACGAATGGGTCTGTCAGATAGGAAGCAACCTTCCTTGGAATCTGATTACCGTTGGTAAACCGGACATGTTAAGGGAGCTGTTGTATGTTCTTTTAACTGCGTTATTTGTCCTGACGGTAAGGCATTATAATAAGAAGATAAGCATACTGATCCCGTTGGCAGCACTGATTATTCTTGCATATCCTCAGGCAAATACCGACCTGGAGGTCACGTTCTTGGATGTGGGGCAGGGTGATTGTATCTATATGGAAAGCAAGAGTAATACAACTTATCTGATCGATGGGGGCAGCACTGATGTTATGAATGTTGGCAGATACCGCATAAAGCCTTTTCTGCTATCAAAGGGTACAGATAAGCTGGATTATGTCATCATGACACATTCGGACAGTGATCATATCAGTGGGTTAACTGAAATAATGGAAGATGGGAAGATGGTTATCAAAAACCTTATCTTACCGGATATCGCAAATAAGGATGAGGCGTATCTTACACTGGAGGCGTTAGCGAAGGAAAAGAATATTAAAGTCAGTTATATCAAAACAGGAGATGAGTTACTGGATGGTGATATACATATATTTTGTCTTCATCCTTCATCAAGTTACGAAGCAGCCACCAGTAATGCTTATTCTGCTGTACTTAGTATCAGCTATGGTAATTTTGATATGCTTCTGACCGGTGATCTGCAGCAGGATGGTGAAGAAAGGATAACGGACCTTCTGCAAGATCCGAAGCTCTGGAAAGAGTATGATAATCAGCTAATATCGAATTTCAGCCCAGCTGTGGATTATGACGTCCTGAAAGTGGCGCACCATGGGTCTAAGTACTCCACTTCTCTGGAATTTCTGAAGCTTATTCAGCCTGAATTTTCCATCATATCCTGTGGTATGGATAACAGCTACGGTCATCCCCATGAAGAATTACTGGACAGACTTGATAATATTGAGAGTGATACCATGATTACCTATGAAAGCGGTGCGATAACGATCTGGACGGATGGCAGGAGAATGGGGGTATCTGAATATAGGAAATGCTATAAATAATACTAAATGTCCTGAAAATGGCCATAATCTGTTGGGTATATTTAGGGTTGTAGTTGGTATAAATAGCTTTATCTGAAAGGGAATGCTGGATAGGATTATGACTTCTGTTTGTTTTCGCACATTCCTTTAGATGGTCTCTACTTTGGAATGCTTTCTTTCCAGCCTCTTCTATGATCAAGATACTGGATTAACAGGAAAAAGCTGCGGATATATAACTACCTTAGTTATATATCTACAGCTTTTCTTTTAAAAGTTATTGGGGAATATATAGAATAAGTATGATAAACCTGAGCTACAGGTTCGTCATTACAATAATTATACATATATTGTAACAAAATGTAAATAAGCAAATTTATAAAATATCATAAAATCACAAAAAATCACTATGATACGAAATTCAATGCTCTCAAGGTGTACATCGGGTAAGATGGTGTTATAATAAAACAAAACAAATAAAACAAAACGGGTAAAACAAAACGGGTAAAACAAAACTGATAAAACAAAACTGATAAAACAAAACTGATAATACAAAACTGATAAAACAAAATGGATAAACAAAACGGATATAGTAAAACAAAAAAATGATTTATGAAAAGGTGTATTCCATGACTGACAGCAGAAGAGGCTTTGTACCAGCCGACGAAAAAGAATTTAATACTGACAGCCAGAAGCTTCTGCAAAAAGCGCAGAGGGATATTTTATATCTGCTTGAGCAGGGCTATCCAATTAAGAATGCTTCCACCTTTGTAGGGAATCATTATCTATTGTCCGAACGGCAAAGACTGGCCGTTGTCCGTGCGACAGCGGAAAGCAATATTCTGAAAATGCGTAGCTTAAAACAGCTTTCGATGGATTCCATCGGAAAACAGGTAAAAATTGATGGCTTAAATATCATCATTACCTTGGAGGTAGCGCTCTCCCAGGGCACCCTCATCCATTGTATGGATAAAACAATCCGTGATCTCGCAGGATTACGCGGAACCTATCGTTTGATAGATAAGACGGAGGAGGCTATTCAACTCCTGGGTGATAAGCTGAAGGAGCTGAAGGTGGAAGAAGCGCTATTCTATCTGGATGCTCCGGTTTCGAATACAGGAAGGCTGAAGCAGAAGATATTGGAGCTGTTATCAGATTATCCTTATGAGACTACAGTGGAGTTGGTAAATAGCCCAGATGTAATTCTGGAGAAGTCGGAAAATGTAATAACCTCAGATGCAATCATTCTGAATAAATGCATCAGCTGGTATAATCCGGCAGCAGAAATAATCAGAGAGAAGCTGCCGGATTTGACATATGTTGAACTTGGAATAGAGGCTGCTGTACCAGGCATATGTTAATTTCAGAATAGAAGCTGCTGGACCTAATATATGTTGAACTTAGAATTGAAGTTATCTGACCTGGCATATGCTGATTTTGGAATAGATGCTTACTGTCTTGAAATATATTGACTTGGTATAGTAGCTGCCGGATTTGGCATATGTTTAGATTGGAATAGAAGTTACCGAACCTAACATACTTTGATCATGGAATAGCTGCTGCCTGACCTGATCTTTATAGATCTTGGAGGAACAGCGAAAAGCCTTATTTCTTAATTAAGTATTTAGCTTAAAGGGGATATATGTCATATGATATAATACTTTCCCTACTGTGCAGGATGCGGGCTCATGTTTTCGTATCCTATCTTTTTCTTTACAAAAATTATTATTTGCCTATAATTATATATGTGAAACGGAGTGCCTTTACATATATTACGGCATAAGGGCAAATTTTCATAACTTGTTTTTTATCATAAGGAGGGTGACCAGACCAATGTATTTAGATAGCCTGCTGGAACATTTAGAATATACTTGTTTACAAGGAGAAGCGCATTTACCGGTAACGGAGCTGGTGAATGATTCAAGAAACGTGGTTAAGGACTCTGTCTTTGTCTGCATCGCAGGTGCAGTCAAGGACGGACATGATTTTATAAATGACGTGGTTGCAAAGGGTGCTGCAGCAATCGTAGTTGAAAAAGATGTAGAGCTGCCCGAAGGCGCTACGGTAATAAAAGTAAGTGATACGAGACTTGCTTTGGCTTATATGTCGGCAGCTTATTTCGGCCATCCGGCTAAGAAGCTCACAACAATCGGAATAACCGGAACCAAAGGCAAGACGACAACAACCTATATGATTAAGTCAATTCTTGAAAATACAGGGAAGAAGGTTGGACTAATCGGTACGATTGAGACGATCATTGGGGATAAAGTAATCCCTTCCAACAATACAACACCGGAATCCTATATGGTTCAGAAATATTTTGCTGAAATGGTGGAGGCGGGCTGTGAATGTGTTGTTATGGAAGCTTCCTCCCAAGGGCTGATGCTGCATCGTATGGCGGGCTTTACTTTTGATTATGGTATCTTCACAAATCTGGAGCCGGATCATATCAGTGAAGCGGAGCATAAGGATTTTGAGGATTATCTCCGTTGTAAGAGCAAGCTGTTCAGACAATGTAAGCTTGGGTTAATTAATATCGATGATTCCCATGCGGAGGAGATTCTTCAAGGGCATACCTGTGAAATTGAGACCTTCGGTTTCTCAGAGAAAGCGGACGTAAGAGCAACCGGCATCCAGCTTGTTGAAAGGCCCGGTTATCTTGGTATTGCTTACAAGGTAGAAGGCCTGATGAATATGGACGTTAAGATGAATGTTCCAGGCAAATTTAACATATATAATTCTCTTTGTGCCATTGCGCTTTGCAGACATTTTGGAGTAAGTGAGGAGGAAATCACGAAAGCCCTTAACCGCGTGAACGTAAGGGGTCGTGTTGAACTGGTTCCGGTTTCGGATCACTATACTTTGATGATTGACTATGCACATAATGCCATGAGTCTGGAAAGCCTTCTTTCTACGTTAAGAGAGTATCACCCGAAACGTCTGGTATGTATGTTTGGCTGCGGAGGAAACCGCTCCAGAAGCAGAAGGTTTGAGATGGGTGAAGTGTCATCCAGACTCGCTGATCTGACCGTCGTGACTTCAGATAATCCGAGGAAGGAAGAACCCCGGGATATCATCAATGATATCATTGAAGGAGTGAAGCGGGGACCCGGTAATTACGTAGAGATTATTGACCGTAAGGAAGCCATTAAATATTGTATGGATAACGCCATTGAAGGTGACGTCATTGTTCTCGCCGGAAAAGGTCATGAGGATTATCAGGAAATCAATGGTGTAAAATACCATATGGACGAGAGAGAATTGATCGCCGATATACTGGCGGGCAGATAGAAGTTGGTATTTGCTGGGGATAAGCATTATTTAGTAGCACGAACATTTTGACAACCAATGAGTGAATATACTTACAAAGGAGGCCGTTATGTCTTATCCGATATATGCAGATATCATCATCGATATATCCCATGAAAACCTTGACAAGACATACCAATATGCCATTCCCGAGGAGTATGTTTTGCAGGCTGTGATCGGAGCCTTGGTGGTGGTGCCCTTCGGAAGGGGTAATCGGAAAATCAATGGGTACATTGTGGGTTTGTCAGGCGAACCGAAGATCAGCGAAGAAATGATTAAACCAATCTCCCAGGTAGTGGAAGGCGCACCGGTCATAGAAAGTCATCTGATTTATCTGGCCTACTGGATGAAGGAAACCTTTGGCGGAACGATGAATGATTCACTAAAGACCGTTATTCCGGTAAGAAAGGCAGTAAAAATAAAGGAACAAAAAAGTATTCAGCTGGCAGTTGGGGAAGAACAGGCAAATCAACTGTATTTTGAATATCAGAGAAAGAATAATAAGGCGAAGCTGCGTCTCTTAGAGGCCTTGCTGCGAGAGAAGACCCTGGACTATGACATAGCTGTTAATAAGCTCAACATTCCAAGAACCACACTGCAGGTTCTGGAGAGTCAGGGAATAACGAAGACAACCGCCGAGCAGATTTACCGTAATCCGATTAAGAATAAGGCTGGACAATACCAGAGGGTTGAGCTGAACAAGGAGCAGAGCTCCATCGTAGAGGATTTCTGCAGGGATTACAGCCTTGGAAGACGCTCTTCCTATCTGATCCATGGTATTACCGGAAGCGGCAAGACAGAGGTTTATATGGAAATCATCGCCTCCGTTATAGCCGCAGGGAAGCAGGTTATCATGCTGATCCCGGAAATAGCCCTTACTTATCAGACCGTGCTGCGGTTCTATCAGCGGTTTGGCGAGCGAATCAGCATCATGAATTCGAAGATGTCGCAGGGTGAACGTTACGATCAGAGCCAGAGAGCCAGAAACGGTGGGATCGATATCATCATCGGGCCGCGATCCGCATTGTTTACACCGTTTCAGAAGCTGGGACTCATCATCGTGGATGAAGAGCATGAATACAGCTATAAGAGTGAAACAGTACCCAAATACCACGCAGTAGATGTGGCAATGAAACGGGCTCAGCTCACGGATGCCTCTGTCATACTGGGATCGGCAACCCCCTCACTGGAAACCTATCTGAAGGCCAAAAGAGGGGAAATCACGCTGTATACCCTGACGAAGCGCGCAAAGGAAGCAGAACCTCCCGTCGTCTGGATCACCGATTTGCGGGAAGAATTAAAAAAGAAGAATAAATCCATCTTCAGTGAAAAGCTGAAGGAATTAATCATAGATCGGCTGAACAGGAAGGAGCAGATTATGCTGTTCCTAAATCGGCGCGGATATGCAGGCTTTGTATCCTGCAGAAGCTGTGGATATGTCATGAAATGCCCTCATTGTGACGTCTCACTGACCTCTCATAACAATGGAAAATTGGTCTGTCATTATTGCGGATATGAGGATAAGATGCCTGCAAATTGTCCTCAGTGTGGTTCAAAATACATTGCAGCCTTCGGAACCGGAACCCAGAAGGTAGAGGAGCTTGTGAAGAAGGAATTCCCCGGTGCGAGAGTACTACGGATGGATGCAGATACCACGAAGAATAAGGGAGGTCATGAAGCAGTATTATCGGCATTTGCCCAACATAAGGCTGATATTCTGGTTGGAACACAGATGATAGTGAAGGGTCATGATTTTCCGAAGGTCACGCTAGTAGGGATTATCGCAGCCGACTTATCCCTGTATACCGGGGATTTCAGAGCCAGTGAAAGAACCTTCCAGCTCCTGTGTCAGGCTGCCGGAAGAGCAGGAAGGGATGTGCTTCCCGGAGAGGTTGTAATACAGACCTATCATCCGGAGCATTACAGCATCCTTACGGCAGCAGAGGGTAATTATGAAGCATTTTTTGAACAAGAGATACTTTATCGAAGGCTGATGAAGTACCCGCCGGCTTCGAACATCCTCCTTCTGCTGATAACCTCGAAGGACGAAGAGCAGGCGGTCAGGGCAGCGTCACATATGGGAGAAGCGATGAAGCTGTATCTGTCACAGCAAATGGGTAAGGCAGATATCATCGGTCCGGCACCTGCAGGAATATCAAAAGCGAATGATAACTACCGACAGGTTATTTACATCAAGCACTTTGAATATGAGAAACTGATAGAAATGAAGGATTATCTTGAGGGGTACTTTAATTACTCCGAGCATTTTGCAGGCTGTAATCTACAGTTTGATTTTAATCCGATGAGCGCTTATTAATAAGGAAACTATGCCGAATTATGTTACATCGTCTGCGGTTTTACAGAAAAAATATATTTTATTCATCGGGTATTCATACTCTTTTATGTTATTTTGTTGATATTTTCAGCAGCCTTATGGTATGATATATTAATTCTTTTCAGAATTCAGTTACTTATTGAATATAAATTTTACTTACAAGCATGAAAAATACGAAACTGTACAATACGATTAAAAACAGAGAGGAATGATAGTAATGGCAATCAGAAATATCAGAGAAGTCGGAGATCCGGTTCTTTATAAGGTTAGCAAGGAAATCAAAGAAGTTGACAGGAAACTGTTGACCCTGATCCATGACATGCAAGATACCATGTATGAAGCAGGTGGAGTAGGACTCGCTGCTCCTCAGGTTGGCATATTAAGACGTTTGGTAGTCATTGACGTAACCGAAGAAGGAGATGATCCTATCATATTGATTAACCCGGTGATTGTAGCAACCGATGGGGAGCAGACCGGTGACGAGGGCTGCCTAAGTATACCCGGCAAGGTAGGAACGGTTAGCAGACCGAATTATGTTAAAGTAAAAGCCTTCAACGAGAAAATGGAAGAAATCATTGTGGAAGGAACGGAATTAAAGGCAAGAGCCCTATGCCATGAAATTGACCATTTGAATGGTGTCCTTTATAAGGATTTGGCAATCGGTGAGCTCCGCAGTACCTTTACGACGGAAGAGGTACAATAACAATACGAAAGGACTGTTGTTCATGAAGGTATTATTCATGGGAACGCCGGATTTTGCGGCAACCATATTAGCTGAATTAATCGATACAAGCCATGAGATAATTGGTGTTGTAACTCAGCCGGATAAGCAGAAGGGAAGAGTGCAGGAAGTCAGCTTTTCCCCTGTAAAGGAACTCGCTCTGGAGCATGGAATTACGGTATACCAGCCGGTAAAAGTGAAGGAACCGGAATTTCTGGAGACCGTGAAGGAGTTACAGCCGGAGGTAATCGTCATTGCTGCCTTTGGACAGATATTGCCCAAAGCATTACTGGACATTCCGCCTCGCGGCTGCATCAACGTGCATGCATCCCTGCTTCCGAAATATCGTGGCGCAGCACCAATCCAGTATTCGATCATCGATGGGGAAGCAGAGACAGGTATCACTATTATGTATATGGATATCGGAATAGATACCGGCGATATTATTCTGCAGGCCAAGCTTCCAATCGATTCTAAGGAAACCGGAGGAAGTCTCTTTGATAAAATGGCAGCATTGGGTTCCAAGTTATTAATTGAAGCTTTGCTTAAAATAGAAAACGGTACCGCAACGAGAATACCACAGGATAATGAGAAAGCAACCTATGTAAGGGTGATTGATAAGAACATGGGTAAGCTTAACTTTACCGAACCGGCTGTTAAGCTGGAACGACGGATCCGAGGTTTAAATCCTTGGCCAAGCGCATATACATTCTTAGAAGGTAAAACTCTGAAGCTTTGGCAGGCAGAGGTTGAAGCCGATAATATTACTAATGATGGGAATGCATCAGCACTTCCTGGTGAAGTGGCTGAGGTAAGAAAAGAATCCTTTGTCATCAAGACCGGAGAAGGGCTTCTTGTAATTAAGGAGCTACAGCTGGAGGGTAAAAAACGAATGACAGCGGATGCGTTCTTAAGAGGCTATTCCATTGCGGTGGGTACCAGACTCGGCTGATTAAATAAACATGGATTTCACTGTGACAGGGGATGTGCTCTTATTTAAAAGGCATCCCTTGAAGGCATTTTTTCTCATGAATTTTTCATATATTTAAGAAAAATATCTTTTTGTTATAAAATAATGATAAGAAGCGGATGATAGAATAAAACTAATTTCATATCTTAAATTATTATATGTGTTCAGTTAGTTTTGTTTAAGACACAGGGTGAAAAGGTGTAAGTTTCGTAGGCTTGGTTAACAAGCATTTGAACTGTTTCCTGCCTTTATCATCTGATTATGCCGTCTTGTACGGCAGAATGGAGGCTTTTATGGGATACGGATACGGTTATTATCCTTATTTTGATCCAACCTATTTTTTAGTTCTTATCGGAATTGTTTTGACTTTACTGGCATCTGCCAAGGTTAAATCAACCTTTGCCAAATATTCAAGAGTCAGAAGCAGATCAGGCCTGACCGGTGCCATGGCTGCCGAACGTATACTTCAGAATTCAGGAATATATGATGTCAGAATTGAAAGAATATCCGGCAATTTAAATGACCATTATGATCCAAAGAGTAAGGTGCTTTGTCTGTCCGATGCTGTTTATGGACAGGATTCCCTGGCAGCCATCGGTGTTGCAGCTCATGAATGCGGGCATGCAATACAGCATCAGAATTCCTATGCACCGTTAGCCATAAGAAGTGCTCTTGTTCCGGTTGCGAATATCGGTTCCATGGCAGCATGGCCGATTATAATACTCGGTGTTGTGTTCAGTTATAATTCCTTTTTAATTTACCTTGGAATTATTTTATTTTCAGCTGCTGTTTTATTTCAGTTAGTTACCCTTCCGGTAGAGTTCAATGCCTCAAATAGAGCAATCGCAAGACTGAGCGAAACGGGAATTTTATACGGTGATGAGCTCGGGCAGTCTAAAAAGGTACTGGATGCAGCAGCATTAACCTATGTTGCGGCTGCGGCAGCAACTATTTTACAGCTGTTAAGATTAGTGATGCTATTCGGCGGAGGAAGACGACGTGACTGATCAGGTAAACGCACGTGAAGTTGCTCTGGATATGCTGCTGGAGGTGCTGGAGGGGGATAAGTACAGCCACACTGTCATGAATCAGACCCTGAAGAACCATCAGCAGCTTGAGAAGCAGGAACGAGCATTTATCACAAGAATTTTTCATGGTACGGTCAAGGTTTATCTGACCCTGGACTATGTGATTAATCAATTTTCCTCGTTACCGACCAATAAAATGAAGCCGCTCATCCGCAACCTGCTTCGAATGAGCGTATATCAGCTGATGTATATGGATCAGGTTCCTGTTTCCGCTGTTTGCAACGAAGCGGTGAAATTATCAAAAAAGCGTAGTTTTACAAAGCTCTCCGGTTTTGTGAACGGAGTGCTTCGTAATATTGCTCGGAACTTGAATAACATCAGTTTTCCGGATAAACTGAAAAGTCCGGTGCAATATCTGGAGATTACCTATTCCTTTCCGGAGTGGCTGGTGTCGGAGCTTCTTTCCCAATATGATTTTGATCAGGTAGAAGCAATGCTTACAGCATCTTTGAAGGAAAAAGAGACAACCATTCGTTGTAATCAAAGAAAGAATACTCCCGATGAATTGAAAGAGAGATTAATAAAGGAAGGTGTTACCGTTGAAGAAAGTGAATATCTTCCTTATGCCTATAAAATAAAGGATTATGATTATCTTGAAAAACTCGATACCTTTTCAAAGGGGTATTTTACAGTACAGGATGTCAGCTCCATGCTGGTATGCCAAGTCGCAGGAATTCGTGAGCAGGATTTTGTCGTGGATGTATGTGCAGCGCCGGGTGGAAAAGCCCTGCATGCAGCGGAGAGCGCCCGGCTGGTATCAGCAAGGGACCTGACGGAATATAAGACAAGGCTGATTGATGACAATATTCATCGCCTGGATTGCAAGAATGTTACCACCAAGGTATGGGATGCAACGGTACCGGATACGGATATCATTGGCCAGGCGGATGTGGTGATTGCGGATCTGCCCTGCAGCGGATTTGGAGTGCTTGGCAAGAAGTCCGATATCAAATATAAATTAACGAAGCAACAGATGAAGGAACTGGTTGAATTGCAGAGAAGAATATTACAGGTTGTTCAAAGCTATGTAAAGGAGGATGGAATTCTCATATTCAGTACCTGCACAGTGAATCGGGAAGAGAATCAGGGTAATCGAGAATGGTTTCTTAAAAACTTTCCTTTTGAAGCAGAGAATCTGAATCCCTTCCTACCGAAGCAGATACAGAGTGATACCACCAAGGAAGGTTACCTGCAATTACTTCAGGGAATCCACAATACGGACGGATTTTTCATTTCCAAATTTCGAAAGAAAAAGAGTCAGCAAAGCAAAGCAATCATAAAAGAGAAAGAGAAATAAAAGCAAAGCAATAATAAAAGCAAAGCAATAATAAAAGCAAAGCAATAATAAAAGCAAAGCAATAATAGAAGCAAAACAATAATAAAAGCAAAGCAATAATAGAAGCAAAGCAATAATAAAAGCAAAGCAATAATAGAAGCAAAGCAATAATAGAAGCAGAGCTATATTAGAAGCAAAAGATAAATAAAAGAAAGATTATAAAAGAAGATAAATAAAGACAAAACATTAGTAAAGACAAAACATTAGTAAAGACAAAGCATTAGTGAAAGTAAAACAATCATTAAAACAAACAATCATAATAAACAGAATAGTTATAAAGAAAAAGTTATATAAAAGTTTATTGTAAAATAGTTAACAAAAACAGTACAAAATTTACAAAGAACAGGAAGTAATTATGGAATATACAGATATAAAATCCTTAAATCTCGAAGAACTTACGACACAGCTGAAAGCCTTGGGTTTACCGGCTTTTCGGGCAAAGCAGGTCTATGAGTGGCTGCATGTGAAATTAGCTGCGAGCTACGATGAGATGACCAATCTTTCCAAGGATTTAAGAGAAACACTGAAAGATAAATATCCGATCACTGCTTTGGAGGAGGTTGATTCCCTTCATTCTGCTGCCGATGGAACCATTAAATATTTATTTCGTCTAAAGGATGACAGGGTAATCGAGAGTGTTCTTATGAAATATCATCATGGGAACAGCGTATGCATTTCCTCCCAGGTCGGCTGCCGGATGGGCTGTAAATTCTGTGCTTCGACCATAGGCGGGAAAGAGCGGGACCTTCTTCCTTCGGAAATGCTGGATCAGATTTACCGGATTCAAGTTTTATCCGGTGAGCGGGTGTCTAATATCGTAATCATGGGTACAGGCGAACCGTTAGATAATTATGATAATGTCATGAAATTCATCCGGCTGATTACCAATCCCCAGGGCCTTAACATCAGTGCCCGTAATATCACCGTATCTACCTGCGGTATTCCGGATAAGATCCGTGCCTTTGCCGAGGAGGGCTTACCGGTGACCCTGGCATTATCCTTACATGCACCGAACAATGAAGTAAGAAAGAAATTAATGCCTGTTGCAGCAAGATATGAGCTGTCGGAAGTTATGGATGCATTTTGCGATTATTATGAAAAAACCGGAAGAAGATTAACCTTCGAATACAGTCTGGTGGACGGTGTAAATGACGAAGAGGAGCATGCAAAAGAATTATCAAAGCTCGTAAAAGGTATTAATTGTCACATAAACTTAATCCCCGTAAACCCCATAAAAGAGCGGGATTACAAGAAATCAGAGAACAAAAAAATACAAAATTTTAAAAAAATACTTGAAAATAATAGAATAAATGTTACTATAAGAAGAGAAATGGGCGCTGATATTGACGCTGCCTGTGGGCAACTGAGGAAGAGCTATCTTGAAAAATTGTGATTAAGCAGTGAAGAATAATAGCCTTTACAGGTTGTATAACAAGGAGGTGCAGGCTTGAAAGCATTTTCAATAACTGATATTGGAGAGCGACGGAGGATAAACCAGGATTATGTCTTCTGCAGTGAGAATGCCATCGGAAAACTACCAAATTTATTTATCGTAGCTGATGGTATGGGAGGACATAACGCGGGTGATTATGCTTCAAGATTCTGTGTGGAATATTTTACGGAAAAGATAGAGGAAAGCGATAATACTTCACCTGTTTCTTCTATTGACGCCGCCTTATCGGCGACAAATGATGCTCTGAGGGAAAAAGCAAAGGAGCAGATAGAATTGGAAGGTATGGGAACTACCTTTGTGGTGGCGACTATCTTTGATAAAGAAATGTATGTTGCCAATATTGGTGACAGCAGGTTGTATGTGGTTGGAAAAGAAATGAAACAAATTACAGAAGATCATAGTTTGGTTGAAGCGATGGTGAAAACCGGTGAACTGGATCGGAATGAAGCGAGGGTTCATCCGAATAAGAACATCATTACCAGGGCATTAGGAGCTAACGCCATTGTAGAACCGGACTTTTTTGAAGTGAACTTAGAAGATGGAGATACGGTACTTATGTGCTCCGACGGTCTTACCAATATGCTGGAGGATGAGACAATCGAGCAGATTGTCAGGGAAAACGATGATCCGGAGACGGCCGCAGGTACATTAGTAAAGTATGCAAACCAAAATGGTGGAAAAGACAACATAGCAATTATTATTATCAAGGCATAAGAAGAATGATATCGCAGCATCTCTTATGGATGTCAGGGGAAATTCTTAAGAAGCTTGATAATAGCTCAATTCATAAGAATTAATCTATATCCTAATTCATATGAATTGAAGTACAGGTAATTGGGTGTGAGAGATGACATCACACAAAGTGAATGATGCTTTTACATAATTCACTTTAGTATTTTGGATGTTTTACGGCATCCAGATTAAAGAATGAAAATGAGGTGAACAAAATGTTGAAACCCGGTATGTTTATCAGCGATCGCTATGAAATCATTGATAAAGTAGGTTCAGGCGGAATGGCAGATGTATATAAGGCCAAAGACCAAAGGCTAAATCGTTTTGTAGCGATAAAGGTATTAAAGCCGGAATACTCCAGTGATAAAAGTTTTGTCAACAAATTCAGAGGTGAAGCACAATCAGCCGCAGGTCTGTCCCATCCGAACATTGTGAATGTATATGATGTTGGTGATGACAGCGGTTTACATTTTATTGTAATGGAATTAGTTGAGGGAATTACCCTTAAGCGCTTTATTGAAAGAAAAGGCAAGCTTGAAGTTAAGGAAGCAGTAGGTATTGCAATACAGATTGCTCAAGGTATGGAAGCGGCACATGACAACCATATCATTCATAGGGACATTAAACCCCAGAACATAATCATCTCCAGAGATGGTAAAGTAAAAGTAACCGATTTCGGAATTGCTAAAGCTACCAATTCGAATACGATAACCTCCAATGCTATGGGTTCCGTACATTATCTATCCCCGGAACAGGCAAGAGGCGGTTACAGCGACGAGAAGAGTGATATCTATTCACTCGGTGTTACTTTATATGAGATGCTTTCCGGTAAAGTGCCTTTTGCAGGTGATAACACCGTGTCCGTGGCACTTCTTCACATCCAGGGAGAAGCAATGCCTCTTCGCGAGCTGGATCCTGAGATTCCGGTTAGTGTTGATAAGATTGTCCAGAAATGTATGCAGAAGAGACCGGAAAGAAGATATCATTCCGCTTCCGAGCTGATTGCCGATTTAAAAAGAGCAATCACGAATCCGGATGGCGACTTCGTTCAAATCCCGGCATTTGTAGCTTCTGATTCACCAACGATAAATATTTCCGATGATATTAATAAGATTAAGAATGGAACCTTCCTTGATGAAGATTTACGTCCCACCAAGAATCTTACACCCGGCGCAGCTGCTGTTGATGATGATGACGAAGAATTGGATACCGTAGATACTAAAATGGAAAAGGTATTCATGATCGGATCCATAGTTGCTGCCGTAATTTTAGTGATGGTAATTATTTGTATCGTAGCATGGTTTTTATCCAATAAAGTTGGGGATGATAAGAATAGTAATACTAATCCGGGTACCGGCGTAGAAGCCTCTGTAACACCGGATCCAGGTGTTACTATCGCACCGACATCAGGTGCTGCAACAGAAGCAACCTATACTGTTCCTTATGTAGTTGGATTATTGCAGGCAGATGCGGAGGCTACAATAAAGGCAAAGGATCCGGATGCATATATTACGTATAGTGAAGATTACTCCGATGAATATGATACCGGCGAAGTTATGAAGCAGTATCCGGAGTCTGGTAATGAGAGAGTGATGGGCGGTAGCGTCATCCTGACAATCAGCTCAGGTAAGCAATCCTTCCCTGTTCCGAATGTGTATGGTCTGACGGAAGCACAGGCAACAACGAAGCTAAAGGAAAAGAAATTGGTTATTGATACTAATTATGTAAATGACGATAAAATAGAAGCTGGTAAGGTAATTGATACTTTACCGGAGCGTGATACCTTGGTAACTGCAGGCACTACGATTACTGTAAATATCAGTCAAGGACCTGTAAATAATAAGGTACCCGTTCCCAACCTGTTGGGTATGACAGAGTCAGAAGCTAACAATGCATTAACTGCCCTGGGATTAGTGAAGGGTACAGTAGATCAAAACTATTCCGATATATATCCGGAGGGTCAGGTATGCTCCCAGAGTACAAGTGTGGGTGTAAGTGTAAACAAGGGCTCATCCATCAATATCACGATCAGTCAAGGTCCTTCTTCTGGTAACGGATCAACGGATGCAACCTATTCCGGCCAGGTAACAATTGATATTAATCCTTTTGATTATCTGGAAACCGGAGAAAGTGCTGAGGTTATCCTTGAAATGGAGCAGGATGGTGAAGTAACGCAAATTTATCAGAATGATTCGGCATCAGCTTCTGATTTCCCGCTTACTGTTCCTGTCGGAAGTCCCAGCGGAAGTACTGGTACTGTCAGAATGTATGTAGGCGGAGACTTATTTATCGTTCCGGGTGAAACACAGGCTGCAACATGGTCAATTCAATTTACGGAGGACTAACTTGAAAGGTAAGATTATCAAAGGTATCGCAGGTTTCTATTATATTCATACACCAGAGGACAATGTGATTTATGAATGTAAGGCTAAGGGGATATTCCGCAATCAGAATATCAAACCCTTGGTTGGTGATGATGTAGAGATCGATACCGATGATCAGCCTGAGGGTAAGGGTACCATAACCGGGATTTTATCCAGAAAGAATGAATTAATACGGCCTGCTGTTGCAAATGTTGACCAGGCAATGGTTATCTTTGCGGCAGCAGAGCCTAATCCTAACTTAAATCTGCTGGATCGTTTTTTAATCATGATGAGAAAGCAGAAGTTAAATACCATCGTCTGCTTTAATAAGATGGATATCGTAGCGGAACAGGAGATATCTCTATTGAAAGAGACTTATCAGTTATGCGGGTACAAAGTGCTGTTTACCAGTATGCTGCAAAAGGATGGTATAGCAGTATTACATGATATGCTGAAAGGAAAGACCACAGTATTGGCCGGTCCTTCCGGTGTAGGTAAATCCACCTTTATCAATGTAATCCAACCGGATGCCAATATGGAAATCGGTGATATCAGCGAGAAGATCAAACGCGGTAAACATACCACCAGACATTCGGAGCTGATTTACATCGAACAGGATACTTATGTGATGGACA
>DATMUM010000089.1:0-50324 GCA_035564175.1 Mobilitalea sp.
AGATATCCCATAGCACAAGCTAGTAAGACCCCTGAGAGACGATCAGGTGGATAGGACAAAGGTGGAAGTGCGGTAACGCATGGAGCTGATTGTTACTAATAGGTCGAGGGCTTGACCTAATACAGGTTTATCAGTTAAAAAATGGATGACATTTTCGTGTGTAGTATCAAATGGCCCAGTGGCTCAGTTGGTTAGAGCGCCGCCCTGTCACGGCGGAGGTCGAGGGTTCGAGTCCCTTCTGGGTCGTTAAGGACTTAAACAAGTTCTTGGAAAGTTAGGAAAATGATTGTAATGATTTTATTTTAACTTTCGGATTATAAGTAATGATTAGTGTTATAATAATCCCATGGGATCTTAGCTCAGCTGGGAGAGCATCTGCCTTACAAGCAGAGGGTCATAGGTTCGAGCCCTATAGGTCCCACTCAATACTTTATTTGGTATTGGAAGTTTTAAGATATGCCGATGTGGCTCAATTGGCAGAGCAGCTGACTTGTAATCAGCAGGTTATCGGTTCGAGTCCGATCATCGGCTTCAACTGAATATAGTTGATTTTATTTGGATGGGTTCCCGAGCGGCCAAAGGGGGCAGACTGTAAATCTGTTATCGACGATTTCGAAGGTTCGAATCCTTCCCCATCCATTGGCTATAAGCCAATTTTAGTTCAAGAAAGTGATTTGACTTGTCGTTTCTTCTGTATGCAAACGATAAAATCTCTTAAGCGGACTAACTTAAACGGTGCCGCGGGGTGGAGCAGTCTGGAAGCTCGTCGGGCTCATAACCCGAAGGTCATAGGTTCAAATCCTATCCCCGCAACTTTTATGAAAACAAACTGAATAGTTTCGTAAGCCATAGAAGTAGGGACACTTACTTCAAGGTACACGAAGGTGACCTTGCCCAGATAGCTCAGTTGGTAGAGCAGAGGACTGAAAATCCTCGTGTCGCTGGTTCAATTCCGGCTCTGGGCATTTTGCTTTGAATAAGCATGGGATATTAGCTCAGTCGGTAGAGCACATGACTTTTAATCATGGTGTCCCGGGTTCGAATCCCGGATGTCTCATTTACTTGACCTCGATGAGGTCTTTTTTTATGGGTCTGTGCAAATTGTAAAGGAGCGGGATTCTCTGAATCCCGCTCCTTTACTGTGTTTATTTAGTAATTCCATTACTATAATTAGGGTTGACATAAAAGCTATTTTTATTATGATAAAATAAGTATGAAGAATATATTATAGAAACGGGTTATATACAGAGTCATATACAGAGTCATATACAGAGTCATATACAGAGTTATATACAGAGTTATATACAAAGATATATGCAAAGCTGTATGTAAAGATATATGTAAATATGTTTCAGGAAAGGGCTGGTATCATGATGGAAGAGCAAGTAGTAGATAAAATTAAGTTATTGAAGCAATGGATCATGGATAGTGATGATATTGTATTTTTCGGAGGTGCGGGGGTTTCAACAGAAAGCGGAATACCTGATTTTAGAAGCACTGACGGAGTTTATCACATGAAATATGCTTATCCGCCGGAAACAATACTCAGCCATAGATTCTTTATGAATCATACCAGGGAGTTTTATGAATTTTATAAAGATAAAATGATTTATAGAAATGCTGAACCAAATATTACCCATAAAAGACTTACAGAACTTGAAAAGGAAGGAAAGTTACAAGGTGTAATCACGCAAAACATCGATGGCCTTCATCAAAAAGCAGGAAGCAATAAGGTATTGGAGCTCCATGGTTCAGTATATCGTAATTATTGTATGAGTTGCAGTAAATATTATGATCTTGATTATATATTATCATATGAGGATATTCCAACCTGCAGCTGCTCCGGTATTGTAAAACCGGATGTTGTATTATATGAAGAATCTCTTAACGAAAGTATAATAAAAGAATCAGTACAATTAATTAGCAATGCAGATGTTCTTATCATTGGGGGGACATCATTAAGTGTTTACCCTGCAGCTGGTCTGATCAGATATTACAAGGGTAATAAATTGGTTTTAATTAATAAAGCTGCAACAGCTTATGATAAGAATGCCGATCTGCTCATCAGTGCAAATCTTGGAGATGTCTTTAATGAAATTTAATATGATACATCGGACGTGCGTATAGACAGCCTTGCCCAGGAAGCATTAAAATTCTTCTTATCTTTATTACAGTCATTTGCCATAATACATTTGAACTTATGGGTCGTCAAATATAGAATCAATAAATGTTAAATATAGAATCAGTAAATGTAAAAATAGAATCAGTAATGTAAAAATAGAATCAGTAATGTAAAAATTGAATCAGTGATATACAAATAGAATCAATAAATATCCAGGCAAAGGCAGAACAATTCGGAGTTACATTTATTGTGTAACTTACAAAAATATCCACAAAAACTGGGATTACGAAAAGAACTGAAAAGAATAGAAGAAGTTTTGACAAAAATATAAGTTATAGTGTAAGATAAGTATGTATTATTAATTACCGATTCTATATAACTATTATAAATGGTATAAGTATCATAAGTTTATCATAAGGAAATACTACCGAATTCTGCATAACAAAAGCTAAGATAACTCACGAGGAGAAACTTAAATGAGGTTCACTTTACCAAAGAACAGTACTGCACCATTAATTCTATTTGCTATTTGCAGTATTTTAATGTCATTATTATTGGGTCTGTATCATATAAATAGCCTGGCTCAGTACAGCTATAATACGAAATTAGATACCTATGATACACTGACGGAAAATGTTGCGGCTTTCATGAAACAGGAAATAGAAAATGAGTACCAGACAATTCAGGTCTCTTCTAATATAGTTGCTAATGCAGGAGATTTAACGAAGGATAATATAATCACCCTGCTTCCTTTACTAGCTCAGAACAGTTCCTATGTTGATATCGAAATTGTTAATACGCAGGGCAAGGGCTATAATCTTGCTGGTAATGAAGTGAATGAAGCTAAGGAAGCTTATTTTATTAATGCAGAAAAAGGGCAGATTACCGCTTCGGATACAATTTCGTATACTGAGAATAATACTCCGGTTATCGTTTTAGCTGCACCCATTATAAATAATAATGTTAATAAAGGTGTATTAGTAACGAAAATAAATGCGAAAATAAGTAATATAGATCTTTTTAAGAACGAAATGAAAGAAGGAACCTTAATTTATCTCGTTAATAGTAATAAGGAGCTTATATCTTATGCGCAGGATACGGTTATTAAAGACTTTAAATATGATTCAGTTATAGAGAATGGATATTTGTATGGGGATAAAGCATCATCAGATAATGGCATGAAGTTAATTCAATTCTTCGGTGGTTATAAGAATAACAAAAATCCTTATATCTGGGATTTGAAAGCAATCGAAATGAATGACTGGTCCGTACTTGTTGGCAGGTTATATACAGTAAATCCAATTACCAGGGATATTCTCAGCCTGACTAATATGATTTGGATATTTATTACGTTAGGTACAACATTACTATTTATTTTGATGATTATCTTCCAGAGAAGATCCAACCATAAGGTTGTCAAAACTCTTTATTTAGATCCGGTAACGGGTGGGGACAATTGGTACAAGTTTAGGATTGTTGTAAATAAGATTTTAAGCAGCAAGCAATTTGCCAAGAAAAAGTTTGCTATAATTAATTTTGATATTAACCGGTTTAAGATTATTAATGATGCTTACGGATATCAGAAGGGCGATGAGGTTTTAAGGGATATTTATCATGTTATTAAGAAATGGGTAAAGCCTGGAGAACCGTTTACCAGATATGCTGCAGATCAATTTTATATATTGATGGCTTTTCATGAGGAAGAAGTAATTGAAAGAATTAATGACTTGAACGACAGGCTGCATCAGCTTCGGTATATGAATTCATCACGTATATTTTTCGGTGTCTATAATATAACCGAACGTCAGGATTCCATTGACCGTATGGGTGAGTTTGCCGGTATTGCTAAGAATAACATCAAGGGAAATGCGGAAGGAATCATCTCCTTTTTTGATGATGCGGCAAGAAGCCGTCTTCTTGATGAAGAGGAAATTGAGAAGTCCATGAATGACGCTCTCAGAAATGATGAATTCCATGTATATTTGCAGCCCAAATATGCTGCCAAGGAAGAAACAATCTCAGGGGCAGAAGCTTTGGTGCGCTGGTATAACAGTAGTGGTAATGTTGTATCTCCCGGATATTTCATCCCGGTATTTGAGAAAAATGGATTTATTACCGAGCTTGATTATTATATGCTTAAGAAGGTATGTGAGATTATCAGGGATTGGCTTGATAAAGGTTATACGCCGCTGCCGATTTCCGTTAATATATCCAGATTACACTTTGCTAATCCACATTTAGCGGAAATAATCAAAGATATTGTGGATAACTATGGCGTTCCTCACAATTTAATTGAATTAGAGTTAACGGAAAGTGCATTTTTACAAAACAAACAAGCACTCATTATAGCTGTAACCCAACTAAGACAATATGGTTTTCTGGTATCTATGGATGATTTTGGTGCCGGATATTCTTCCCTGAATTCTTTGAAGGATCTGCCTCTTGATGTCGTTAAGCTGGACGGCGAATTATTCCGGCTGACGAATGAGGTAGAAAGAGGCCTTACGGTAATCCGCAATACGATTACCATGGCGAAGGATCTGCACATGAAGGTGGTCGCAGAGTGTATCGAGACCAGGGACCAGGTTGAGTTTTTATGCACCGTGGGTTGCGATATAATCCAAGGCTATTACTTTGCTAAGCCGATGCCGGTGAATCAATTTGAAGAAAGATATTTTTCCTTCATTGACATTGACTAACTTAACATTTTTTTATCCGTTTTCATAAAATGAATGTTTATTTTGCCAATTGTTTTGTGAACCGATTTATTGTATATTTAGTTATATATGTGCATACGATAAGCTAAAGTAATTGGAGTTATGCTTTTCATAAGTTAGTCTGAATTAGACCGATAGGGAAATGTCAATTTCCTGAACGGGGGGCGGAATAATATAGACACTCCGAAAGGACAGGTCGCGGTAGGCCGGTAAAAATAGCTTAGCGCACGATAGCACTTGTCACCGTTTGGTGGCATGTGGGTACAAGCATTTTGTTCTTTTATTGACATTATTAATTATTATGAAGAAAGACAATCGACTTATTTCCGTGATTACAGATAGGATAATACGATACAACGGGATAAATGGTCAAAGTCTCAGGGAGGTATGTTTATGAAGCTGTTTATTGATACAGCTAATGTGGCAGAGATTAAGAAGGCAAGTGATTTAGGTGTTATTTGCGGCGTTACTACAAATCCATCCTTAATTGCTAAGGAAGGAAAGAAGCTGGAAGATGTTATTAAAGAAATTACTGCTTTGGTTGATGGACCGATCAGCGGTGAAGTAAAAGCTACTACTGAATTAGCAGAAGATATGATCAAAGAGGGTAGAGAGATCGCGAAGCTTCACCCGAATATGGTAGTTAAGATTCCTATGACATTAGAAGGTTTAAAAGCTACTAAGGTTCTTGCAAGTGAAGGAATTAAGACTAATGTTACTCTGATTTTTAATGCTAACCAGGCTTTATTAGCAGCAAGAGCAGGAGCAACCTTCGTATCTCCTTTCGTTGGACGTCTTGACGACATTTCTGAAAATGGTACAGATCTGATCAGAACGATCGCAGAAATCTTCAGCATTCACAACATTAAATCTGAAATTATCGCAGCAAGCATCCGTAACCCGATTCATGTTACCGAGTGTGCTTTAGCAGGTGCTGATATTGCAACTGTTCCTTACAGTGTAATTGAGCAGTGTACAAAGCATCCGTTAACAACTCAGGGAATTGAGAAATTCATTCAGGATTACAAAAAGGCATTTGGTGAGTAATTAATTATAAAGGGTAACTTAATAAAAATGTGGAAGAATTTCTTTCACAAGGTGGATTATGAAACATAATCCGCTGATTTAAAAAGACACTTTAATGTGTCTTTTCAAATGTATAGAGCCGCAAATAGCGGCGGAATGGAGGCTATTCATGAAAAATATTGATACGATGTCAGTGAATGCGATAAGAGTATTATCTGCTGATGGCGTTCAAAAAGCAAATTCCGGTCATCCGGGCTTACCTCTTGGAGCGGCAGCAATGGCTTATGAATTATGGGCTAAGCACATGAAGCATAATCCGGCTAATCCGAAATGGGATAACAGAGACAGATTCATCTTATCCGGTGGACATGGCTCCATGCTGCTTTATTCCTTATTACATTTATTCGGTTACGGTCTTAAAGTAGAAGATTTAGCTAATTTCCGTCAGGAAAATTCTTTAACACCCGGTCATCCTGAGTACGGCCACACCGTTGGTGTTGAAGCAACCACAGGTCCTCTTGGCGCAGGTATGGCAATGGCTGTTGGTATGGCAATGGGCGAAGCTCATTTGGCTTCCAAGTTTAATAAAGAAGGATATCCTGTAGTTGATCATTACACCTTTGTTCTGGGTGGAGACGGCTGTATGATGGAAGGTATTACTTCTGAAGCTATGTCCCTCGCAGGTACCCTTGGTTTAGGAAAGTTAATCGTATTTTACGATAGCAATAAGATTTCCATCGAAGGAAGCACTGAAATTGCATTTACTGAGGATGTTAAGAAGCGTTTTGAAGCTTTCGGTTTCCAGACCTTAGTTGTAGAAGATGGTAACAACCTTGAAGAAATCGGTGCAGCAATTGAAGCTGCTAAGGCTGATCTTACAAGACCTTCCATGATTACAGTTAAAACAAAAATTGGTCACGGAAGCCCCAGAGAAGGTATGGCAAGTGCACATGGCGAACCTCTTGGAGCAGATAATGTAAAAGCATTAAAAGAAAAGTTAGAATGGCCGAGCCAGGATGCTTTCTATGTTCCTGAGGAAGTATATGCTAACTTCAAGGCTCTTGCAGCAGAATCCGCAAAGGCTGAAGCTGCTTGGAATACTATGTTTGCTGAATACTGCAAGAAGTTCCCTGAGCTGAAAGCTTTATGGGATCAGCATCATGATGTAAACAGTGCCAAGAAATTAATCGATAACGATGATTTCTGGGCATATGCTGACAAGCCGGAAGCTACAAGAAACCTTTCCGGAGTTCTTATCAACAGATTAAAGAGTTACCTTCCGAATTTAATTGGTGGTGCAGCGGACCTTGCTCCTTCCACTAAGACATATATGAGCGATATGGGCGATTTCTCTAAGAACAACTATGCAGGCCGCAACCTTCATTTTGGTGTTAGAGAATTATCAATGGCAGCGATCGGCAATGGTCTCGCACTTCATGGCGGACTTCGTGCTTATGTATCCACCTTCTTCGTATTCAGTGATTATGTAAAGCCGATGGCAAGACTTTCCGCATTGATGGGTCTTCCGTTAACCTTCGTACTTACCCATGATAGTATCGGTGTTGGTGAAGACGGACCTACTCATGAGCCGATCGAGCAATTAGCAATGCTTCGCTCCATGCCAAACTTCACTGTATTCAGACCTGCTGATGCAACTGAGTGTGCTGCAGCTTGGTACTACGCAGTTACTTCCACATCGACACCTACCGCACTTGTTCTTACCCGTCAGAATCTGCCTCAGCTTGCAGGTTCCTCTAAGGAAGCATTAAAAGGCGGATATGTGGTATCTCCTTCCAAGAAAGCTGTTCCTGATGCAATTATTATGGCAAGCGGTTCTGAAGTAGAGCTTGGTATCAATGCACAGGCTGAGCTTGCAAAGGAAGGCGTTGACGTAAGAGTAGTAAGTATTCCTTCCTTAGACTTATTTGAAGCACAGTCACAGGAATACAAGGAAAGCGTTCTTCCGAAGAGCGTAAGAGCAAGAGTTGCAGTAGAAGCAGCTACCGATTTCGGCTGGGGAAAATATGTTGGTCTTGACGGAACAACTGTTACCATGAAGGGCTTTGGTGCTTCAGCACCTGCCGGTGTGCTCTTTAAGAAATTCGGTTTCACTACGGAAAATGTAGTTAAGGCTGTAAAAAGTGTATTATAATATAACCTGTAAGAAATAAACTTCGAAGTATAAGTTCACAAGCACAGATTTTAGCCGTTGAAAGGTGGAGTACCTGCCTTTCAGCGGCTTTTTTGTTATAGATCCTTAATCCGTCGTTAATCAAGGTATATTTATAAACTTTGTTTATAAATAATATGAATTTAAGATTGTTCGTGGATAACATTCAAAATATAATGACATTTCTCTGATGAATAAGAATAAAAGTTGTAGGGCGGTTTAACGATATTCGGCCTCTTATTTTGATTTCTATGATTCTAATAGAATTTTAATATACACATATTGAAAAAATAGGTAGTAACCGATACAATGGAAGCAGATGCTGTAAGAATCAGGTAAGGAGGATAATACGGTGGCAAAGATATTAATAGTAGAAGATGAGACAAAAATCGCGAGATTTTTGGAGTTGGAATTAAAGCATGAGGGTTATGAGGTTTTACTTGCAGGAGATGGAAGGCTTGGATTAGAGAAAGCCTTAAAGGATAATGTTGATTTGGTGGTGCTGGATATCATGCTACCGGGATTAAGCGGTATTGAAGTATGCCGCAGAATCAGACTGGAATCACTGGTGCCGATCATTATGCTGACAGCAAAGGATGATGTAACCGATAAGGTTGCCGGCCTGGATATGGGGGCAGATGATTATATGACAAAGCCCTTTGCAATTGAAGAGTTATTGGCAAGAATACGTGTTGCACTAAACCGTAAGAAACAAGCGGTAGAGCCGAAGGGTGATATTCTTCAGATCGGAGGAATTACTCTGAATTTATCCAGCCATAGTGCTTATTATGGTGAGGATGAATTGGTACTCACAAAGAAGGAGTATGAGCTTCTGGAATATTTGATGCGTAATAAGAATATTGCATTAACCAGAGAGCAACTTTTGAATAATGTCTGGGATTATGAATACTTTGGTGATACCAACGTCGTTGATGTATATATCCGCTATCTGAGACAGAAAATTGATGAAAAGTATGGCGTTCATCTGATTTCAACAGTTAGAGGAGTTGGTTATATTATTAAAGATTAATGGGACAGTTTTTAGACAGCTAAGAAGGGAGGAACTGCGCAATATCAGAATGCGTTTATTGTTATGTGGGATAAAATAGTAGAGATTGTGCGTAATATATTAAGAAAAATTATCCTCCCGATCAGAAAAAAGAAAGAGGAATGGCTGAGTAGTTTCCGGCTTTCCATGGCCTTTCGTATCTCCATGGCTTATTTGAAATTACTCCTGACGTATGGCCTCCTATTCATGATTGGTTTCTTCTTCATTTATATGTATTCGGAAAAAGTCAATTATGATCAGATGGCATCCGAGTTATTATCAATATATCAGAAAAATATTGCGGCAGACTATGTAAATCCATATCTTAAGAGTGGACTTACGGTAGATATTACTGAGAAGGAGACCGGAGAAGTAATGTACAGTGACATTACATTTCGTCCGGAATCGGATAAGGATTTTATCTTCGGAATACATTTTAGTCAGAGAAGCAGGTTTCACATATTGATCATTAGCACGAAGAAGGACTTTGTGAAAGATAATACGAGATATGTGGCAAAGTTCCAGTATGATTTAACAAAAAGCTATGAAAACTTCTTTGAGCTGGCTTGGAAAATGGTTCTGCTATATCTTTTCATCGTGTTTCTTATCATCCGCAAAGGCAAGCGAAGCGATAATAAGCTCTTTGAACCTCTCAGGGTAATGTCTGCAACAGCAAACAGGCTTACGGTCAATAATCTTCACAGTGAACGTCTGAATGTGGAAGGAACGAAAAATGAGCTGAAGGATTTGGCAAATGTCGTAAATGCGATGCTGGATCGAATTGAGACTTCCTATGAAAGTCAGAAGCAGTTCGTATCGGATGCTTCCCATGAGCTTCGTACTCCGATCTCCGTGATTCAAGGTTATGCGAACCTGCTTAACCGTTGGGGTACAACGAATGAAGAAGTACTGCATGAATCAATTGAGGCAATCCAGAATGAAGCAAGGTCCATGCAGGATCTGGTAGAGAAGCTCTTATTCTTATCAAGACATGATAAGAAGACTTTAAAATTAACAAAGAAACGCTTTAATATGCGTAAACTTATGGAAGATATGGTGAAAGAAACGAAGCTGGTGGCTGTCAATCGTATTATTAACAGTACAGCTCTGGAGGATGTCATCGTATATGGTGATAAACAGGCGTTAAAGCAAGCAATGCGTATCTTCATTGAGAATGCAGTTAAATACACTCACGATGGGGATGAGATCACCATATCCTGTCAGAAAGTGGGTGAGGACTGCGTGATTATCGTCCAGGATACCGGTATTGGTATGACACAAAAGGATATTGATCATATTTTTGATCGCTTCTATCGTTCCGATTATGTAAGAAATCAGAACATCAGCGGTCACGGTCTGGGACTTTCCCTGGCTAAATTAATTATCCTGGCGCACACTGGAAGAATTAAGGTACGTTCCCAGTTCCAGAAGGGGACAAGCTTTATCATTACGATTCCGAAAAGAAGATATTAGGATAGAAGCTTTGTCATTACGATTCCGAAAAGAAGATATAGGATAGAAGCTTGGCTGTAAGATCAAGTTTACTAAGAATTCAGTTAAATAATTGGACGATGCTAAACATCTTATGCAATATAGATATCTAGCATAAGGAAGATAACGTCTATGGGTATATTAATAGAAACTTAAGCGATTGCAGAAAAGTAAAATGATATAGGAGATAGTTATGGAGATACGTGAAATTGAAGAAAAGGATCTGGCCGGGCTTCTGGAATTATACATGCAGTTACATAATAACAGCATGCCTGTGATGACGAAGGACTTAGCCCAGCTATGGCATCAGATTCTCAGCGATCCGAATCACCATATTATTATTGGGGTAAAAGATGGTAATATAATATCCTCCTGCGTTCTTATTATAATTCCAAATCTGACTCATCAACAGCAGCCCTATGCCTTGATTGAAAATGTAATCACGGACGAAAAATACAGAGGAAAAGGATATGCAACGAAGCTTTTAAATTATGCGAAGGAAATGGCGGTTCAGAATAATTGTTATAAAATAATGCTGATGACCGGCTCGAAAAAGGACAGCACACTAAACTTTTATGAAAAAGCCGGTTATAACCGAACTGATAAAACAGCTTTCATTCATTGGTTATAGATGATATTAAGTGAATAAGAACTTTATTCTAAACTGCTCCCCGTCAAGTGAAGTGAAGCCTTTTTGTTAGGCAAAAATCTAACGAAAAGATTCACTTCAATTTGGTAAGGAGCAGTTCACTTTTTCTCTAGCTCTGTGTCAAATAGTTGGGGTGGAATTCTCTGAATCCCGCTCCTTTACTGTGTTAAGAGCTGTTTTATATTGATGTTGCAAAACGACCATTCTCGGTGCGTGATTTTACCAAGGCAAACTCTAATCGATCATAAAACGAAAGTTATTTTACAAGTTACCTGGAGTTTTTTACAACTTACCATGCTAGATATTGCAGGATTATAAATTAAATCATACAATCTTAGCAGAGAGGAAAAATGGAAAAATACAGGAGGTAATTATGGAAGATATCATTCAGGTAAGTCATTTGAAGAAATATTTTAAAGAAATCAAAGCAGTTGATGACATTAGCTTCAAGGTGAAAAAGGGGCAGTTATACGGATTTCTTGGAGTGAATGGTGCAGGTAAGTCTACTACGATTAATATCCTTTGTACTTTATTAAACAGTACGGAGGGAGAGATAACCGTATGCGGACATAGATTAGGGAAAGAGGATCGGGAAATCAGAAGAAAGATCGGTGTAGTGTTTCAGGATAATACACTGGATGATCGATTGACAATCAGGGAGAACTTATTAACAAGGGCTTCCCTTTATGATAAGGATAACAAATCCATACTGAATAATCTGAACTATGTATGTGATATTCTTGATATCAGGGACTTTATGAACCGGCAGTTTTGCAAGCTGTCCGGTGGACAGAAGAGACGCTGCGAGATAGCTAAGGCACTGATGAACCGTCCGGAAATCTTATTCCTCGATGAGCCGACGACAGGCCTGGATCCTCAGACCAGGCAGAATGTCTGGGAATGCATTGAGCGGCTTCGCAAAGAAGAGTTAATGACCGTATTCCTTACAACCCACTATATGGAGGAAGCGGCGAAGGCACAGTACATTTCCATCATGGAGGCAGGAAAGCTGGTAGCAGATGGAACCCCTTCGGAGCTGAAGAAAGAATACGCACATGATATGCTGAAGCTTGTACCGGAAAATGCAGATCTGGTAATAGCGCATTTGCAGGAAGCAAAGCTTCCATTTGAGAAAAGAAGCAATCACATCCGGGTTATCATACCAGACTCGATGTTCGGGTTACAAATATTGAACGATGTCAAGGATAATTTAAGATCCTTCGAGGTTATCCAGGGAAGTATGGATGACGTTTTCTTAAATATTACAGGTAGAAGTCTATAGTGGGAGCTGCAGATGGCAGCAGATTGGAGGAGTTATGTTATTAGCGAGATTAATTAAACGAAATATTTTAGTATATGCCAGAGACCGGTCCAACATCTTCTTTTCCTTATTATCCATGCTTATTATTATCGGCCTCATGGTAATTTTCCTGGCGAAAATGAATGCGGATAATGTAGTTGGGCTATTAAACCAGTATGGAGGAGTAAGAGACGAAGCAGTTGACCGATCGAATGTAGAACAGCTGGTTATTTTGTGGGCGCTGGCGGGAATTGTCGTCGTAAACTCTGTTACTATTACACTTACCATGATCGGTATCATGGTTGAGGACGAAGTTCATAAGAAGCTTTCCAGTTTCTATGTATCCCCGGTAAACAGAGGTGTTTTTGTAATGGGATATATCATATCGGCGATCATAATGGGTACGGTAATGTGTGTCCTGACGTTGGCAATCGGTGAGGCTTATATCGGTATCATGGGCGGTACACTATTGACACTTAATCAAGTAATAAAAATACTATACTATATTATATTAAATGTATTTACTTCAGCAGGAATGGTCTTCTTTATGGTTAATTTCGTTCATTCCCGCAGTGCTTTATCCGGATTGGATACCATCGTTGGAACCTTTGTAGGCTTTATGGCCGGTATCTATCTGCCGATGGGGATGCTCCCGGAAAAGGTTCAGACCGTATTAAAATGTCTGCCCCTGGTTCATGGCTGTTCCTTCTTACGGGATACAATTACCCAACAATCAATAGCAGCCACCTTTTCCAACTGTCCTCAGGAATTAATCGATGGATATAAAGAATATATGGGCATAACAGTCAGCTTCAATGATAAGCTAGTTTCAGGCGGAATCAAGGTGGCGTTTCTGGTAATTAGTGGTATAATTTTCATAGCAGTATCAGCAATCATGCAAAGAAGACGAAATGTGATGAGTCGATAGGAGATCTATGAAGATTATTATTGAGGAATGCAAACTCGGCGAAGAAGACCAGATTATCATACGCTGCAAAGAAATGGATGAGAATATTTTAAAGATCATCTCTGATTTAAAGATGGGTCAGAAGAAATTAGCCGGTATGAAGGACGGCAATATTACAATGATCGACCCTAACCATGTATTTTACTTTGAAGGTGTTGACAATAAGGTATTTCTTTACTGCAAACAGAATGTCTATGAAACGAAGCTGAAGCTTTACGAAATTGAAGAGGAATATAGCAATACGAATTTCTTCCGGGCATCAAAATCAGTAATATTAAATATTACGAAAATAAAGAGCGTGAGTCCAGCTTATTCCGGACGCTTTGAAGCTTTGCTTTTCAACGGAGAAAAGGTGGTCATTTCAAGGCAGTATGTTCCGGAATTGAAGAAGAAGCTGGGGTTATAGGAGGTTCCATATATGGAAATGTTAAAAAAATCATTGCTAACCTTTGTACTGGTTCTTGCTGGTTATACAATCAGTACTGCAATATTTATCAGTATATTTGTGCGGGGATACGAGTTCTCCATCCTGTTGCTGTGGGAAATCATAGGTATGTCAGCAGTTTGTACACTTGGTAATCTGATATTCTATTCCAAATGCGAAATCAGCAAAAAACAGATGAGGCTTCGAAAGATAATCCATTATATCTATATCAATGCAGCAGTACTTGGAGGTGCTTTCCTGTTCCAATGGATTGATCCGGGGCTTCTGTTACAGTTCCTTTTCATGCTTGTACTGATTGCAGCAGTGTATTACGGAGTCATGGCATTTAACTTTCGCAAGGAGGAGAAAACGGCAGATCATATGAATAAGCGGCTGCAAAAAATGAATGCAGCTGAGAAGGAACTCGAGGACTAAATAATGAATGTAGATTTCAGAAATGATGTAGAAAATGCTTATTAATTCCTGAAATGGTATAGAAAATGCTTAGAGATAATTCGTTTTATTAATCAGAGTGTTTAAGGAATACTTATGGCTCTTATTTTCAAGTATAAAAGGAAAGCAACTGGATCATATTTAATTCAGATGCCTTCCTTTTATTATTAACTTACGATAACTTACGACTACTTTAACAGTTGACAAAACTGATCATCAAAGGCTTTTGCCTGCTCTCTATTTAAATCATCATCATAAATCGGTGCCTCGTAAAATTTACCGGTTACGTCCTTCAAATAATTTTTCTTCAATTTCATTGCCATAAAAGCGGGAAAATAATAGCCTCTAAAGTCAGTTACACCAAATTCTTTAGCCTCTACAAAGCCAAAACGCGGATAATATTCGGGTACTCCAAAAAGCAGAATTGCACCATAACCATCCCAAACGGAGTATTTTCTTCTGATTGAACCTTTCAGAGATTTACAGTTAAGAGAACATTCATCCCTCCATTTTCTTTCTATTTCTAATCTTAATTCTATATTACTCATCAAGTCCTCCTTATACTAAGGAAGGCGGGAGCACGGCGTTATAAAATGTCTTATGCTTCAAAATTAATCTTAATGATTTAAAATAAAATAGCCTCAATGGGTACATCAAAGGTATTTATAACGCCATACATTACTTCTTACAGATTCTTAAACTGGGCCGTATAAAGATTATAATACAAGCCTTTCTTTTCAAGTAACTGATCCGAGCTACCTTCCTCTTTAATCTGACCGTCATCAATCACAAAGATGCGGTCTGCCTTACGGATCGTGGAAAGACGGTGTGCTATGACGAAGGAGGTTCTTCCTTTTAAAAGAGCCTCAATACCCTGCTGAACCAAAACCTCCGTATGTGTATCAATACTGGAGGTTGCTTCATCCAGAATTAAGATCTTTGGCATGGATACCATGGTTCTTGCAAAGGCAAGCAGCTGACGCTGTCCTATGGATAAGCCGGCACCGCGCTCCTTCAATTCTGTTTCATAGCCTTTTTCCATCTTCATAATAAAATCGTGAGCATTTACTGCTTTGGCAGCAGCAATGATTTCTTCATCGGTTGCATCCAGCTTGCCATAACGGATGTTGTCAGCGACGGTACCGGAGAACAGGAAGTTATCCTGTGTCATGATACCCATCTGTTTTCTCAAGCTTTCGATGGATACATCCTTTACGTTAAAGCCGTCAATATAGATATTACCCTGTTGTACATCATAAAAACGGCTGATTAAATTAACAATCGTAGTTTTACCGGCACCCGTCGGCCCAACAAGGGCAATGGTTTCACCGGGCTTGATATTGAAGCTTACATCATTTAATACCTTCGTGTCTGCATCATATGCAAATGACACATGATCAAAACGCACGGAGCCATTAATTTCCGGCAACTCTGTTACGCTATCAGAATCTGCTATCTCCGGCTTGGTATCCAGAATATCAAAGATACGTTCTGCACCGGTTATATTAGTGATAAGCTGATTATAGAAGTTACTCAGGTTCATTATCGGATGCCAGAACATCGTGATATACATCGCAAATGCCATCAGCGTTCCGACACTGCCTGCATTGATTTTCAATACACTTACCGCTACAAAATACATGGAGATTGAACCGATACCCCAGCTTAAGTCGATGACGGAACCGAAGGCATCATTTAATACAACCGCCTTCACAAAGGAATCGCGGTGCTCCTTCAGTAATACATCAAAGGTATCAGCAGTCTCTTCCTCCGCTGTAAAGCTCTGGATAATACGCATACCGGACAGATCTTCATGGATGAACGCATTCAAATTCGAGCTCTTCTTGCGATGAAGCTGCCATTTTTTATGGGAATGGGTCTGGATATACCAGAGACCGAGCATCATTAACGGCAGTGATATCAGGGAAGCAAATGCCAGCTTCCAATTAATCACCATCATAATGGTTACAACAGCGCAAATCGTGATAAAATCCGGAATTAACGTTGTAACACTGTTGGAGAGTACATCCTTTAAGGAGTTAACATCTCCGATAATTCTGGCAAGGATTTTACCGGTCGGTCTGCTGTCGAAGAAGCTGAAACTCAGCTTCTGAATGTGGGTGTAAAGCTCCTGGCGGATGGTCAACAATACGTCATTCGATATCTTCGCCATAAGATACATACGAAGCTTTACCAGTAATACGAAGATGATATTCAGTGTTAAGGCAAAAGCACCTAGAATGAATAATCCCTTCAGATCTTTATTCGCAATATTAACATCGATAGCCCACTGGATGATCAGGGGGTTCACGATGGTAATCGTTACAGTAGTTAACATGATTAAGATTACAGCGATGATCGGTGCCTTATATGCCAGCATATACCGGAATAATCGCAGTAAAGTAATCTTTTTATTGACCGAACTTAAATATTCGTCTTCTTTGATGGCGTTTACTGACATACTGCCACCTTCCTTTCGTTAATCGTGTACGCAGATTCTTCCTCAGTGTTATTCATATAATCTCCGTACTGTGCCATATAAGTTTTATAATAGTAGCCTTCCTTTTGTAACAGTGACTCATGAGTACCGCGTTCAACAATCTTACCGTCCTCAAGAATAATGATTTCATCTGCATTGCGGACGGCAGAAATACGATGAGCGATGATGATTTTCGAAGAGCCTACCTGTGTCAGGGCTCGCTGTATCATTAGCTCAGTTTCCATATCAAGGGCAGATGTAGAGTCATCAAGGATCAGAATTGGTGTCTTCTTTGCCAAAGCTCTGGCAATGCTGATTCGCTGCTTCTGTCCTCCGGATAAACCTACACCGCGTTCTCCGACAATGGTTTCATACTGATCTTCCATTTTCTCTATGAAATCCTTGGCCTGGGCATTCGCCGCAGCTTCGATGATTTCCTCCTGGTTAACCAGATGCTTCTTACCTAATTTGACATTTTCATTAATGGTATCTGAGAAGAGGAACACATCCTGCATTACCAGAGAGATGCTGCTTCTCAGTTGTTTTAAGGTCAAATCCTTAATATCTACTCCATCGAGCTTAATCTCACCCTCGGTTACATCATAAAAACGCTGCAGCAGGTTGATAATGGAGGTCTTTCCTGTACCGGTTGCACCCATAATTCCGATTGTCTTACCGGCTGACAGATCAAAGCTGATATCGGAAAGGATATTTTTATCTCCGAGAGCAAAGGATACCTGGTTAAACTGAATATTACCGGCAACTTCATCCAAGATGGACGGCTGTTCCTTTTCGGTTATCATCGGTTGCTCTGCATGGAGCTTCTTGATTCTCTTCGCTGATGCGATTGCAGATGCAAAATCATTGGATAACCAGCCGAGCATTTCCATCGGCCATACAATATTCGCTGAATATTCAGTAAATGCACCCAAAGCACCTAAGGTTAGCTTTCCTTCAATTACCTGCATACCACCGAAAATGATAGCTACTAACGGAAGTAACTTGGTGACAAATTGAAAGTAAGGATAGTACTTAATAAATACCTTGGACTGTTGCATGTTAAGCTCATAATATTTCTGGTTGTGGGATAAGAACTTCTTAATCTCATGCTTTTCTCTTGCAAAAGCCTTTACCGTTCTTACACCGGACAGGTTTTCCTGAGCTACGAGATTTAATTTGGAGTTCTCATCACTGATTGCCTCATATACCTTACCGAGTTTCTTTTCCATTAGCAGAGCTAAAGCTCCCATACATGGAAGAACGATGGTAGGTAGGATCGCTAAAGTTGGGCTGATACTGTACATGCAGAACAGCACGATACAGGTATGAATGGTGATTTCAATGATTAGCATACTGACAAAGCCAAGTGCTGACCAGACGCGGTCCACATCGTCTTTCACACGTGACATTAATTCACCGGTATTGTTTTTATCAAAGAAGCTTAAAGACAGACTCTGAATATGACGGAATAAATCCCTTCTTATTTTCACTGCTATCTTTGAGCTTACAAGGTCAAAGATTAATTCCTTAATGTATTGGAAGATCATTCTTCCGACACCGATAATAAAAATCATGATAAGCAGCTTCGGAAGCAAACCCATATTGCCTCCGACGATCACATCATCAATAACCCGTTTTGTTACCTGCGGTGAAAGCATATCCAGTGATACAGCAATCACGATGCAAATAATCGCAAGTAAGTAAACGAACCAATATTTTAAAATATATTTTGATAACTTCATTGTTCCTCCGTTCCCGCATTCCCTCAATGCAAGATTATGTTATAAATGATTAGTTACATTTGCTCATGACTATTTCCTCATGGTATGAAACACGACTTGACTTTTATGCCAAAAAAGGCGATAAAAAAGCCGCGGTATGGTAATTACCGCGGCATAGTCGTTAATATGTATGAGTACTTCTCTTCCATCTCCCCTGATGGCAGCAGACAGGAAAGGGTCGTGATTACACATTCAAATTGTTCGAATCCATGAGGTAATTCCACATAAAGCATTCTGTTTTAAGTTATTGCTATGATTTGTTATTCTTAATAACATGTGTTTACCTCACTTTCTTTAATAGTCTGTGGTTATTATATCCATATACTGCTTGTATTGTCAACATGTTTTTAAAAATTTATAAAATTTATTAAAAAGTGTAAACAACACGTTAACGCGTTAATTTCTTAATTTTTGATTAAGTTTTCAAAACCTTCAAGATTTATTCATATTTATATGTTATACTGTTCAAGAATAGTGGATTAGTCCAGAAAAAGTGAAGTTTTATATCATAGTATTTAGCGTTCCTGGGTCAACACTAATCAGCAGTTCTTTGGAGATGTTACGAATTGTAACATTTATGAGACTTTGGGGCTCGAAAGAGAAGCATAAAAAAGACTAATTTTAGATAAAACTATATAAGGATAAGGTTGTGATGAAATGGATTTACCTATGTTTTATAATGAAGCAGAGGAATGGGGCAATGCTCTGCTTCTATATGATGCTGCACTGAAAGAGATTAATACCAAGCTTGAAATATTGAATAATGAGTTTAAACTGGCACATCAATACAATCCGATTGAACATATTACTTCAAGAATTAAGACTCCGCAAAGTATTGCGAAGAAGCTTTGCCACAGCGGCAGAGAAGTAACCATTGAGAACATTGTTAAATATGTTAATGACGTTGCAGGAATTAGAATCATTTGTTCCTTTACGTCCGATATTTATCGTATTGCTGATTTGATAGCAAAGCAAAGTGATATTAAAGTTCTTAAAGTTAAGGATTATATCATGTGTCCCAAGGAGAATGGCTATACAAGCTATCATATGATAGTATCCATACCAGTATTTTTATCCGATAAAACGGTGGATACCAAGGTAGAGATTCAGATCCGGACAATAGCGATGGATTTCTGGGCCAGCCTGGAACATAAAATATATTACAAATTTGAAGGAAATGCGCCGGAACATATTAGCAAAGAGTTAAAAGAATGCTCTGATATCGTTGCATATTTAGATCAAAAAATGTTAAGCTTAAACGAGGAGATCAAAAATTACAACAGAGACCGTATCGAAGAATTTCATAGTGAGGTTACAAGTACTTACCGGTCTGTTGTAGCGGAATCCTTCGGCACTATTATAGAGGAAGAAGAGCAGACGATAACAGAAACCGTGACAGAAACGGTTGATAAGAAAACAGGAACGAAGAAGGCAGGAAGGAAGCGAATGATATTCGGTTTCCGTTCATAGACAAAGGAGAGATACTATGAATTTACCATTCGGATTACCCGTGATCAGAGAAAACGTCGTGAGAAAGAGAGAGGAATCATCGGAGACAGCGGAGCATTATGATCACAAGCTGGCAAAACTGCGAGAAACCTTGGAATACTATAGAAAATGTCTCTTTGAATATGCAAATAAATTAGACAGTTATGACAGAAAATCGCTGGACAGCCAGCACGCTATGGTGCAGTCAGCACTTGATATGACTTATATCAAGGAACAGGGAGATAAGACGTTAGAGGAGATTCAAAGCATAAAGAACGACCCCTTGAATAAGACCTTATCCAATCTGGATGTAATTGCTGTGGCTATGTCTGATATGAATGATAAGATGGTTTCCTTGGACAGGCTGATGGAAACCCTGGATAAAAACATAGGCATGGTTGATAAGGATGTTGAAGCCCTGGATAAGAATGTGGTTAATCGACTCTCCGAATTCCTTTTAGAGCTTCAGAAACAGACAATACATCAGAATATGCAGCTGCAGACAGATGTGATGACGGGAATTGAGAAGCTTCATCGTTCCGTAAAGAAGGGACATGCCCTGCTCTGGTTTATCTTACTTTTTAACCTCTTTGGAATAGGCACTATGATTTTCTTTGTACTGTATTACCTGGAGATTATTCCGTTCTGATAAAGGATAATGTTTCTATAAGAAGAAGGCCATAAGGATATCCGAATGAAGGTAACCTTATGGCCTTTCTATTATTATATTGATAAATGCTTTGATGGGGATAAATATCCGTTAAGGCAGCTTACAGCTTGATATTTTTAAGAAGTGCTGCAAGACCTGTAGTAGCTTCTTCACCGGAGGAGTAGGTTGCAGGTGCTTCTTCAACATCCTCGATAACATCCTCTTTTTCTTCGACTGCCTTCATACTCAGACTTATTTTGCCATCCTTGACTTCAAGAATTTTCACAGTAACCGTTTCACCTTCTTTGATTACTTCACTCGGAGACTTGATTCTCTTGTCACAGATCTGGGAGATATGCAGCAATCCGGATAAGCCTTCACCAATATTTACGAAGGCACCATAGGGAGTAATTTTCTCTACGGTTCCGGTGGTTACGATACCTGTCTGAAGACGGGAAATCTTACTGCGCTTGTCCTTTAATTCCTTATCACGTTCTACTTCCTTACCGGATAATACTAGCTTCTTATCCTCCGCATTAGCAGTAATAACTACAACATCCAGCTCTTTCCCTACCCATGCATCCAGATTCTCAACATAAGTCAAGGATAGCTGGGATGCGGGTATGAATGCACGAACTCCGTAGAGATAGGTTACAACACCGCCGTTTACAGCCTGGGATACCTTCACACGGCAGAGCTTCTTGCTATTCATGGCTTCTTTCAGATGCTCCCAGGCCAGGATATCGTCAGCTCGTTTTCTGGATAAAAGAATATTGCCATTGCCATCGTCCTCGCGGAGTACGGTTGCGGACATTTCTTCGCCAAGGGTAACGTCAGCCTTTATGGAGAAGCTGGGATCATTACTTAATTCCTCTAATTTAATAATACCTTCTGTATAATAACCCAGATCCAGTATGACTTCTGCTTCAGAGATACCAATTACAGTTCCCGTTAAGATATCACCTTCCTTGATCTTCTTAAAGGAACGTGCGATTTCGTCTTTAAAATCGTCCATGGAAGGAATGTCTTCGGTCATTTCAACCGGAACACCTGTATTTTCTCCTGATTCATGTCCCAGTAATGTTGCTTTTTCTGATACGTTAATTTCTTCGCTCATGATAATCTTGGACCATATTACCAACTCAGGTCCTTAACCTCCTTTTATATGATAAATTTAATATTAAGCTTAGTATATCACAGGTTTCTGGATAAGATTATTATTTTATAAGTATAAAATTAATAATAGTAGAGATTAAAATCGCTCTGATCGTTACTATGGATAAAACTTATAATATCTTCCGGTAATGATAATTCCGGCCCATCCGTAGCTTCAGCGCGAATATTTCTTTGTTTCTTCCTTAATAATTCTACTCTTTTGCTTTGCCTTGGAGGGTTTTACTGGCAAGGCTGTTGGAACCGTCTCTTCTTCAACGGGTATCTTATTGGTACTTTTATTGTTATCACCAGTATTTTTTGCATAGACAAAGGAGTTTCCCTTTTTCCCCACCCGGTCAACGGCTCCGATATAATGGAGAATATGTAAGGCAGTCTGGGCTTGATGCAAGGGAAGGCCGGAAGCCTTCTTATAATCCTTCGAGGTAAACTCGGAGGAAAGGATATCGGGAACGAACACCTGATAATCAGAGATACTATTAATTGAGATCTCATTTACGATCTCCGTCGGTATCCGGTCACAACGGGAAGAGCCCTTCTTCTTATCCTTGCTCCAGCCATCCAGAAAGCGGTATTCCTCCAGGTTAATCATTACAATCTTTAAGCGAAGGTTTGGATTAACAAGATAATCCTTAATTCGGTACAATTCCGGGAAAATGCTATAAGGTGATCCGGGCCTGGGTGATTTTCGTGGTGGACTGATTTCACCGGTCTGTGGATTAACCCACCGAAGCCATTTAATGTTGTGGATAGGATACACGATGGTTACGGGGGCAAATGCCAGAAATGCAGTAAGCTTTCTTCGCAGCTTATCGAAATTGCGGGTCTGTATCTCTATGATTTCATTACCGGTGCAGATGTCGGCAACAAACCCGCCTACCTTGATTTCGTGATTGATATTATCCGGGGAATAATAACTCTTAAGTACGCTATGCACTGTTTTTTCCCCTAAGGTACCGATCCCGTTCAAGCCTTGTTGCTGACCGATAACTTCATCGCATACCTTTATGAAAAATTCCTTGTCCATGATCCATTCACACTTTCCGTTCACATAGTTTACCTATTAGTTAGGATAAATGATTTGTAATGTTTTAGCAAGTATCATATTAAAATAGGGTAATATCAAAATAAAGTTAATAACCTTAAAACGAGGAGTCATATATGATTTATACTATATATTGGAACGTTCTCATCAACAAGTACAAGACGCGAAAAATGTCTAATGAATTCTTTATGCATAATTACTTAAACGACATAAAAAAGAACAAATCCTATTGACATTTTGACTAAAGTTTGCTACTCTGAATAAGGTTAGTACTGGAGAAGGTATTACCCAGAGGAATGAAGTTGGGGAAGCGAGAGGGTAGAGAATTATAAAATAAGGTTGACTAAAACGTATATCCACAGGGATGTACCTTTTTGGTCAACCTTATTTCTTTTATACTCATCTTTCAGTGGAATCAGCTTATTGATACCAGGAACCGAGTATTTCCTTTGCGAGATTAAGGGTATTTTGATAAGTAAGGGGGCCGTTTCTTGCAATCTCGGAAACACCATGTACGCGGGCTAATTCTTCGTTATAGTCAGAAAGCTTATAGATCGCATAATTGTAATCATCCGGACCATTTTCATAATGAGTTATAATCGGCGTTATTGAAGCATCGCTGATATAGGTACCGGTTCCATCCTTGGTTATGGTAACATTGGCAATTCCGCCAAGCATTCTGGGGGCTTCCTTCTGGTAGGACATGAAATTACCCAGAGAATAATAGACGAGCATGCGATGATTTTTCTCCGTTTCAATCCATTTGACCGGTTCCAAGACGTGAGGATGGGAGCCAATCACAAGGTCAACACCATTTTCATAGAAAAATTTCGTCAATTCTTCCTGAACACTGTCGATATTATATGTATACTCTGAACCCCAATGAGGGAATACGATGGTAAAATCGGCAAGCTCCTCAGCTTTTTGTATATCTGCTTTCATCTTCTCTTTATCAAATAAATTCACCAAATAGGGCTTGTCCTTCGGTAAGGTATACCCGTTTAATCCATATGTATAATTCAACATGGCTATTTTAATGCCATTTTTCTCGATGATCGGAATTTGCTCCTGTGCCTCTTTGCTTTGATTAATTCCCAGTACTTTTATCTGAGGATGCTGGGACCAGAACCATAAGGTATGCTCAATTCCCTTCGTTCCCATGTCCATGGAATGATTTGTTGCATGTAATACGACATCAAAACCGGCGTTGATGACAGCCGTGCCTATTTCGTCCGGGCTGTTAAAGTTCGGATAACCGGAATAAGGTTTTTCATTGCCGCCCAGGATGGTTTCCTGATTAATAACTGCAATATCTGCTGCTGATATATCAGCCTTAATATTCGAATATAAATTATCGTAATTATAGGTTCCATCCGCCTGCCTGCCGCTGTCAATTACCTGAATATGTATAAGATTATCTCCGACAGCCAGCAGTTTTACGGTGGAAACAGGTGCCTGCGTGGGAGTAACAGTCACACTGGGCTGGCTGGGATGTGAATCATTAACGAAGGCTTCAGTAATTGCCGGAGTAGGTGTGGCCGCTGTTGAATCAGGAAGCTCTGTTGGCTTTTGGGAGTCTGCCTGTACAACAGACTCCGTCGGCATAGGTGCATTTACCACAACCGGTTCCTTTGTTTTACTACAGCCGGATAACGTTATGAAAACCAAAAGAATAACGATGATGCCGAGTAATCTTTTGTAGGTTTCTTTCGGGAATATTCTTTTCATAAATGGCTCCTTATTGGGGTTAAATGTTAAGCTTGTTTAACGGATAAGCATGGCCGACATCCTAAGTGCCTTGGACTAATCTGCTTATCGCGTAAATAGTATACCACGATTAAAATGTTTATACTATAATTTAAGAAATTTATGTAATACTATACTATAAGCAAAGAAAGATTCTTGAAACTCTTTGACAAAGAACAAAGTGCATGGTATACTTTGACATAAATAAGGAATAAAGGCTATGAAAAGAAGAGTAAGCAGCGGAGCGATTTACAGAGAACCCCGGTAAGCTGAGAAGGGGAAATGGATGAAGATCCGGTAGGTTAATACATACCCGGGAAGCTGTTGAAGATGGTCTTGGAGCTGCGCACCGAGGAGTAATCTTAGGCTGCGACGGAGGCAACCGTTATCAGATGCTAAGCTGTAGCTATTGCAGTGACTGAGGCTTTTATCGTGAGATAAAGGTGAATTAAAGTGGTACCACGGGAGTTCCTCTCGTCTTTAAAGTGATTTAAGGATGGGAGTTTTTTTATTGCTAAAATATCTGCAGTGTCAACTGCAGGTGCATAGATAGCGAAGCTTCTGAGCCTTTATTGTGATTTTATAAAACATTTAGAAAGGAATGATTCGAATGAGTAAGAAACCGTATTATATTACTACAGCGATTGCCTACACCTCCGGTAAACCCCACATCGGTAATACCTATGAAATTGTACTTGCTGACAGTATTGCCCGTTTTAAAAGACTGGAAGGCTATGATGTATTTTTCCAGACCGGTACCGATGAACATGGACAGAAGATTGAGTTAAAGGCTGCTGATGCAGGCATTACACCGAAGGAATTCGTTGACCGTATCGCAGGACAGATTAAGGATATCTGGGATCTGATGAACACCTCCTATGATAAGTTCATCCGTACCACAGATGACTACCATGAAAAGCAGATTCAGAAGATATTTAAGAAGCTTTATGAGCAGGGAGATATCTATAAGGGACACTATGAGGGAATGTACTGTACTCCATGTGAGTCCTTCTTTACCCCCTCCCAGTTAGTGAACGGCAAGTGCCCCGACTGTGGCAGAGAGGTTCAGCCTGCTAAGGAAGAAGCTTACTTCTTAATGCTCAGCAAATACGCTGACAGATTAATAGAGCATATTAACACACATCCGGAATTCATTCAGCCGGAGTCCAGAAAGAACGAGATGATGAACAACTTCCTGCTTCCGGGACTTCAGGATCTGTGTGTTTCCCGTACCTCCTTCAGATGGGGTATTCCGGTAGACTTTGACGACAGGCATGTGGTATATGTATGGCTGGATGCCCTGAGTAATTATATCACCGGTATCGGATACGATGCGGATGGTAATAGTACGCAGCAGTTTAAGAAATTCTGGCCGGCTGATCTGCATCTTATCGGCAAGGACATCATCCGTTTCCATACGATCTACTGGCCTATCATATTAATGGCTCTGAAGGTAGAGCTTCCGAAGCAGGTATTCGGTCATCCCTGGTTATTGCAGGGCAGCGCCGGAGATAAGATGAGTAAGTCCAAGGGCAATGTTCTCTATGCCGATGATCTTGTAAAGCTTTTTGGAGTTGATGCAGTCAGATACTTCGTGCTTCATGAGATGCCCTTTGATAACGACGGAATAATATCCTGGGAGCTGTTAGTGGAAAGAATTAATTCCGATCTGGCGAATACCTTAGGAAACCTGGTTAACCGTACCATCTCCATGTCCAACAAATATTTCGGCGCCGTCGTGAAAGATGGCAAAGCAGCAGAGCCGGTGGATGAGGAATTGAAAGCACTTGCGCTTGAAACACCCAAGAAGGTTGTAGCCAAGATGGAGAAGCTTCGTGTTGCCGATGCACTTACGGAGATATTTACCTTATTCAAACGCTGCAACAAATATATCGATGAGACAATGCCCTGGGTTCTTGCAAAGGATGAAGAGAAGAAAGCAAGACTGGAGACAGTTCTCTACAACCTGACAGAAAGTATCTGTATCGGTGCAAGCTTACTTGAGTCCTTTATGCCCGAGACAGCAGCGAAAATATTAAAGCAGCTGAACACCCAGGCAAGAACTCTCGAGGAATTATCAAGCTATGGTTTATATAAGGATGGAACGAAAGTCACCGAGACACCGGAGATATTATTTGCAAGACTTGACTTAAAGGAGGTACTTGAGAAAGTGGAAGCATCAAAAGAAGTAAAGGAAACTGTGGCAGAAGCACCTGCACAGGACGAAAATAAAGAAGAGAAGAAGGATTACATCGACATTGAAGCAAAACCGGAGATTACCTATGATGATTTTGCAAAATTACAGTTCCAGATTGGTGAAATCATTGCCTGCGAGGAAGTGAAAAAGTCCAAGAAGCTGCTTTGCTCCCAGGTTAAGATTGGTTCTCAGGTGAAGCAGATCGTATCGGGTATTAAAGCTCACTATACACCGGAGCAGATGGTCGGTAAGAAGGTAATGGTAGTAGTGAATTTAAAGCCGGCAACCTTAGCAGGAATATTATCCGAAGGTATGTTGCTCTGCGCTGAAGATGCGGAAGGCAACCTTGCCTTGATGATACCAGAGAAACCGATGCCCTCAGGAGCAGAAATTCAGTAAAATAATCCGTTCGAACATACAGCGGGCTATGATATTAAATTAGACAGACATTCCACAGTTTTGTTCTAGTTTTACATTATAGCCCGCTGTTCTTGTCTCTGAGAGTCTACGCGCAGACAGTTCTTATCTCTTTTTCATCCAGCAGCTCTACCTGCCTTTTATAAATTTGCAGTTAGTTATTTTTTATTTACTATCATAATAAAATAACGTAAATAAGATATGGTTAGCAATGACATGGGTAATTACTCCTATGACTCTGGAAAATCACCCCAGGGGTGATATCAAATTGCAAATTCTTTTAATACAATTCTCTTATAAAACAAAAGGAGGATAAATTATGAGAAAACGCAAAATTAAATCATTATTTTCAGCAGGAGCTCTGGCATTATCGATGATCTCCAGCTTAATTACACCATCCCACGGTGCCAGGGCAGTTTTATCCGGTGAGGCAGTTGCCAAGGATGGATTAGATTTTTACCGTTGCAAGTGATGGTAAAGTAATCGGAGTGAAAGTAGGTAAGGCAAAATTGACCATAACCTATGGCTGTCATCATGTAACCTATAATGTTGTTGTGAACTAATGCTTAATCATGTGGATAAATTCATTATTTTTGCTTCCTGTTGTGGATAACGGATAAAGATAAAGAAACAGCTGCATACATCAAATGTATGCAGCTGTTTTATGGGCAATATCTAAATAGGATTATTCAAGCTCGGAAACAACTTTCTTTAATGCCTCTAAAGCATCTGCAGGAAGCTTATCAAATCCACCCTTATCGGTTTCTCTGGATTCAACAAATGCAATTCTGTCCTTCATTCTCGCAACTAACTGAGTCTTATAATCTTTATCCTGTAAGTTAGGAACAAAGCCTTCCCACTCAAAGATTTCGATATCTTCGAAAGGACCCCACTTCTTGAAGCTGGTCTTGCCTTCTACGATAGCTTCAATGATTCCCAGGGTGTCAGCAGGTTTAACCTTCTTACCCATGAAATCACCGGTGTTGATTACGTAACAGTCTACATTTCTTTCAGCAACAAGCTTCTTGAATTTCTCATAGTCGTTAACCAAAGGATAGGTACGGAAAGGATTGGCATAAGGCTCAACAACCAATGCGTTAGGATCTACGCCAGGAGCAAGACGCTCAGCGGTTGTTCTCTTAGTAGCAAGAGTTGCACCCATAACAGAAGCTAAGGAAGCACCCTTTAACTTAATAATCGGAGGCAAGGTAGGATCCTTCATAATCCAGAAGATGGAGTTAACAGGCTCATAGATCTTATCAACACGGTTCGGAGACCATAACTTAGACTTGATTGCACGGCCGTTACCGTTACGGATATCTTCTGTAACAAGAACAACCTTACCGTCATCATCCATAGTAGCGGAGCAGTTCTGAGCTGTTAATAGGTATTTGTTATCCTCACAGTTAGTAGGATAATCCTGTGTCTTATCGAAATAGGTAGGCTCCATAGCGATGGAAGAACCTGTTTCTGTATTGATGATGAAAGCATCATCATGAAGAACGGTTACATCGTATTTGCCACCATGTTTTGCATGTGTGATAGTTGACTTACCGGATCCGGAAAGACCGAATACAGCTGCAACGTAGGATTTACCGCCAGCAAGGTTATATCTCTTCTCACCGCCATGGCAGGAAGCATAACCGTTACGGTTTGCAACAGCCCAAGCGATGGTAAGTGTACCCTTCTTGTGCTCACCGAAGTATCTCATACCAAGGAGAGCAGCGCAGTTTGTGGTTGTATTAAAATAGGTTAATCCCATTGGATGATCCGGATGTTTCCACTGAGGATTGGAGAAGATGTAGATATCACATTCATTACCGATCGGTCTGGATGCTTTGTACATTCTTACATACTCATCGGACATATACTGGAAGTTGAGCATCCAGGAGTAGAGGATGTTCTCTTCGCCTTCCGGAATCAACAAGTGTGCTTTAACCATAAACTCGGGATCTAATCCGATAAATACCTCCGCATGATATAAAGTAGAATATCTGGTATCATAGATTGCATCCATAACTTTGCTATCAAGATTGTCGGTATCTACACCAGGTTCACCTGTAATCTTTCTTGCAGAAGCAGCACGGCCGGTTACAAAGCCATCGTTGAATAATAATACTTTTGCATCTTTCTCAAGACCAAAATCTTCTCCGCGGTAAACAGGCATATCTGTTACTACTGTTCCGGGTGAGTTCTTTGCAAGTTCGTAAGCTTCTCTTAAAGTATTAACTTTAATTACGTTATTACCATAAAAAGCAACCTCAATAATTGAACGGGTCTTAGAGAAGCCGGGTTTGCCTGCGCCGATTTCGTCACGCTTAAAGTACGCTTTTGTTGACATAGAATAACCTCCTATTTTTCAAGTTGTTCGTAAATTATAGAAATACTTCTGAACAATTTCATAAATTGTTATATATTTATCAATTGTCCGCCACGATAAGTATAAAACGGAGGCTTGTAAATGTCAATGCAAAAGTAGTTATAACTGGAAGTGGGGACAAATTATTTTTTCATCTTCTTGATCCATTGATTCATGTAATCATCAATAATGCCAAACTGTGCAGGACCTATATCCAGAAGGAATTCATGGAAGTCCTTTGCCACAAATTGATCACCCAATTCCATCTCTGCTTTTTTTCTTAATTCCTTGATTTCAAGATAGCCTATGGCATAGGGAAGGTATATGGCGGGCTCTTCCAGCAGGGTATTATAGATGGAGGCAGCAATCTCCTCATCTCCGATATAGTTATTCACATAGTTAACTACCGTTTTCTTTGTCCAGCCCTCATAATGTATCCCAATATCTGCACGGGCATACATACAGAGAATCACAACATTATTAGCTTCTAAGAAATCAGCTAACGTCTCATCGATACCGGATATGTGATAGGAATACATTTCAACATAAGTAGCCCAACCTTCATCATAACCGACGAAGTTCATCAGATTACGGATCGGGGACGGATTTTTACTGCGGAAATAGACACATTGATACAAATGTCCCGGATAGCCCTCGTGTGCAACCGTAGTGTAAATCATGGATAAGGTCTTAGCATCATGGCCATTAATATAAATGTTGTTATCGGTATAATTATCAATCGGCGGGATCAGATACATCGCCGGGCTGAGATAGTCGGAAAGTGATTCCGGAACATATTTTATCTTGCAGTTAACTGGTACTGCCGCAGGGAAGTCCTTCGCAATATCCTTTTTCAGATCGGTTATGATTTCCTGAGGGTCAGTAATTGGAAAGGAGGTAAAGGAAAGATATTTGTCAACCAGTTTGGGATCCTTCATGGATAAGGAAGTAATATCTACAAGGCCGTCGGCAATGGCGGTGTCGAGCATATCGGTCATTTCCTCCATACTCTTGCTGGAGCCGGTTTTATATTTTGCCAGACACTCATAATAGGCCTGACCCTCGGGGTAATAATACAGTCCCGCTTCATTGGTGCCGGTGCCCAGAAGATCCACCAGGTTATTAATCAGCATCTCATAGGCTGGAATTACGTATACCAGCACGGCTTCTTTGTTCCGTGCTTTATAGGCAGTGACTTCTTCCGGCGTAAGACCGCTATAGGAGCTTATTTTTTCATCAAAATACTGGATCAGGAAGTTTTCCTCCGGATTTTTGATAAAGGATTTACATTGTTCAATGATATGCGTAGCAACCGCGTTGTTCATAAACAGGCCGTGTTCAGATTTTTCCCTCTCATACTGCACGATATCACTAAAATAATCATACACACAGGATAAGAGATCTATGTACTCATCAATATCTGATTTGTCATAAAAGCTGTACTCAGCAAGCAGAATAGGAAGCTGTGCTTGAATTCCGGTGGTAGGCCCCAGGCATTCGTTATAATACATAAAATCACCAAAATTCAAATCCTGCTCGAGATAGTTTTTCACAATCTGATACGTTAATTTCTGATCGGAAGACAAGTTATTATAATTGAAGGACTGTAGTCGGGTTAAATAATTTTCGGTGGAAGACATATCTTGGGTCATATGGCGGATGCTATACTCCCCAAGGGTAGCTTTGTGTTCTTTTATCCCATATTTTTCGGGAGCTGCGAGAGAATAATTCATGGACAGACTGTCTGATTGAACCTCCAGAACAAATAGATCATTTAAAAAGGTATTAAACCGTTGCTGTTCTGTCAACTGCTTATCCTGCTTATTACAACCGGACAGCAGCAGGGAAAAACAAAAAACAGTTATTATAGTAAAATAGTACCGGATCTTTCTTTGCATAAAAGCCTCCTGTGGGAGTGCCAAACCTCAATAAACGATAAGGCACACGTAGTCAAAATATCTTGTTTATTTATGTTTATTCGAGGGAATAGGCTATAAGAAGTTATTTATTGTTTTTTCATAAAGAGATGTCATACATTACCAGGGACAAGCTTCCGCCCGTAGTTAAGTTTTTTGCGAAATCTGCCGAAATATTAGCAGTAAGAGCACATCTTATCCGAATATAAATTATTTTATGAATAGATTATCGTTATTAAATCACCTGGAAACCAAAAGGCGGGAAAAGAATGGATTATAGCTTTGTGATTGAATCAGGAACCGGGAGCAAGACGAACAAGCTGTCTGCAAATCCGGCTGCAGTTAAAAATGAGAAAGGGTTAACATCCTTAATAAAGGGACAGCAGATCAAGGGTACAGTTGTCTCGGTCGGGGATGAGGTAACCCTTGACTTTAATGGAATAAGAGTCGCTGCATCCAATAGTGTCATAGGTAATGCAGCTCTCGGTGATGTGAAAACCTTTGAAGTTGTGAAATCTACGAAAAGTGAGATTGAATTGAAACTTCTGGATGAAAATTTTGGCAGCGATCGATCTACCTTCCGGGCTGCGATGGATAAGGATACCGATTGGGAATCAATTCTTTCCCAGAAGGAGAAAGCAGCAAAAAAAGCAGAGAAGGAATCAGAAGTCAAAGAAACAAAAGCAAAATTAGATGAAATAGGTGCAAAGCTTACAGAAGCAGACTGCAGGAGGTTAGAGGAAGAAGGCTTTCCTGTGGAGAACCTTTCTGTGACAGGGCTATATGAAGCGATAGACAGAGTGAAGAAATCAGCTTCGAAAGAGAATCAGAAGGCAACGGATGATGTGACGTCAACGAATAATATTATTAATGATAAAGCCATCGAGGATAAGTTAAAGCAAGCAAACCTTCCGGTTACTCCAGTGAATATAGCAAAGGTGAACAAAGCACTTGACCTGAGTGATGCGGTAACCAGGATGGATGATAAAGCGATGCAATACCTGATTTCCCAGGGGGCAGAGCCTACGGCTGAGAATATATATAAGGCCTGCTACAGCAGTCCCACTCAAAATACAGAGAAGCTGCAGGAGAAAGACTGGAAGGACCTCGAAGGCCAGGTGAAGGAAGTAATCAAATCGACCGGATATGAGGTAAATCAGGATAATTTAGATACCGCTAAGTGGATTATTGAAAGTAAACTACCACTGACCGAAGAGACCTTTACCTACAAGAAAGAGCTGGATCAGATCAAGTCCTCATCGGATAAGGAGTCCATGCTTAACAAGATGGTGGAAGGCATGAAGCAGGGTATTAATCCGAAGGATGCAGCTTTAACAGAAAGCAAGGATATTTCCTATGAGAAAGTCCTTACGGATATCAATTTCATACAGCCGGAAACAGTATCAGAAGCTGTTAATACCGGGATGGATCTGACCATCAGCAAATTGGTAACACTTCAGGATACCTTGAAAAGCCAGGATTCAACCAGTCAAACAAGCGTAAGTCAGTCTGCTGCGGAACAGGAGGCTGACAAATCTGTCTCTGTTAATTCAGATACGGTTACCTCAGGAGCATCTCCAGCAGATGATACCGGGCTTAATATGAATCAAGGCACAGACCAGAATACGGATGAAGGGGGTAGCAATTCTCAGACCGGAAGCTCAGCTTATGAAGAAATTAAAGCGAAACGGCAGCTTGAGGAAATCCGCTTAAAGATGACCCTGGAAGCAGCAGCCCAGCTGGAGAAAAAAGGTTTCCAGATCGAGACACAGCAGCTTGGCAAAGTTGTGGAAGCACTCAGGGATTTAGAGAACAATTATTATAAAGAATATCTGAAAGAAGCGGATGCCGAGGTTACAGATGCATCTCTTCAGATAGTAAAAGATACGACCACAAGTCTTGAACAATTACAATCCATACCATGCTACGTACTTGGAACTACTTTAGCAGACAGGAACACCATTACCATCCCTAACCTGTTATCTGAGGGAAATAAGCTTCAGGCTGATCTCAACAAAGCCGGTTCAGCTTATGAAGCCCTTATGACGGTTCCTAACAGGGAATACGGTGATTCCATTAAGAAGGCATTTGCCAATGCGGACTCCCTGCTATCCGAGATGAATATAGAGAATACGGAGATGAACCAGAGAGCGGTGCGGATACTTGGTTATAACCAGATGGAAATCAATCAGGATACCATTAATCAGGTTAAGGCTTATGATCTTCAGGTGACAACCATGATGAAGAATCTTCAACCGGCTGTGACAGTCCGTATGATCAAAGAAGGTTTGAATCCTTTGGATATGCCCATCAATGAATTAAATCAGACCATTGATCGGATGAAGGAAGAGCAGGGTATTACTTCGGAGGATAAATACAGTACTTATCTAAGGCAATTGGAGAAATCGGGCCAGATTACAGGCGAAGAACGTAAAGCGTACATTGGTATCTACCGCCTTCTTTATAACGTAGACAAGTCGGACGGATCAGCTCTTGGAGCAGTTATTAAGGCAGATCGTCCGGTAACACTGGAGAATCTCCTCACGGCAGTGCAGACCAGTAAAAAAGGCCGCATTGATGCGGTAATCAATGATGAATTCGGTACGGTGCAGAGTGTAACCCGCAGTAAAGAATCCATTGCTGAGCAGCTTAGCGGTTTCCGAAACAATGAAAACCAGCAAAACAGCGGTCAGTCTGCTTCGGAAGATACTGTTTCGGAACAGATAGAGTACCTGAGCCGGTTATTAAAGGAGATGAAGGATGAGCTGACTCCGGAAAAGCTTAAGGAAGCTGCCGGTAATGAAGCACAATCTCAGACCATACAGTCTCAGACCACCCAGGCAGCAGTTTCAGCTGCGGAGCAGTTGAGGTTATCCCAGAAAGGCATCTGGGAAACGATGAAAAACATTTCCGTAGAAAAGCTTTATGAACAGCTGCAGAATGCGGACGGTACCAACACCGCAGAGGATGGGGCTTACACAGGAAAGGTTCAGGAGCTTCAGGAGCTTTGTAAGAATTCAGAGCAGTCCATCCGCTTCCTGAATAACTATCATGTTTCCAGCACACCGCTCAACCTTATGATGGCTAAGAATCTGTTAAGCAACGCAGAATCACCGATCAAGAAGCTGATGAAGCTTCAGAAAGAAAATAAAGTCGAAAATTCAGAAAATAGCCTTAAGGAAATCAATGATTTATCCGATACATTAATCGACAAGCATTCGATGGAAGAAGCTTATTCACAGCTTGAGACGGATGCAAAGGCTGCTTTGAACCAGTCGTATTCCGAAGAAAAGATTGACAGTCGGAAGCTCGCTGAGTTAAAAAGCATAGGGCAGCAGATCAGTTTTATTAGAACACTGGCAGAAAAAGAATACTACCAGATACCGATAGAAACCGAAAAAGGTATCACGAACATGAACCTGACGATCCAGAGAGGAACGCAGACCTCCGGAAAAGTATCGGTGACTATCCATTCAGAGCAACTCGGTAATGTGAAAGCAGAATTTACCCTGAAGGATAAGGCATTACAAGGCTATATCAGCAGTGATGACCGTAGTGGTCTGGAGCAGCTGCAGAGGAGTTCAGGTGAAATTCAGACAGCAGCAGAGGAAAGCGCAGTTTCCTTAAAGCAGATGGATTTTGTGATGCAGAGTAAGGATAACGAAGCTTACAGCTATCCTAGTCCGAGCTTAGCGGAAAATGAGTCATCCACCAATGCTGATACGGAACGGACATTATACCGGATTGCGAAAGCCGTCGTATATACGGTACGGTCGGCAGAGGCCAGCTCGGACAAGGAACAGGCGGCTTCATAAAAATGATGTATTTCGGCTACATGGAGGTTGCTGATTTATAGACATATAAGCCATGCACCAAGAAAGCATGGCAGTACACAATCCATACAATTACATTATCGCGGGAACCATCATTACACGGAGGAGGATGGCTGCCAAAACAGAAAGGGATTAGGTGAAATTTCATGAGAATCAACCATAATATTTCGGCTTTAAAGGCAAATAACCAATTAGCAAAGACAAACAGTCAGCTGGATAAGAGCTTAGAGAAGTTATCTTCCGGTTACCGCATCAACAGTGCAGCAGATGACTCAGCGGGTTTAGCAATTTCAGAGAAAATGAGAACTCAGATCTCCGGTCTGGATCAGGCCTCCAGAAATGCATCCGATGGTATCTCTGTTATTCAGACAGCAGAAGGTGCACTTCAAGAAGTTGAATCAATGTGCCAGAGAATGAGAGAGCTTGCCGTTGAATCTGCGAATGGAACCTATACTTCAGAAGACCGTAATGCAATCCAGTCGGAAATTGATCAGTTAAATTCAGAAATCAAACGTATTTCTGATAACACAGAATTCAATACCATGACCTTATTGGACGGTAACATTGACCGTAAATCCTATTCCAACAATAATAATGCAAAGCTCGTATCCTTATCCGATACCGTAGCTGTTGGCGATTACACCCTTAATATTACTCAGGATGCAAGACAGGCAGTTATCTTAAGTGCTGTTTCCACCTTTGCCGGTGCAGGAACAGGAACCACAGTTTCAAGCACGCAGGCAGGCTCCATTAATATTAATGGTGAATCTGTTGAGATTAAAGCAGGCGATACATTGGATGATGTATTCACAAAGCTCAGAGATGCCGGAGACACCGTTGGTGTAAGTGTATTTGCAGTAGCAGCAGGAGCTACTCCTTCCACTACTGCCAATCTTGATCTGGGAGGCTATACCAGCAAGACCTGGACCGGCGGCGACCGTCTTGCGCTTGTATCCAACGAATACGGCTCAGACCAAAAGATTGAAGTATATTGTGATAGTCCGGGATTGGCGGCTTTATTAGGTTTATCTTCTTCCAAGGCCAGTGCAACCGGATATGATGCGAAAGCAACCTTAAATTATGCTTCCCAGTTTGATAATACAGCTACCGTTGCAATCAGCGGTAACAAGATTAGTGTATCCGACAGAAATAATTTCTCCATGGTCGTTGAAGCTGCTCCCGGAACAGTGGGTACCGTATTTGATGATTATAAGGTTGACGACACAACCGTAACAGCTCCCACTGGTGGAACTACTGCTAATGTAACCATTTCCGTTCTGGATGCAGGCCCAATGGATCTTCAGATTGGTGCAAATGAAGGACAGACCATGTCCGTACGTATTCCTAAGGTTGATCCGACAACCCTCGGAATAGATAAAATCAACATCGGAACAGCAGATGGTGCACAGGAAGCGATTTCTCTTCTGGATACGGCAATTAACACCATATCCTCCATCCGTTCCAAGCTTGGTGCTTACCAGAATCGTCTGGAGCACTCCATCTCCAACCTGGATACAACCTCTGAGAACTTGACAGAGTCCTTATCCCGTATCTCCGACGTAGATATGGCTACTGAGATGGCGAACTATACCCAGAAGAATGTACTTGCTCAGGCGGGTACTTCCATGCTTGCTCAGGCTAACCAGAGACCGCAGAGTATCTTAACCTTACTTCAGCAGTAATCTATGGTAAGCTGAACCTATGGTCAGGAGGACTTGGTTATGAAGAAAGAAGCAATCCAGGCTTTTACGGCAAGAGTTACACAGGCATCGAAAAGCGAGCTTACCGTTATTCTATATGAAATGATACTGGAAGAAATCGCGGAAGCAAGAGAGGCCTATGAGCAGAAGGATCTTGCAGCCTTTGATAAGGAATTAAAGAGAGCTCAGAAATATGTAAACGAGTTAATCGTTACTTTGGATTATAAATATCAGATTTCCTATGATTTAATCAGTCTCTATCTTTATGTTAATAAAAGGATTATAACAGCGATTATCAGGAGAAATCCTGACACTCTGGATAGCGCACAGAGTGTAATGACTAAGCTGCTAGTCGGTTTCGAAGGTGTCAGCAAGGCAGACAACAGCGGACCGGTAATGCGTAATACGCAGCAGCTCTATGCGGGCTTAACCTACGGCAAAGGTAAACTCAATGAGACTTACATCGATCCTAATAATAGGAGCCGCGGGTTTATTGCATAAAGGCCAGTACATAAGATCATGAGAAACTAAAGAAGGTAAAGAACGAATGATTTAAAGGTACCAAGGAGATTAAAGTACGAAAGCTTCGAAAGAACCAAAGAGATTAAAGTACGAAAGAGTTGAAAGAACCTAGGGTATTAAAGTACGAAAGCTTCGAAAGAATCAAGGAAATTGAAGTACGAAAGCTTTGAAAAACCAAGGAAATTAAAGTACGAAAGCTTTGAAAAACCAAGGAAATTAAAGTACGAAAGCTTTGAAAGAACCAAGGAAATTGAAGTACGAAAGCTTTGAAAAACCAAAGCTTTGAAAAACCAAAGAAATTAAAGTACGAAAGCTTTGAAAGAACCAAGGAAATTGAAGTACGAAAGCTTTGAAAAACTAAAGAAATTGAAGTACGAAAGCTTAAAAAGAATCAAAGAATTTAAAGCACGAAATAACCGAAGAACCAAGAAATTTAAGGTAGTACCAAAGAACTTAAAGTACAAAAGAACTTAAAGTACTAAAGAAACGAAAGTACCAAGAAATTTGAAGTACGAAAGACGGTCAGTACAAAAGATGTTCTAGCATGTTATCTTTGAAGTACTAAAGATTCTACCTTACTAATGATTTTGAAATACCAAAGCGGATGTATAAGATAATAAGCTGTCCCAAAAAACCACGAGAAAACATGTCTATTGTTTATCCGGGTAGTTTGGGACAGCTTTTTTATTTGGCGAAAGTAGTATCGGTATCTTTTGCTTGCTTTAGTAAGAATTTATATCTGTTCTGTACGGCGTTCAACTCATAGATGCAGCTGTCAATCAGGTCGGGGTCAACGACGTTTTGAAAGTTGGAATAAGCTGCTTCCATTGCGATCTTCGTCTTGTTGATCTCGTTAATGAGATAATTATCTTTCGGGGTTCTCTTCTTGGAGAATAATAGCATTCCTTCACCAGCCTTACATAATGATTTGTATATAGTATAGTCAAAATATTTGGCTATTATTCTATTATTTAACATAAATTGGATATTACCGTATATAAATATAATAGGGTTGTATCAAAACCATAACGGTTGGCCAGTGAAAAAATTCGATTAAGAATTATACGCTTATAAATAGCTTCAGCAGATATCAGATAAAGTGAGGGAAGTCGTATGAGTATTGAAAATATTGTGTTAATCTCCATAATCATTGGGTGCATTATCTTTATTGGCATCTGTGTCATTAAAAAGAGACCGGACCTTCTGGTGAACTTTGGTTTACGTGCCATTGTAGGAACGGCGGGAGTTTATTTATTGGATTTCATATTAAGGGTCAATGGCTACGACATTAATGTGGGTATCAATGGCGTTAGTATCCTGACGAACGGTTTACTTGGTCTGCCCGGCTTTTTACTGCTGTATGGGCTGGCGATTTATTATACATTTTAATTGATATAAGAATAAACAACCAGCCGATGATTCTTATTTGAGATATCGGCTGGATTTTTTATGCGTTCATAATTTATATCAAGGAATTTATATCAAAGAATTTATATCATAGGAGCAAATCTTGTGCATATTGTTAGATGTTGGTACAAAATATTGTATAAAATGCCAATTATCAAAAGAATGAATTTCAACGATTGACAATACTTGCTATATGTTGTAATATATTGACATGTAAAAAATTACTAGATGTAATTCTATTCTATTATTCTTTTTCCCCCCGTGAACGGGAGTATCATTGTGAATCATGAATTCGGTTTAACAACTTCCCCAGGCTGTTAATCAAAATCAGGAGGATTTCTTGTGGAAAAAATACTTGCACTCTACGATTCTGACGTTTTCTACGCTACTCATTTTATGGAGTATTTCAAAAAAAAGAAGGACTTTCAATTCGTCATTTCTGTATTTACTAGGAAAGAAAGTCTGGAAGAATTCTTATGCGGTAATTCCATAGAAATTTTACTGATTGGTGAACAGAATACACTGGAAGACATTTCTACTGATAAAATCCATCATATTTATAAGCTTTCAGATCGTTTAAGAAAGGACGTGAATTCGGAATATGCCACAGTTATGAAATACCAGGCAGTTCAGACGCTTATGTCTGAAATCATGGCGGATTATTATATGAATGTGGAGGATGCTTGTATTACAAATCCAATGAAGCAGCTAAAGGTGATAACGGTCTACTCTCCGGTACAAAGTACCGAAGCACAGGCATTTACCTGGGCTATGAGTACGCTGATGGCACAACAGAGTAAGGTTCTGCTGGTAATACTGGATCTCCTTCCGATTCAGCTGCTTGCATCAATTGACAGCACAATACCTTACTTATCTGAATTCATCTATTATCTGAAAGAGAATCCGAATATTATCATGAAAATGAAAACTTTACTTGGTTATGCAGGCAATTTATCATATCTTTCCGGCATAGCCCATGGTTCAGATCTGTTATCCCTGAACAGAGTCGATATACAAAAACTACTTGAAGAACTGAGGACCAATACGGATTATGAGGCAGTCGTATTCTATCTGGGAGGCTATATGGAGGCTGGCATGGAATTGATTCGATTAAGCAATAACGTCATCATCGCAGGTATGGAAACAGCCTATGAAGCTGCGTTGTACCAGACCCTGATAAAACAGCTGGAGCTTACCGGAATTGAATTAAACCGGGATAAATTCTTAAGGATTCAGCTTCAGGAGGAACGAGAAATTCATCAGTTTCCAATCTCAATGACGCAGTTAATGCAGTCGGTCACCTGGAATAATGCCAGGCAGAGCTTAAAATACATTAGTTAAGCGGAGGATGGGATGGATCACTTAAAAGAGCTGCTAAAGCAAAGAGTAATAGAGGATATTGATCTGAGCAGAGAAATCTCAGACGAGGAGCTCTATGATACAATTGACCGAATCCTAATCCATCATAGTAAGGATGAATATATTACAATGCAGGAAAAGCAGCGGCTTCGCAAAGATATCTTTAATGCGATCCGAAGGCTGGATATTCTGCAAGAGCTGGTAGAAGATCCATCAATTACTGAAATCATGGTAAATGGTCCGGATCATATCTTTATTGAGAAAAATGGAAGCATCTATCCATCGGACAGACAATTTGAAACAAAACAGAAGCTGGAGGATGTAGTCCAGCAGATTGTTTCCCATTCCAACCGAATCATCAATGAGGCTTGTCCTATTGTTGATTCAAGGCTATCAGATGGATCAAGGGTTAATATCGTATTATCGCCGATAGCCATGGAAGGCCCGATTATTACAATTCGAAAGTTCCCTAATACGCCTATAACGATGGAACGTCTGATTGAGCTGGAAGCATTATCTTTGGAGGTAGCCAATTACCTAAAGCAGCTGGTGATTGGAGGATATAATATACTAATAAGCGGCAGTACAGGTTCAGGCAAAACTACATTTCTAAATGTTCTATCTAATTACATCCCCTCCACCGAAAGAATTATTACGATTGAAGACTCGGCAGAGCTTCAGATTCGTAACATTCCCAATCTTGTCCGGCTGGAGGTAAGAAACGCTAATTCGGAGGGAAGTAATGAAATCACAATACGTGACTTGATAAAGACTTCCCTTCGAATGCGTCCTGATCGAATCATTGTGGGTGAAGTGAGAGATGCAGCTGCGATTGACATGCTTCAGGCTCTCAATACGGGACATGACGGTTCCTTATCGACAGGTCATGCCAATTCACCGGCGGATATGCTAAGCCGCCTTGAGACGCTTGTTCTCCTTGGTGAGGAAATACCGCTATTGGCTGTCCGAAGGCAGATTGCATCGGCGATAGATATTATCGTTCATCTGGGAAGATTAAGAGACAGGTCCAGGCGCTTGCTGGAGATAACGGAAGTGTTGGACTGCCGGGAAGGGGAAATTCAATTGAATCCCCTTTATCAATTTGAGGAAGTAGAAGAAGTGGATGGACGTATTAAAGGAAAATTAATAAAGATGAATGAACTGCAGCATAAAGATAAGCTCAAACGGGCAGGCATTGTAATCAGCTAAACTTCAGTTCCTTTATCCATGACAGCAGAACGAAAGAAGGAGGCTTTCATGACAGAAAATTACGATTATTACTATTTGTCACAAGGTGAAAATATCATCTATATTCTGCAGGGAATTGTGATTACTGCCGGAATAGGCATTCTTTTTTACCAAAGTATCCTGGGATTGATATTCCTAAGCCCAATGATTTATTTCTATCGGATAAGGAAAGTAAACATTTTAAAAAAAGAACGAAAATGGAAGCTTAATCTGGAGTTCAGGGATGGTATTCTGGCATTATCCGCAGCACTGGAAGCCGGGTATTCTGCAGAAAATGCTTTTGAAGAAGCCTGCAGAGACTTAAAACAGATTTATCAGGAGAACTCCTTAATCTTGAAGGAATTCCATCACATTGTCCATCAGCTTAACATGAACATTACAGTGGAAAAGGCTCTGAATGATTTCAGTGAGCGGACGCAGGTGGAGGATATTTTAAGCTTCTCTGAAGTTTTCAGCACGGCGAAAAGAACCGGCGGCGATCTAATCAATGTTATCAAGATAACAAGTAATATGATCAGCGATAAAATAGAAGTAAAACGGGAAATTATAACCCTGATTACAGCGAAACGCCTAGAAGCCAATATCATGAAAGTAATACCTCTTGTAATTCTTATTTATCTGTCCGTATCATCACCAGGTTTCCTGGATCCCCTCTATCATAATTTATTTGGAGTTATCATAATGACGGCCTTCCTTTTCTGCTATCTTGTAGCATTACTTATCATGGATAAGATCGTTGCCATTGAAGTATAAGGAGGACTTGCATGTGGATTGTGAATAGCATGATACTTCTTCTTTTCCTTGCCGGATTTCTATATAGAAAGGATAAAGCAGAAGAATGGATGAAGGCAATTGATAAGAAGGAGCATCAGTTATATATCCTTTACCCTCTTGCTTACTGGATATACTTAAGGTCAGGTTTGGAGAAGTTATATAAGAAACGCAGTGACGTTACGGATGCTTTAAAAGCGCTTTATCTGACCAGTAAGCCGGAAATAATTCATAAACTATTCTGGTGCAGAAGAATTTCACAGGTAATGCTGATTATAGTATTATTCAATCTTTTAGCTCTTATGGGATTTCTTGCGGAAATAAGTAATTCCGCGTTAATTAACGGTAACTATCTAAAGAGGCCGGTTTACGGAGAAGGAAGTACCGATGTCGATCTGACGGTCACTATAGAAGGGGATCAGAGCTCAGATGAGGGTTCAACTTCTCAATCCCAGGAGGTATCCATTGATGTAGGTGAACGAATCTATTCATCGGAGGAAACGAAGAACTTATTTGATAAGGCGGTCGAGTACTTAAAGAAGCAGGTACTGGGTAAGAATACTTCCACTGATCTTATCTATGAGGATTTGAACTTCTGCAGCAGCATACCTGGAACCAGTATTACCATAGAATGGCTTCCCGAGGATTACAGCTTAATTCAATCAGACGGTATAGTTTGTAATGACAGTGTTAACCAGAAGGGTATTATAACTTATGTGACGGCGATCCTTAGATATCAGGAACAGACCCGAGAACAGCTATTTACCTTTACGATTATGCCGAAGCAATACAGTTCCAAAGAGCTTCTGCAAAATGAACTGAAGAATGAGATTAAGGAGTATTCCGACAATACCAGAGAGGATGAGTTATTGGAACTGCCTACTTCCCTGGGAAATTACCGCCTGCATTGGGCGGAAAAAGATAATGGCACCAGTGTACTGATTTTTATTCTTGGAATATCTATGGTAGTACTTATCTGGTTTTATGGAGTCAAGGAATTAGAAAACCGGATGAAACGGAGAAAGGAGCAGATGCTGCTGGATTATCCGGATATTATTAATAAGTTTACCCTGCTCGTGAATGCAGGCATGACGATTAAGCAGGCCTGGTGCAAGGTTGCAGAGGATTATAACAGTAAGCGTACGCAGAAAGGCTTTGTTCCTAAATATGCTTATGAAGAAATGCTGACAACAGCTCATGAGCTGCAATTAGGATTACCTGAGCAAGTGGCATATGAGCAATATGGCAGAAGAACCGGATTAATTCCTTATATTAAATTCTGTGCATTAATCGCCCAGAATCTGAAGAAGGGAACTCGGGGATTTACACAGTTACTGATGCAGGAGGCGATGGAGTCCTTTGATGACAGAAAGGAAGCAGCTAAAAGACTGGGGGAAGAGGCAGGAACAAAGCTACTGTTTCCGATGATGATTATGCTGATTCTGGTTTTTCTCATCATTATGATACCGGCGTTTATGGCTTTTAAGATATGAGGTAAATAATAAATTTTAGTTGAAGGATATTACTATGTATTACTATGAAAAAATATTCCTATGGTATTTACTATGAAGATTAGAGTGTCATAGGTGATCTTAATAAAATCATTTGGCTTATTACACAATTCGTCTTTGTGAATTATGACATAAACTGTCTTAAAATCTCTAATTATCTAACTTTCTGGCTTTCAATTTGTAGATTTGCGGTTTATTAATGCTGAAGATTTGTGCAACTTTTAAGGAATTTATAAATATAGCTTTTCACACCTTAATCCTATGAATAAAATTCATACAATAGAAAGTTTTGAGCCGGTAATTAATGAAAAATGTATACATATGCTGGAGATTACTAAGCTTCAGCTCTGGATTTGCTCGTTTATAATAACGCTAATTCAGCATGAAGTTAAAGTTATGATGATAAAAAACTATCTTAATTGGAACATCAAATTGTTTAAATAATCAGGTAAAAGAAAGGAGGTCTGCCCGTTAGTGGCAGAGTAATACAAATGAAGAAACGAGTAAAACGAATGTATCAAAATATGAGTACATTACAGGTGGACGGCATTGGTGTAATTGAAATTATACTTATCTTAGTCATCATTATCGGTCTGGTTTTAATTTTCAGAGAACAAATACAAGCTATTTTGCAGAATGCTTTTGAATCCATCAATAGTAATTCAGACAGTATCAATTCAGAGATAACAATCAATTAATCAGCGTGCTTTGAATTTATAGCATCAGGAGGTAGAGAAAACCTGAAAAATCGAATTGTTTCAAGAAAAACAGACGGAACCATTAGCGTGTTCTTAAGTTTGATTTTGCTTTTGATAATGTCCCTCCTTTTTACAATCATTGAAGGAGCAAGAGTAAGTACCGCTAAGGTTTATGCGGAGCGGGCTCTGACAACAGCAATGGATTCCATGTTAGCAGAGTATTATGGACCACTTTGGGAGGAATATCATATCTTTGGCTGCTATACCGGCGAGGACAGTGAGAACCAGCAGCTGGAGCAGATGGAAGCGGATCTTCAGGAGAATATGTCTTATACCTTTCAACCGGGGAAGGGTCTTGACGCCCGGTTTTTAGGTGATGGGACTGATTTGTTCCACATTACGGCTGATAAGCTTTCGGTTACGGAAAGGACTGACTTACTGGATTATGATGGTAAACTCCTGATCAATGAAGCCGTTGAATATATGAAATACCGCGAGATTGGAGATGGAATAGAAGTGCTGCTGAATAAACTTACGCTTCTTGATACCCCAGGTAAAGTCAGCTATCTCATAGAGGAAAAGCAGAAGGTGGAAGAAGAATTGGTTGGGATTGATCAGGGGCTTCTGGAGCTAATGGAGCTATTTGACGGCCTGATAACCAGTAAAAAGGGGATTAAGCTTACTTCAGATGGTATCTTGCAGACTACCCCTTATTTTATTAAAAGGATCTGTTATCAGGAGGTTACGATGGAGAATGTCGGCATAAATCATGAGAAGGTATTCCAGGCTCAGAAGAGCAATTACATTAACCCTGATATGCATTTTAACCGGATAAGAAATGACTATGCCTCCATCGACCAGCTGCTTTTGCAGACGCAAGAGCTGCAAAAGGAAAAAGAAAAGCAAGAATTAAGGCTTTCTGAGGCTCGATTGAAGCTGTCTATTTTAGAATCCAAAACTAAAAAAACAGAGAAGGATCTTCAGCAGATAAAAGACGCCGAAGCAAATATTAAAGTAATACAGGCCGCTATGGATGAGCTGGAGAGCCGGATAACTGATATAAAAGAAAGGATTGCACCTTTAGCTGCTTCAATTAATTGCTGTGCAGATAATTTAATTCAATTAATAGGTGAGACTAAGCCATTAATAAATAAGGCCATCACATGCATCGATACTATTCTGGTTAAGTCACAAACTGTCGCTCCCTTAATGGAACAGTATGAAGCGATGATTAATTCAGAGAAGAGCAATCTTGATGAGAATGTATTATCCGGTTTAGAGGATGGTTTGACAGAACTTAAGAAATACATAACGCCAGAGAGTGGTTATGATTTTGCAGAGATGAAGGCGATTTTAGAAAACAACCGAAGCACTCTAACGATGACGGAAAGTATTTTAAATCAAGCAAAAGAAGAGCTTAATAACGCTTATTACGAGAATGCACAAATTTCGTTTGACAAGGCTGCAGCTGCTTTATCTTCTTACCAGATTGATGGATTAGTCCTGGATTACAGTACGCTGGTTCTTGACAAAACCGGAGGGAAAAGTCCCATAGATCAAATGGGCGGGCTCTTGCAAAATGGAATCACCGGGTTGGTAATGGACCAGAACAGCATCTCAACTTCTGAGCTTATAACTTCTGAATTGCTGCCCTCCGAAGAAGCAGCAATGGCATCGGAGAATACCGATTATTTATCAGCGATATCATCATTTATCAATAATGTTATGGCTGGTGGGAGTAATTTTAATATAGGTAGTTTATTCGACGGTAATGGATCGCAGATCATATCTGTGCTGGGAAACGGAACGAATGAAGCCGCGAAGAAATTGCTATTCCAGGAATATCTAAAGGAACACTTTAATAGGTACCAGGCAGAGAATACACAGCTTCAGGAGCAGAAGCCGTCCGTGCTTACTTATGAACAGGAATATCTGCTGGCCGGAAGAACCTCCGACCAAGCAAATCTTAGTTCTGTAGTTTCAAGAATTGTCTGTCTGCGGACAATCCTTGATTTTGCAAGTATTCTTGGAGATTCAGCAAGACGTGAAGAAGCGAAGCTGGCAGCAACAGCCTTGGTTGGATTTACTGGTCTGCCAATCTTAATTAGTATTACACAGCTGGCTATATTAATTGCCTGGGCTTTCGCTGAAGCATTGCTTGACACCAATGCATTAATGATGGGAAAGAACGTACCGATTTTAAAAAAGAATATAGTTTTAAAGCTGCCGGAGTTGTTCTTGATTAACCATGATTACCTGAGTCAGAAGGCAGACAGAGTAGCAGCAGAGAATGAATTATCCTTTTCCTATCAGGATTATCTAAGAGTTTTCCTGTTGCTAAGTAATGAGAAGAAACTGGCTTATCGATCAATGGACTTAATGCAGGAAGATATCAGACTGCGTTATCAGCAAAATCAGTTTAGGGTAGATGACTGCCTGTTTGGATATGAGGTGGAGGCCGAATTCATCATCGAAAAAAAGTTTACTGGGATATCATTTGTTCAAAATTACTTCAACAATAGGTCAACTGATTTTCGATTTACCGTAAAAGCAGCTTATAGCTATTGAGAAGAAAACGGGAAAGCCAATTTTATTATCATTCTAATTCTTATAAATCCTTTCAATATATGGTGGACTGGGATGTCCGCTCTTCATTCAAAATCAAATAAATCTATATAATTCTAGTAAATCAAAATTGAAAACCTCTCTCCAGGGATCATTTGCTTTTATGAAAAAACAGCAGTTCTATCAGAAGAACGGACATCCCAGTCCATTAGGGCAATCAAGCAATTTAATAAAGTACTAAAATACTATCAGAAATTACGATAAGGTTATGGAAGAGGCTATGATACCGGATGTATAGAATGGATAAGAAATTATTGGGTATTACAAGAAATTATCAGAAAGCATCCCTGACGGTTGAGGCCGCACTCATCCTGCCTGTCTTTCTCTATTTCATGCTGGCATTTCTGTATTACATTCAGATATTTACAATCCAAGAGCAGATACAATCATCCATAACGAAGATGGGACTTAACCTCGCAAAGTCATCATATGTACTAAAGGATTTTCCAAGCCTTGAGGATGCTTTGAGCTTTGATTTTACTGTCTTTGGCGAGGATTATGATATCAGTCTGGAGCAGCTGGCGGATACATTAACCAGCGAAAGCGTATTGAAGCTTTATGCGAAAAAATATCTTGATACTCCTCAAATCAACCATTCCTGCATTAAAAATGGCTTTGACGGTATCAGCTTTACCAGCTCCAGCTTATTAGGTGGGGATGATTATATTGATATCGTCGTAAGTTACCTTGTAAAGCTGCCGTTAAAACTTTTTGCGCTAAATGATATGCAGATGGTTCAGAGAGTCCGGCTTCGTTGCTGGACAGGATATGAGGTGGCAGCAGCCTATCAGACATCTGAGGAGACAAAGAATAACGAGGAAATAGTATATATTACGGAAACCGGAAGTGTGTATCACAAGAGTGAAACCTGCTCCCATATCAAATTGTCGATAAGGTCAGTTAGTGGAATACCGAATGACTTAAGAAATGATAACGGTGCAAAGTATTATCCCTGTGAAGCCTGCTGCATAGGTGCTACAGACATGACGATAACTTATTATATAACCTCGGATGGAACCAGGTATCATTCGCTAAGGGACTGCTCTAAGTTAAAGCGATCTGTGAAGGAAATTTCATTCTCAGAAGTCGGTTCTAGAAAACCTTGTAAAAGGTGCTATCCATAGGAGTATTATTGAAAACAATGTGAATGATCCCGAAAAGACATGCGCGCATTTATAAGAATAGTAAGAGCGGCTACTCTTCGCGATTTATGCCCAAAAAGAATGGGAGCTAGTTTGTTTCTTGAAAAGTGAATTATGATAATCATTGTTCAGATATGTATTTGAACTACTTTACAACAGAATGGAGGTTACTATGGCGGAGACAGCTATGCAAATAATTCTTGGGGCGATGCTCCTGATCTGTGGGATACAGGATGCTAGAAAGAAAAAAATATCCGTATGGATTATTGCTGCAGGTACAATCTTGGTAGGGGGATGCCTTCCCTTTATCCATCATATTCTATTGATCGACAGGATAGGCGGGGTGGCAGTCGGGGTCCTTATTATTATGACCAGTCTTATCACCGGAGGAAAAATCGGATTAGGCGATGGTATACTCCTTTGCGTAACCGGGCTTGGATTAGGTTTTTGGGGGAATCTTGAACTGTTTGCTATAGCCCTTCTTCTTGCAGCAATTGTTTCTATTGGATTACTGATATTAAGACTTGCGGACAGAAAGAAAAGTATTCCGTTTGTACCATTTATGTTACTGGGATATGTTTTTCTAATAGTGGCGAATGCTAATACAGGAATGTAGCAGGAAACGATAGAAGACCGGAAATTAGCAGAGAGGCAGGAAGCTTATATGAAAAGCATAAAGAATTCAAAGCTCATTATATCGGAAGCTCACGCAAGTATCACAGTGGAAGCGGCCTATTTGATGCCAATCGTTATTATCACGATATTTGCACTTATTTATCTTTCCTTTATTCTTCATGACAAATGTCTGATTCAGGGAGAGGTAGACAAAGTATTACATAAAGCAAGCTTTAATGTAAAACATGAGGCGGATCTTATCACGGGAGCTGTTGAATTCGAGAAGCTGGATGAGAGAGGGATCTTTTACTTCATTTTTGGTTCTACCCAGGACGAGGAGAATAGGTTAAAGGAATATCTTAAGAAGGAGCTGTCCGAAGGCTTATTCCTTATGAAAATTACTTCAGCAGAGATAGAAGTTAATAAATTCGATATAAACATTCAGATAGAGGCTAAGGCGAATATAACCCTGCCTGTTTTTCATAATCTATTAAATCGATACTCCGGTATTCTTATTACCAATAGCTGCGTGATCCATAATCCGGCAGAAACAATACGAGCCGCAGAGGTGATACTGGAAACGGGGTCAAGCATTAAAGGAATGGATGAGTTGAAGGAAAAGCTGGATATACAGTAAAATATGGGAGGGCTTCATGGAGGTAGAATATAAGAAAGATCTGAAACACAATTATATGGTGATTGCGAATGAAAACCATCAGAAGATGGAGAACTATTGCATAAAGCTTCTTGAGTACCAGACGTTGGAAGGCCTCTTATTAATTACCCTGAAAAGAATGGATAATAAGCTCTTATTTTATTATGAGATAACAGCAAAGCAATCCATGTCATCATTATTAGAAAGAGGGAGCATTAACAATAATAAATTAATAAAGCTTATCAGGGGTATCCTTCTTACTTTGGAAAAGGCCTATGAATACCTTCTTCCGGAAGAGGACTTTGTTCTTCAGCCGGAATTTATCTATATGGATATTGTTACGTATGAACCTAGACTGTGCTATTTTCCCGGATACGGAAGGAACATAAGAGAACAGTTGAACAGTATTATTGAATATCTGATGAACAAGGTGGAGTATAACGATAAGGAAGCTGTTCTGCTGATTTATCGGCTTTATGCAGTTATAAAAGAAGACGGTTTTTCTTTTGATCACTTATTTAAGGTGCTCCAAGGGAATGATTTATACAATTCGGATGAGGATTTCGACAGGCAATCTGATAAGGAATCTGGTAAGCGGAGCTATAGAGAAGCTGATAAGCA
>DATMUM010000090.1:0-30416 GCA_035564175.1 Mobilitalea sp.
GATGTGGATAAATTCCATCAAAATGAAATGAGGAAGATAACCATAAACACGATTATCTTCCTCAAAGATTGTTATCCACAAAATAAAAAAATAAATTTCGTCACTTTTCATAATGAATTAATGTGGGGAGTGAACAGTAACTATCAAATCATCAAGGAAATTACATTCTTCCATGGTATATCGATGAATTCATCCTTGATAACAAACAAAACAGAGGACGAAATGATGATTTATATGTCAGATAGCTCTGACACAGCATCATCAAATCGTCCCCTGTTTATAACATTATATTATGAGGCTAAGATGGTCCAGTTAATTGATGGTATAGTTAATTGACGCTAGTTTTATTCTGAGAAAAGAGGAGTTGATAAATAGCGCTCTCCTGTATCAGGAAGAATAACAACGATATTCTTGCCTTTGTTCTCAGGGCGTTTTGCCAGTTCAGTAGCCGCCCACAATGCAGCTCCGGAGGAAATACCGGCAAGTAAGCCTTCTGTCCTGGATAATTCTTTTCCGATTGCGAAGGCATCTTCATTTTTTACCTTAATGATTTCGTCAAATACTGCAGTATTCAATACCTGCGGTACAAAGCCGGCACCAATACCCTGAATCTTATGGGCACCGGATCTTCCTTCTGATAATACCGGTGAGTCGAAGGGTTCTACCGCAACTACCTTAACATTGGGATTCTTGGATTTTAAGAATTCACCTGTTCCTGTAATCGTACCGCCGGTGCCGATACCTGCTACTAAGATATCTACCTTGCCGTCAGTATCTTCCCATATCTCAGGGCCTGTGGTTGCTTTATGAACTGCCGGGTTAGCAGGGTTATCAAATTGTCCTGGAATAAAGGAATTCGGAATCTCTGCTGCAAGCTCACTTGCTCTTGCGATTGCACCCTTCATTCCTTTTGCACCTTCCGTAAGTACAAGCTCTGCTCCGTATGCCTTTAATAAATTTCTTCTTTCAATACTCATTGTCTCAGGCATGGTTAAAATAAGACGGTAGCCTCTTGCTGCTGCTACAGATGCCAAACCAATACCGGTATTGCCGCTGGTTGGCTCGATGATAACTGAATCCTTATTTAATATGCCTTTTGCTTCTGCATCATCAATCATAGCTTTGGCAATTCTATCCTTAACGCTGCCTGCAGGATTAAAATATTCCAGCTTTGCTATAACTGATGCTTCCAATTGATGCTTCTTCTCATAATTGCTTAATTCAAGAAGAGGTGTTTTTCCTACGAGATCAGTGAGACTTTTATAAATCTTTGACATAATGTTTACCTCCGTTTAGTTTTATTATATATCATATATGATTACTATGTTTACTAGTATAATATTACAAACTAATCAGAATGTCAATACTGAATCAAAAAATATTTATTTTATTCCTATATAATATATTTGATTTAAATTCGTACTCCGTAAAGACTGCTAATATCAAGGGTTTTCATACTTTTATCGTATTGTTCAGAATTACAGCTGTACGATTTTATTATATCTATAACTCTAAAATGATGCTTCACTGCGATGCCTATTGACAATATTGTCCTTTTCATTTATTATAAATACATATTAAAAAAGTATGAAAAGGAGGTTAGATATGAGATTATCAGCAAAAAGCCGATATGCACTTGCGGCAACCATCCATATGGCTCAATATAATAATAAGAATGAGTATATTACTCTGATCAGTATTTCAGATAAACTTGATATATCAAAAATCTATTTAGAGCAGGTATTTTCCTTATTAAAACGAGGCGGTATTGTAAATTCAATCAAAGGTTCCCAAGGAGGTTACCAATTAGCCGAGGAGCCTCAGAAAATAACCGTTTATGATATATTATCCGCTGTCGAGACATCTTTATTCGAATCTACAGAAGAAACTATCAAGGATAAAGCTCCGGAAATAGAAGCCGCTGTTAGATCAGCCGTATATGATCCGCTGGATGCTGCAGTAAAATCGATGCTGCAGAAGGTTACCTTATATGATCTTGTATCCGAAACGGACAAGCATAAATCAGACCAGAACTTTATGTTCTTTATTTAATTCAGTGATATAATACTGACATACATTGGGGATGCCGCTAATGCGGCATCCCCATTTATGTTGATAGTTTATCAAATTATTTCTAATAATTTATTATAGGTTCGGTTGTCATAAGTCGGATTTATATATTAAGATGTATATGTATGTCCTTGCGGTGAAACAGATAATTGATTGCATTCAGCATCGAAGTTGGACCGCAATCATATTCTGTTGATTGGTAGCTTAAGGGATTCTTCATCGTGTCACCTCATGTGTCGTTAATATTTATATCATACATTTCATATTTATTCAATATAAGCGAACATATGATGGTCACCATCAAACTTCAAGCCGCACTTGCTATATTCCTGAATTTTCATATCTATTCTACGGTTAAAACTTACTGTCCATTCCTCTTGTGGTTCCGGTATGGGTATAGTATGTATCTTTTTGGCGATTTTTCCTGCCTGTAACCCTAACGCATACTGCTCCGTTTCAGATAGCAAGGTTTCAGACGACAAGGGCACTACAGTATCTAAATCTACGCCATCAATCCAACTCTGGATGGAGTAAACACCATCGTCGCAAATGCCAAACTCTATAGGAACGCACATGGGAATATCAAGCGCAGCAATCTGTTCCATCATGGAAAACAATAATTTTTTTGTTTCATACTGAGAGAGCGGAGAAATACGGAGTAAATATTTCGTTCCGTCTGTTGTAGTGACACAGTATTTTTTATCTTCCGACCATCCTTTTGTTATCAGCTCTTTTTTTGCGATGGTCTCGAATATTTTTTTAGTTGACATAACCCGCTCCTTAACAAAAATATTAAGCTACATAATTCCTTTTCTTAATGAATGTCGATAACAATTTATTATGCATCATTTTTTCAGTTTAAATAACACCGCTAATATAAATAATTCAACTTAACAATTGTAAAAGTAGGCGATGTGGCTCAAACACACATATGCTTATTTTTTACGTAATTTAATTGGAATAAGTAAATCAACTTGAATCAATTTTTCTTCGGCTGGGAGCTTAAATAAATTGATATAATTCAGATAATCCTCCAATAGTCCATAATTGCAATCCGGTTCCCTTCCGCCGTCATATTCATATTGATCATTATTCATAACCCAATGGTTAAGCACTTCCCATTCATCTGAATCTCCATCGCTCTTTGGGAGCGGACGGCTATATGCACCATACATTCCGCCTTTAAACTTCTTTTTGACAAACGGAAATGAAACATCCATATCATCAGGTATTGAGAGCCAGCGACCAAATCCATAAAAAGGACCGTAAATTTCCATATCAGAACAATTTGCGAAACCAAACAAACGGAAATCCGGCATCACTTCAACAAGATTGCAATCATGTATTAGTTTATCGATTGCATTTATTCCTGCTTGAAAATGACCAGGTATACACTTGCCGTCTTTTGAAAAATCCGCATGTCTGTCATCAGAAAGATATACTTCTTCGCCGGGCAAGACTGTTTCACCGTAGAAATTCACTTCTGCTATGGTCATAGGAGGCACATTAACAATCCTGATATACTTCTCTTTAAGTTTTGTTAGGCTTTCATCAGCTTTGTTTAATTCATCCATTGATAAACTCTCCTTAATAAGATTTTTAGAAAAAGGAAGTGAATCAATAATCGAAAGAGATTTTTCATCCTTCAACAAATCAAACTGCAATTGTATATTGGCTTTTTCACGCAGTTCTTCAACAAAATGTGCCAATATTGATTTCACAGTGGATAATGCTGTTATTTCTTCGTCAAGCTCGACTATGTTCTGTTCGAAAATTTGAACAGCACTTAATGCGTTCTGATTAATAAAAATATCGCTTATCTGCTTAACCGGAATGCGTAACTTGCGCAAGATTATGATATATTGAAGCCGCTTCAAGGCTGTTTCATCATAAACTCTGTAGGCATAATCGTCTTTTCGCAAGCTTGTAATAAGACCAACCTGTTCATAATAACGAAGCATTCTCGCCGAAATCTCATAATTTTTAGACACCTGATTTATTGTTTGCAGTTCCATGTATCGACCACGCCCCCTTTTCTTAAAGACATCATAAAGTACGACACGGTGTCAGAGTCAATAGTTTTATGATATATTAATAAGCTTATTATTTTGATACCAGATGTATATAATATAAATAATATCCAATTCACAGTTGTGGACGAATGCGGAGTAAATCAGCCTTGCAAATTGGAACTTGTCATCTTCATGTTATGCTTATACTATTCGTTGTTATTTCAACTCTTTCCTCATAACAACATTCTTCTCTTGAACAGCTACTTTGACAAATCCAGCCTTCTCATACAGCCGGAGGGGGCCTGTGCAATCCCATTCAAATCGCTCGTCGCGCACAACGGGAAAACCCTCGACGGCGATATAGCCTTCGGCTCTCGCATCGTCAATCACGCGCTTCAAAAGCGCAGTGGCAATTCCTTTCCCTCGATATTCGGGAGCAATCTCAAAACACACCACGGCCTTTTCTAGCTTTTCAGCCGGTGCGTAAAAACGCTCACCGGTACACGACTCGATGGGGAAATTCGCTTTATCGTTCGCGTTACACCAGCCAATAGCAACGCCGTCGTCAAAAGCCAGGTATCCTCGCAGTACGCCCGAATCAATCTGTTGTTCGGCGACTTTTCGTGACACGCGACCTATGTCAGCCCCGTCTACTTTGTCGAACTCAGCTTTTTGCTGCTCCTTGGACATTTGATAGACCTGACAATAACACCGATACGGGGAATTATCTGTGAACGCCCGATTTTCGAAGAAGTCAAAGTAATCGGCGGAAAGCCCCGGTGTGAGTGGTTTGATAGTAATATTCATGTTTACCCTCCGTATAAATATAAATAATCTGTAGTTAAGTTGATAAATTTAATTTATCACTGCATTACTGCAAAATCTTTAGTTCATAATCATAACCTGAAGCGAAGGAAACCAGCCCGTCAAATTGAAAGTTGTCTATTTTACTCACTTATCAATATATTTGCGAGTTCTTTAAACTCTGTAACAATCTTTCCATCATATTCAACCTTTCTGCTATTAAATAATACTGTATCCATACCAATCGCTTGTGCTGCCTCTAAATTACGAATCCATCTCCTGTATCTTTTAAAATTACACCATACATATCTAATATTACTGCTTTCATATGCTAACAACCTCGTAACATCTGATTTGTCGTGCTCCATTATAGGTTCATTTTCAAATGTCATTTCGAATGCGTTTATCCGTTATTCTTTAAACCTTTCGCAAGTAATGCTTATTCAATCCGAGTCAGCCCTATACAAAAATGCACCAACGAACCCCAAATTTATCCGTTATATCTACCATTAGCGGACTATAATCACATTTGCTTAACGGATAATGAATTTTTGCTCCATCTTTTAACGAATAATATATTTTTTGAACAATAGCTTCCTTTCCCTCTCCAAAGTGCAAGCAGAACATCATAGTATTGCCTGCAACCGCATTTTCTTCATTTAATTCACTTACCGCTATTACTTGTCCATAAACATCAAGCTCAGAGTGCATTAACGTTCCGTCCGAATTAGGATAGCTGCACATTACCTTAGCGTCAAATACGTTTTGATAAAACTCAAGTGCCTTTTCGCTTCCCTTAACAAAAACCTGCATCATTGACCTGTACATTTACCTTACCTCCGATAATATAAGTTAATAACTATAATTTTCTCCTGATTTTTAAATGTGTATAATATATATATATTTCCGTTTGCAATCGGGGACGATAGTGAACCAACTTAACTTCGTATTATGCTTATTATCTACTTTTTATTTGGTTTTCTTTTAATACGTAATAACTTTTGAATATCTTCAAGTAGTAAATTGACTGGTTCAAAAGACATCCATTTTCCGTCATGATATGTTGTTGAATTTTTGTAGATGCTTTGAATTTCATCAGAATAAGTATGTTGCTCGTTCTCAAATTTAGCTCTTTCATCTTTTCCAAAAACAATCTGTCCACTAATAGTATTGCTGAATATGTATCCGTGCAATGATTTATTTGGGAACAAAAACAATCCGCAGTTTAAAACTGCCCGATAACTTCAAATTTTCCACAGTAAAACAATTTTTTTTCATTATCGTCACCTATTGCGAACCCAATACTTGGTATTATTATACATTACATATTTACTTAATATCAATATCTTTCTTTGTCTAGCAAAGCCTAAATTTATAAAGGGTTGTTCAATGTAACATTATCTTTCCATAAAAAACAGGGGCCAGCTACATATCATATAGTCTGCAGGTAAATTGATACTATAATATCAACTATTCCACGTTCTATTGTAACTGACACCCTGTTTTGAAATACACATATCCTTTATTCAAATAAATTCGTTGAAAGATAACGTAGACCTGTATCCGGCAATATAGCTACAATTCTTTTTCCCTTATTCTCAGGTTTCTTAGCCAGCTGAGTCGCCACATAGATTGCAGCGTCTAATGAAGTTCCGATTAAAATACCGTCTGACTTTGCCACAGCTCTGGCTGATTAATAAACACTATTCAACTACAATGTTTAACCCACTGATGAATCAAAATCGCAAGGATTCAAACTAATATTATTTACAAAGGATGGCTGACAAAAGCTTTAGTTATTAATTTTACAGATTATCATAAAGATCTTTGATACTTATGAACTTCATTCAGGTATTCGATATCGATCTGGGCATCATCATCGTAGGTAGGCGTCTCTAGTCCGACAAGCTGCATACCAAAATCATCAATCAAGGCAGCCGCTGCGAAGGAGCGCCCCGTACCGCCGCAGATAAATACCCTCTTTCCCTGAAGGCGTGCTCTAATCTTCTCAACCTCCGGAAGATTTAGCACCACTGTGCGAACTTAGCAGTTCTTCCTCAGAATTTCAGACGCTATTATTCGTACCAAAAAGGCAGGCTTTGACGGAGTACAGCTACATGCCGCACATGGTTATCTGTTAAGCTCCTTCTTAAAATCTTGAATCAAAAGGTTATCTGACAGGTGAAACTGCAAGGGAAGGCAAGCTTCCGCCAAAAACGGTTTACTCCTTATCAGAAGAAGGTGAGAAGCTTCTCCTATCGGAATTACTTACCGGACTTGAATCCTACGAAACGGCGGCTTCTGATTTTGGTATTGCTCTCTTTCATATCGGAGCCATGAAGCAAGAGGACGCATTGAAATATACACAGAATCGTATCCATCTTCTGGAACAGCTGTTTACCAGGGCACAGGACCGATTGGAACTCTGCAAACCCAAGATCCCCTTTAACATGAAAATGATGCTAACCTGCAACCTGTACCGTCTTGAGACGGAGTTAAGGGTTACAAGGGAACTGCTGGAGGAAATACGAAACGCGAAGGATTGGGACACCTCCTTCGTGCAATTTCTGGAATAGATACCTCCGTATTATTTATTGTTCGATATATTCCCTGGGTATACTTACAATAAATTTACTTCCATGATTAATCCTTGATTCTACCGTGATATCACCATTCATACTGATCAGATTCTCCTTTGCCACATATAAGCCGAGTCCTTCTCCGGAGGGATTGGCATTCCTGCTGCTTTTGTAATAAGCATCGAATATTTTTCGCTGATCCTCCTCGCTGATACCTGATCCATTATCTTCGATGGTCAGAATCAGACGATCAGGCATGATCTGATAATTGATCTGTACTTTCCCATTTGTTTCTGTATATTTATAGGCATTTGTTAAAATGTTATAAATAGCCTGGCTAAGCTTATATTTATCTGTCTTTAAGGTGACCTTTACCGTATCAACCAGCTTTAATTCAATATTCTTCCTTTCAAATTGAACCTTGAGTCCGCTAACAATCTGTCTGATTAGCTGACTAAACTCAAACTCTTCCATCTGAACCTTCGTATCCATTTTCTCAGCATCAATCAGACTGCTCATATTGGCTATGATTGCGGTAATATTCTCAACCTGATTTTCACAAATTTTAATTTCTTCCGGAGACATCTTCACAATACCGTCTTCCATTCCCTCTAAATGCGTTTTCATGATGGTCAGAGGAGTTCTCGTCTGATGAACCAGTTCGTCAATTAATGTTTTTCTGCTTTTTTGCTTTAGCTTTAATTTGTAATCCAAGGATACCAGGCTCTGTTGTATAACCCGGATTTCTTTTACCTTCGAATATAAGTTACCTGTCTCATTGCCAATTTCGATGTTTTGAGCCATGTTCGCCGTATTAATCAGATCCCTGCTCATTTTCCTGCTGACCAGATATCCGATCATAACCGCAAATATCATGACAATTCCGATGGAATACAGACTGTTCCTCAATAGGGAAGATTGAAACCTCCAGGTCGCCATGGAGTTTTCCGCAGAACTGTATTTTGTAATATTAATCTGACCGATAATATTATTACCCTCATAGATATTGGCATGATCGACTTCCTCCAGCTGCGAATTCATCATTCGTCTCATCATACCGCTCATCATACCACTTCCAAATCCCTGATTACTGTCGGAACTTACATCCACAATCAGATTACCATTCTGGTCATAAATCTTAATACGAGTGATTGGATCAACCAGATGCGTCTCCAGCTCGATTTTCATCTGATTTACTAAGTAATTCCCTGTTTTCAGGGTATTGGTAGAATATTGTATGATCTGATTGAGATGTTCTTCATAATTTGTTTTGACATAGTTTTTGAAATACTGGTTCGTTAATGCGCTTAGCACTAAGGAGTTGATAAAAACAGAAAAAACTGCCACCGAGATAAGAACCATCAGCCATTGCTTTTTTATCGTCACTGCTCATCACCTCCAAACACATACCCAGCTCCATATTTTGTTATAAGAATTTCAGGATTTTTCGGATCGGTCTCAATCTTCTGGCGAATTCGCTTAATATAACTGTCTATGTTTCTGTCATAACCTTCGTAATCCTCACCATAAGCCAGGGCTATCAATTGCTCCCTGGTGAGAACCTGTCCTTTATTTTTAAAGAAAACCGTCAGCAATTTATATTCTGCTGCCGTGATTGGTATCTCCGCATCATTTTTCGTAAGCTTCATGCTCTTTGTGTGAAGTGTGATATCACGATAATGGTAGGTTATCTCATCTGTTTCATGATAGACCCTTTTTAGAAAGACCTGGATTCGCTTGATCAGCTCCCTGGGGCTGAAGGGCTTCACCACATAATCATCAGCTCCTATGCTAAATCCTTTCAGCTTATCAACTTCTTCCTGCTTTGCAGTAAGCATGATAACCGGAATCTCAGAAATCTTCCTTATTTCTCTTAACACCTCAAAACCATTAATTCCCGGCATCATAATATCCAGAAGGACAAGATGGTATTTCTGTTCATTAAAATATGCCAAGGCTTCAAAGCCATTATTGGCAACAGTGACCTCATAACCTTCTTTTGCAATATATTTCGAAACGATATCACTGATTTCCTTCTGGTCTTCAACCACTAATATTTTATAAACCATCTCACCGCCTCTTTCCTGCTTTGCTTCATTATCATAAGTTATTTACTGTATTCATATACAGTATAGCATTTCTTTCCATCCGGTTATAGTGATAAATCCATCGATGATAAAATATTGGAGCTGCTGCCTACCTCTGTGCTTCCAGATACCAACTATATGAAGAAGCTGAAAATACTGTTAGTATGCAGAACTCCTGTGTACTAACCGTACTTTCAGCTTATAAATCCACAAGTATAGCATTGCAAACCAAGAATAATAAATGAACTTCAAAAGCATTTCAATGATTACAATGACATCACTTTAGTTCCTGCCTATTAAATCCTTGCGTCTTAAGTACTCTTCCTCAGTTATCTCACCACGGACATATTTCATTTTTAAAGCCTCCAACACTGGATCCGGGGTACCTGGGGTTGTACTGGTATTTCCTCTGCTGCTCTTATGAACCAGGAGATAGATGATTACTGCTGCGAATATCAGAATTCCGATAACAACCAGAATCCCCAATCCGTAATGCATATATCCATACATTCCATTGTTAAAATAATCATTGCCTCCGTAATAACCATTATTACCAAAATTACATATGCCATTAAGGCCTCTGCCAAACATCATATAAATTCCTCCTACTAATTTCTAATCGTATTTTTCATTCTCTCATAGGTTGCTTCATCAATTTCACTATTCACATACCGCTCTTTTAATATCACTTCCGGTGTCTTCGGATTCACAGTTTGTGAATTTGATGAATTACTATGTTTAATGAAATAATAGATACCAAAGCCGATTACCAGCCATGTTAACAGCATCATATTCATTACCTCCTTGTTTATTTGATATCTTGATTATACGAATGAATTATGGCTGAATTATGATTTTTATCAAGCCTGTTAAATCCTATGAAATAAATAAAAGCCTTTCTGCTGACCATGTTGCAGTCTGCAGAAAGGCGATAATAGCTTTATAATATATATCTTTATGAAATTGTAGTTTATATGACTTTATCTGAAATTGTATTCCGTTACGATACTGTCTCTTCCCATTGTCTTATCATTAAAATATTCATAAAAGGATAAAGCCAGAAAGCTTCCGGTAATATTATAAACATTATGATATCCAAGGTTTTGAAGAGCCAGTACAGCGTTATAGCTTCTTTGACCTGATCTGCAGTGTAGATAAACCGGCCTGTCCTTAGGAATTTCAGAAGTTCTTTCTCTAAGTTCACTTAGAGGAATATTATATGAGCCTTTAATATGGCCTTTCTCATATTCGTAGCGTTCCCTGACGTCAATGATATAATTATCTGCTTCCACCAGGTCTCTGACCTTGTCCACATTTACCTGCTTATATTCATTATTTAGAAGATTGGAGCCTACATATCCGCCATAATTTACTACATCCTTTGCAGTTGAGAAGGGAGGTGCATAGCATAACTCCAGATCCTTCAGATCTTCTACTGTTCCGTCGAATTTAATTGCCGTTGCGATAATATCGATTCTTTTTGTCACATCACCTTTGCCGATTGCCTGGGCACCCAATATCTTTCCGGTAGGAACCTCGAAGATTAATTTAAAATGCATGGGAGCGGCATCCGGCATGATACCAACCTTATCAGAAAGAATGAGGCGGACAACGTCATAATTAATTTTCATGTCCATTGCTTGAATAAGAGCTTCGTTCAGACCGGTGGAAGCTCCGTTGTATTCAAATACTTTTATCGCTGAAGAACCAATATAACCCTTATTAATCGTACCTTTATTATTGATATAATCCGCTACGGATCTAGCTTCCTTTAAGGCAGGGCCAGCAAGTGATAATTTTGTGACTGTGTGTGTTAATGCATGATATACTTCGATTGCATCACCTATTGCATAGATATCCGGGTCACTTGTCTGATACAGGTTATTAACCTTAATTGCTCCTGTTTCTCCTATCTCCAGGCCTGCTTCCTTGGCAAGCTTGGTCTCCGGTGCTATTCCTATCGCCATAATAACCACATTGGCATGAACTTCTTTTCCGGAAGCCAGGATCACTTTATCTGCAGTAAAGCCCTCCACCTTATCTCCTATGATCAGGTTGATCTGGTGATCATGCAATACCTTATGAAAGATCTGAACCATATCATAATCAAATGGCCTTAATATCTGGTCGGCAGCTTCAATCAAAGATACGTTATACCCTGCCTCTCGAAGATTTTCCGCAACTTCAACACCAATGAAGCCTCCGCCAATAACAGCAATATCCTGTCCCTTGTTTTTCTTAACATACTGATTCAATCTATCGATATCTACCACATTTCTGACGGTAAAAATATTAGCATTTTCAATTCCCGGAATTTTTGGGACAATTGGATTAGCACCAGGAGACATAATTAATTTGTCGTAGCTCTCCGAGTAAATATCCCCGGTTATAGTATTCTTAACCTTGACTTCCTTATTCTCTCTGTCGATAGATATAACTTCATTATTTACTCTTGCATCAATATGATATTGCCTTAAAAATAACTCAGGATCCATAAGTACCAGATCCTCAGCTTCTTTAATTACTCCGCTTAAATGATAGGGAAGGGCGCAATTTGAAAATGATACATGCGGTCCTCTTTCAAACATAACAATTTGATCGTCTTCACTATTTCTTCGAAGTCTGGCTGCAGAAGAAGCTCCTCCTGCCACTCCGCCTACTATTAATATCTTTCGTCCCATAGGAACCCTCCTTCATCTGTCTTTATTTATCTATCTTTTTTATTCTATCTTTTTTATTCTATCTTTTTTATCTATCTTTTTTATTCTATCTTTTTTATTCTATCTTTTTTATTCTATCTTTTTTAATCTATTTTTTTAATCTATCTCTCTTAATCTGTCTTTCTTAATTTGTCTTTCTCAATTGTCTTTCTTAATCCGTCTTCCTTATTTTCTCTTTGATCCAACATAGGATCCCATCCCACCGCCTACATTCACCACGTCATATCCCTGCTTCAAAAGAATACTGCAGGTTCTCTGGCTTCTGCCGCCGGACTGGCACATAATGTAATAAGGCTTGTCCTTGTTAAGATATTTCTCGGGATCATTTATAAGCGTTCCCATCGGAATATTTTTTGCTGTCTTCAGGCTTCCACCTTTATATTCGTAAGGCTCTCTGATATCAATCAGCTCAACCTTTCCTAACAGGTCATCCATATCATTTACATTAACTACTTTACCAGCTTCTCTTTTTAAAAAATCAAACATAATATTTTCCTCCATGTCATAAATAAACTTGTTTAATAGTATTTTTTATCGTATGCCGAAAGTATAACCATTTTTATTAATACTATCTGTAACTTTATCACGAAAAATGGACATGGGAACCTGGATAAATATCTCAGGTTTCTATGTCCATGTGTTGGCTCGGTTATTTCAGTCATTTTATTTTCCAAAAAGCATTTTCAAAGATAATAAAAGCATGAATGCTGCAAAAGCCTTTTTTAAAATATCAGCCGGTACGTATTGAGCAACTTTGCCTCCCAGCATAGCCCCGAACAGTACTGTAATGCATATGATGACACCGGCCTTCAAATCAACATTTCCTTTTTTATAATATTCCATAAATGCAAGAATACCAACGGGTGGCAGCAATACGGCCAAAGAAGTTCCCTGTGCTTTTAACTGGCTAAAGCCGCAGATAAATATCAATGCCGGAACTATAATGACACCTCCCCCAATTCCGAAAAAACCGCTCAGTATCCCTGCTACCAGACCAATTAATATAAAAAGAATGATGTTCATCATAAAACTATTCCTCCTTATCATTTAACATCTTAGTATCATAAACATAATAATTAATCCGAATGAATAAATCAATCATTTATATTTTGCTGATATGTAATCATATTATTCTTTCTATCATAATTTACTTCTCTTTATATGTGAGTATTATCCCTGCCTTATGAGTTTTCCTGCATAGGTGACATTAGAAGTAAAAGTATTTTCCTTTTTCAGCAGTACCTTTATTCGCATCTGCCTATGCGCAAATAAAAAGAGTTTATTGAAGCATCTTAAGAAATGTTTCAGTAAAACTCTTGTAAATTTACGTTATACTAAAAGTTATTTAAATATCCCCTGATTACTTCGCAGGTAGTCTGAATATCCTGTTCCATATGCGCATTAGAGAAAACATAGCCCCATACTGTGAAGGTGTGGCTTGAATCCCATGTTCGAAAAGATATTTTATCGTAAAGTGATACTTGAATATTCAAAATCTATGTATTATAATGCAATAAATATACTTATTTGATATGAATAGTATTATTTATTGAGAATATTGATTAAAGCTGCCGTTAACGAATAGAATCATGAATGATATGAAAGAGGGCTATCAGATGAACTATCATTTAAATACAAAATGTGTCCATGGAAAGAATGAGAAGAAAACCGTAGAAAATACCGGTGCAATCAGTTTCCCAATCTATCAGACCGCAACCTTTGCCCATCCCGACGTTGGATGCAGTACCGGCTATGATTATACCAGATCACAAAATCCTACCCGTGCTCAGCTGGAGAAAGTAGTTAATTCCTTAGAAAATGGGAAGGATACAATCGCCTTTACCTCCGGTATGGCTGCAATGAATGCTTTGATGGAGCTATTCCAACCCGGTGACCATATCATAGCTTCTGAGGATTTATACGGTGGAACGATCCGAATCTTCAATTCCATTAATACAAAAAACGGAATTGAAATGGAATACCTGGATACCTCTGACACAGCTTCCCTTATCAATAAGATAAAAGCCAATACCAGAGCCATCTTTGTGGAGACCCCTACCAATCCGATGATGAATGTGACGGATCTTGGTGAAATTGCGAAGATTACAAAGGAGCATCAGCTTCTATTTATCGTAGATAATACCTTTTTATCACCCTATTTCCAGAATCCAATCTCTCTGGGTGCTGATATTGTAATTCACAGCGGTACGAAATACCTGGGCGGTCACAATGATTCTTTGGCAGGCTTTCTGGTTGTAGTGAATGAGATCTTGTCGGAGAAGCTGCGTTATATCTCTAAAACAACCGGTGCCGGATTAGCGCCTTTTGACAGCTGGTTAATTCTTCGCGGAATTAAAACCTTACCCCTCCGAATGGAATATCAGCAGAAAAATGCTCAGATTATCGCGGAGTGGCTGGAAAAACAGGAGAAGGTGAAGGCAGTTTATTACATCGGATTACCTTCCCATCCCGGATATAAGATTAATAAGAAGCAGGCTACCGGTTCCGGAAGTATGATTTCCTTCCATGTAGACTGTGAAGAAACAGCCGTCAGAATACTTCGAAAAGTACAGATTATCCAATATGCAGAAAGCCTTGGCGGTGTAGAAAGTCTTATTACTTATCCGATGCTGCAAACCCATGCTGATGTTCCGGAAGCTGAGCGGGAGGCGAAAGGAATTAATAAAACTTTACTTCGTTTTTCTGTCGGTATTGAACATATCGATGATTTATTGTATGATTTAGAACAGGCATTTACGGAATAGACATTGATGGCTACTGTATAATTTAAGGCTTTTAGCGACTGTTCATAGCTAATAAGCTGAACTACTGTTAGTTCATAAGAGCATCTGTATACCCTGAGTACTTTCAGCTTTTATATATTTTATGTTGCCTGACAGTATTCATAGTGTGACAGCTTGAGCTTGGATATGAATGAGCGGTATTTATATATGATAGCGGCCTTACAGTGGCAGATTGGAGATGAATATGGGTTACAATTTTGACAGTATTATTGACCGTAAGAATACGAATTCTCTCAAATATGACTTCGCCACAGAGCGTGGAAAGCCTTCCGATATTCTTCCCTTGTGGGTTGCAGATATGGATTTCCAGACTCCCTCCGAAGTCCTTGATGTGATGCATTATGCAGTATCTCATGGAATCTTTGGCTACAGCGAAGTGAAGGCAGACTATTATGATGCTGTACATGACTGGTTTTATAAGCACTTTCAATGGGATACACTTGAGGAATGGCTGATTAAGACACCCGGTGTTGTATTCGCAATTACTTTGGCAATCAGAGCTTTCACTAAGGAAGGTGAAGGTGTTATGATACAGCAGCCTGTATATTATCCATTTTATGAATCCATTGTTTACAATAATCGGAAATTGATAACAAACTCACTTGTTTATGACGGTACCCAATATACCATTGATTTTAGTGATTTTGAGCAGAAGATTATATCTGAGAATGTGAAGCTCTTTCTTCTATGCAGTCCCCAGAATCCTGTCGGCAGAGTGTGGACGAAAGAGGAATTAATCCGCATGGGCGGTATCTGTCTGAAACATCATGTCCTTGTTGTTTCCGATGAGATTCACTGTGACTTTACCTATCCCGGATATGAACATACGGTATTTGCCAATATTAATGAGGATTTCGCCCAGAATTCCATCATTTGTACATCCCCCAGCAAGACCTTTAATCTGGCCGGTTTACAGATATCCAATATCTTTATTAAAAATGATACCATCCGCCAAAGATTTATAAAAGAGATGGAGGCCAGCGGCTACAGCCAATGCAATACCCTGGGTCTGGTAGCGTGTAAGGCTGCTTATCAGTACGGTGAACCTTGGTTACAGGAGCTTTGGGCTTACTTATTAGACAACTTGAATTTCACCAGAGAATATCTGAAGGAGAATCTACCTGATATCAAACTGGTTGAGCCCCAGGGTACTTATCTGATCTGGCTGGACTTTAAGGCTTTGAAGCTGACCAGAAAGGAAATGGAGAAATTAATTGTCCATACCGCAAAGCTCTGGCTGGATCCCGGGCATATCTTCGGTCCTGTCGGGGAAGGCTTTGAACGTATTAACATTGCCTGCCCTAGGGAAATCCTGAAGAAGGCGCTGGACCAGTTGACACAGGCGGTGAAGACGCTTCAATAAAGAACGTGACATGATGATTATGGGATAACTTGAAAATCAGCATTAATGTAACCGCATACTAAACTGGTGTATAAAAGGTGCCAAAATACCCTGTTAAGCTTTATAATATAAAAATCGGAAAGGCTTTCTATAATTGCCTTTCCGATTTCACTTATACCATATTATTTAATTTTCAAGCTTGATAAATTCCATATCAGGTTCCATAAGTATTCTTTCCCTTTTTAACATACTTTCTATCACATTTTCTATCGTACTTCCTATACTCCTGTAATATCTTTAGTTAACTATTGTGAACGATGTGAATCATCTTACAAAATTATTGTAAGTGACTAATTATTAATTGTCGTTATATAGATACCTTCTGTATCCATTACATAATTAATCCAAACATTCTTAAGATTTGCTCCAAACATGACACCTTGCCAATTAGCAAACATATAATTGGTATTCGCGTTTATTATGGCGTTTTTAAAATCATCAGTAAATATTTTTGTGTAATTCTTGATAAATTGCTTTTTATTTTTGATGTCTACAAATTTATCATCAATTGTTACAGTAATTGGATAGGATATTAGTTCAGAAATATTCGATGCATCATCATTTTTAACATATTCCCGGAACTTAGTAACATATTCTGCCACATCTTTATCCTGGTCAAAACCCGCTACGTCATACCTATGACCATATTCGCCGCCTGTAAGTATATCGTTCAATTTCAATTTGAATTTATACTTATGAATTCCTTTTTTGTCCTGCCAAACTCCCGATATGGTATCATCCTCTTTCAGAACACCTTGAAATGTGCCTGTTACATTATGGGATACATCATACTCGTTAAGGATTATTTTATTACCCGTTATTTTACCGTCAATATTTATTTCTTTGCGATATTTGTCATAAATATAAGTGCCTACAACTTTACTTTCTTCATAATAAATTGATAAGGTTATTTTATATTTGCCTATGTATCCTGTATAATCATAATAACCTTTTTCATCAAAAGGTGTATACGAAGTTGCTGACGCACTGTATGCAAATGAATTTATAAATATTAGAACAATAAGACTGAGTATCCCTAACTTTTTTTTCATGCATTAATTCCTCTCTATTGCGACTATTTGAGTTATATTTCGTAAAATCTTATATCAATCTTTGCTTTGTAAGCATTACCATTATACCACCAATAACAATAAATTAATCCAATAAGTTCATTATTAATATTGTTATCTAGCAGAGCGAATTTTACCTGTACTTTCTATATTATTGCACTTTCTATATTACCTGTGTTTCCTATATTACTAGTGTTTTCTATATTATCTGTACTTTCTATATAACTAGTATTTTCTATTTTATCTGCGTTTTCAATATTACCTATGCTTTCTATATCACCTATGTTTATATTACCTGTGTTTCTATATTATCTGTTCGCTAACAATAATAGAAGGGGAGGAACATGCATATAGCTGCCTTCGATACGGTAAAGAGTCTGTCCGTCCTCAGAATCTTTTGTTTCAATTGGAAGGTTGTCAAGTGTTGCTTTTATTGCCTCCTCAGATAATTTACATTTTTCCATTAGCTCATCTATTGATACGTCAAAGTAGGCTGCAATACTGGGTAGAAGCTGAATATCAGGACAGCAGGCAGCCGATTCCCACTTAGAGATAGTTTGATTGGTTACACCCAGTGCTTGTGCCAATTCTTCCTGTGTTATTCCTTTTTGTTTACGTAAGAAAGCTATTTGTTCGTTAAGTTTAAATGCATTCATACAATACCTCCAATTTTTATTGTGGCCACATCTTTATCTTATAGAAGTATCTGACTGAAAGCAATGACGTGCTGGTTTGATTTGGATAAGCTATATCCAACCAATGGTTGGAAACATTATGAAAGACCCTTTCTTCCCGTCAGGTAATAGACGGCTACCTGGGTACGGTGGGAAAGACTGCCTTTCTCCAGGATCGTACTGATGTGGTTTTTTACCGTACCCTCACTGATAAATAATTTCTGGGCTATTTCTTTATTGGATAACCCTTCTGCGATGGTAGTTATGATGTCTAGCTCTCTTGCCGTGAAGATACTGCCGTCAAAATTCGCATTCGACTTCACACCCATATCAGTAAATTTATTAAAGACCTGCTCATCTAAGATGTTCACTCCGTGATGAACGGATTTGATCATCTGTTTGAGCTGTTCCGGGGTATGGTTCTTGATCAGGTAACCGTCCGCACCATTCTTTAAGGCTCTTTCCACCAGATCGTTGTCATCAAAGGTTGTCAGAATAAGTACCTTCCCCAGGTTTCTTTTCACGATTTCCTTCGTTGCTTCAATCCCATCCATCTCCGGCATCTGAATGTCCATCAGGATTACATCCGCTTTTTCCTTCATCGCTAACTCCAAGGCTTCTCTTCCGTTCTTTGCACATCCAAGAACCTGGAATCCTTCGTCCACGCTTAAAATGATGCGCATTCCATCTCTTACGAAATCACTGTCATCGGCGATAATAACCTTAATCTTATCCATAATAACCCCCACAATATCTGATAGACTATATGTAAATTTAAAACAAAAATATTCCGGTGCCGTAGCAGCTCATCTAGACAATTATGTTTGTTGAACCGTCACACCCAGTTAATCTGTTTTTTCCAGCGGAAGCAGCATATTAATCCGGAAGCCCTGTTCACTGTTAATATCAATGATCCCGTTCATTTTCCGGGTACGGCTCATCATTCCCTGCAGTCCCATTCCTTCTTTGATAGTGATACAGCCGACCCCGTTATCCGTAATGCTGCAGCGGACTACTTTGTGCAGCACGGCGATTTCAATGGTAATCTGGGTACATTTCGCATATTTTAACGCATTGGTTACTGCTTCAAAGGTGTTATCCAGAATAACCTCCCAGACAGTTTCAGGAACATCTTTATCTTCACCATCGATGATCAGATCAGCCTGAATTCCATACTTTGCTTTACATTCCTCACAAAGTCCGACTAACTGCAGAAGTGCCATACGCTTCTTATCGGGTTTTTCCCTCCGCAGGATTCTGCGGATTTCATCCATACTGGTTCTCAGATTATCAATGACACCCTGTACTATCTTCCTGCTTTCCTGAGGTTCTTTCTCCATCAGTACCTTGCAGGCTTCCAGCTGATAGATAGACCCGTTGATGCTGTGACCTAGCTTATCATGAAGTGCCTGGGAGAGCCTTGCCTTCTCCTCCAGCATCTTATTTTCAAAGGCGAGGCTGCTTTTCTGCAGTTCTTCTTTATATAGGGTTCCCTGCGAATGGATGGAGTCCTTCAGCTTATATTCCTCCTGTTCCAGATCCTGAAGGTATTTCCTATATTTTTCTATGATGATGTAATTCTGAAAATATATGATAAAGACAAACATGCAGTAGATAAAATACAGAAAAATATTATCCGGTTTTAGAAACACTCCTATAAAGGAAAAAATACTAAAGGCAAAGGATAGCTGAAGGAAAGTCACAGTATCCCAGATTACTATGGGCATAAGAAACAGCCCATTTGTGCTATCCCCAAAGAATAAAACAAGGCTTAAGGATAGACCCGCTTCTACGATGAGAAGAACCAGCTTAATCCTGACAGCTCCGATACCGGATTGCCATAGCTTAAGTAAGGATTGATTTTCTGGTATGTTGATCAGCTCATAACCTAAAGCGGCAGCCAGTACAACGGCAAGAAGAAACCATTCCACACTGAGTTCATGAAGGGATTTATTACTGCTGTATACATAATAGATAATTAATATCAGGATACAGCTTAGCTTGATAAAGGAAAAATAATATTTCTTTACATTTTCACTCATCGTTCATTTCTCCCTGGAATGTATTCCTAACACTGCCAAATCTATGGAAAATAGTTCTAAATGCTATCGAAACCATACAACATTTATCCTTATTCTACCATACATCCTCCAGCTTGTCACAGGAATCCTAGAAAATCAACCGAAGATAGGGAAGACGTCCCATCACCGTTTAAGCTGGAAGAACTCCAAAGGGAATACCTGCGATTTCCTTTGGAGTCTTCTCTTTGGAGTCTTCTCGATGATAAATTGTTTCATTACAATGCTTAATCTTTATTTCTAATCTTCTTTTCTAATCTTCTTTTCTAATCTTTTCTTCTATCTTTTTTTCTATCTTTTCTTCTATCTTTTCTTCTATCTTTTCTTCTAATCTTTTCTTCTAATCTTCATACCCATCAGACCAACACTAAGGATTACTACCAGGTAACCGAGAACCACCAACAGATACATGGAGTATACTCCGCTTTTTCCTACCATGATCATCTCGGCGGATTTTACCACCCAACGCTGGGGCATCAGCATGGATACCTTTGCCCACCAGCTGGAGGCTCCATCCAGAGGAAAATACAGGCCAGCCAGCAGAGCGGAGATACACCAGATCAGGAAGGCGATATAATTGGAGGTTAATACATTGTTGGTCAGAACTCCAATAATGACGCTCATAAGGTTGAAGATCAACCCAAGGAAGAATACTAAGAACAGGTAGCTAATAAAGGGTATTCCAAAATCAACTCTTACGATGAGTTTGATAGCAATGGCAATCAACCCTGTCTGCATGAGCACCGTTAATAATACCATCACCAGCTTTACCAAGCCATAGTTTCCCAAGTGTGCTTTGGATAACAGCACACGGTTGAATACCCGGTTCTCTCTCTCATCTACGACAGTGGCAGCAATGAAAACTCCGCTGAATAAGAAGGCAATTGTTAAGAATGCCAGTGAATATCCTACACTGGTGCTGTGCGCCTGCTGTTTCTTAGTCAGATTCAGGGTATCGCCAACTTCAATGCTTACCATATCCTTTGTTATTTCATTCTCCCTGGAGGTATTTAAAAGAGAAATCAATTCCGTTTTATCATATCCCACGGTTGCTGCATAACTTTCTATGCTTTGCAGATAGGAATTCAGATTACTTTTTAGCAGATTGATTCGGCCGTCCTCGGCTGCTTCAAATACCACCAGATTGCTTTCTTTCCCTTCAAGCAGCTGTGCATCAAAGTTCTCCGGTATATAAATTACTACACCAATGATATTGCGGTTTGCTGAGGCAAGTGCCTTCTCCCTGGCCTGATCCAAGTCCATGGGCTCTGCTTTATAGCGGTAAATCCGGTAGGAACCTGTCTGTGCAAGCTGTTCCAACACATATTCGGATAGGGCGGATTGGCTGCAGTCATATACCTTGACACTCAGTCTGGTATTTACCACATTCAGGATAGTCTGATTCTCATTCTCCAATTCATTCATGATATATCTCTCTTCATCCCCTCCAGAAGCCTCCATATTTGTATTCAGCATAATTACGGATATAAAGGGCAGTATAATCAGAAAAGCCAAGTAGCCTTTGTTACGCAGAAGCAATTTTAAATTCATTTTTATCATAGTTATAAATCCATTCATGATTGCTCCTCCATTTTCCTGTTCATTAATAGGGTACCAAGGATACCGCATACGATAATAATTCCGGCTAAAAAGCCAATGCTGGTATTCAGATAGCCGCTGTGACCCATGGTCGAGTATTCCACCATAGCACGGTTTACATAATATATGGGTGATAAGTTCACCAGTCTCTGGGGTAAGTTCGCATACATATAAGTCTGAAAGGAGCCGCCGAAAAATCCTTCAATCCATATGATAATGAAGCCGAGTACGATACTGATTGCTACATTGTTGAATAGCTGAAACAGAACAATTCCAAATGCGGATGCTGCCATCGCAGTCAGGAATAGAACAAAAGCTGATATACCGATATTGCCCCAGTGGATACCAAATAGTACTACCGATAACCCCCAGGCGATACATACTTCAATAAAGATAGCCAGGGTACAGGGAAGGAATTTACCAAAGTAAAATTGAAGCTTTGACATTTGCGACACACGCATTCTTCTGGGAATTGCACTTTTACGTTCACTGGAAATCACAGCTACCAGGGAGATTATACCGCACCAGGTAAAATATAGAATATAGATAATTCCATAATAATCCGTTGAGGAAGGCACCGGATCCGTTGCCAGCACCTCACTCTTAACCGTAGAACTCGGTACAGGAACATCTGTGATATTATGCTGCATCTGATATGTGAGAAGCGTCTTGCTTTCATTAGCCTGATAGAAGAAGCCGGAGAAAATACTTTCTGTGATAGAGGCTTCTGTGCTCTTATCATTGGATTGATACACAGTATAGGAATCCTTCCCGATTTTAACAAATACAGCTACGGTTTCACTCTGCAGCAGCTTGGTAATATCTCCGTCCGGATATTCCTGAAGCTGGATACCCTTTTCTTCGCATGTCTTCGTAAGCTCAGGGAGCATATCTTTATACACACTGTCCTCGCTCACCCGGTATCCTACCTGAAACTCCCCTATATCATAGGAAGTGTTCATCATTTCCTTAAATGCATTCGATAATAACGCTATCGTAATCAGGGGAAGGATTGACATGATAAACAACACCCATTTACTTCGAAGCATCAGCTTTAGGTTGTTCTTGATTAAAATTAGCGGCATACTACATCTCCCCCTCTGCGTAATCCCTGAGCTTCTTGCCGGTCAGGGTCAGGAATACCTGCTCCAGTGACATGTCCGCATCTTTATCCGAGGTTACCATCTCAACCAGCTCTTCCTTGGTACCAATTGCGATAATCTTACCGTTATCCATAATTGCAATCCGGGTACAGATTGCTTCAATCTCTTCCATGTAGTGACTGGTATAAATGACGGTTGATCCCTGTCTATTCACTGTTTTGATCTTCTCCAGAATGAAGTTTCTGGACTGGGGGTCAATACCGACGGTCGGCTCATCAAATATTAGCAGCTCCGGTTTATGTCCAATGGCGCAGGCGATATTCAGCCTTCTCTTCATACCTCCGGAAAAGTTCTTGGCAAAACCATTTCTTTTATCCTCTAAGCCAACGAACTCCAGTGACTCTGTAACTGCTTTTTTCAGCTGTTCACCCTTAATTCCATAAAGCGAGGTAAATAGCTCAACATTCTCCCACGCCTTAAGATTACCATGTAGTGCAAGCTCCTGCGGAATATAACCGAGCTTTGATTTAACCTTTTTCATATCCGTCTTGGTGTCATACCCAAATAACTCAATCATTCCCGCCGTCGGTTTCACTAAGGAACAAACCATATTCATCATGGTACTTTTACCGGCACCATTCGGTCCGAGCAAACCAAAGATTTCACCTTTCTTAATCTCTAAACTGATATGGTCAACTACTGGCTTATTGTCATATTTTTTTGTAAGTCCTTCTAACTTTAAAATCGTTTCCTGCATATTTATCCTCCATCACTCAACTTGATGATCCTAGTATAACAGCTGGAATGGCTAACCATTAAGTGCTAAAAGATAGAAATACCCATGACTTTAGTCATATAGCTTAAGCATAAATATGGCTTTAGTCCAGATATAGCTTCAGCCCAAATATAGCTTCAGCCCAGATATAGCTTCAGCCCAGATATAGCTTTAGTCCAGATATAGCTTTAGTCCAGGTATAGCTTCAGCCTAAAGGATTATTACTTCCTTTAGGCTGAATAATAGTAAAGATATATATTAATCACAAGATCTCTGAAATATTAATTATCTCTTAGAATATTACCCAGAATATTACTTTGAATATTACTATGAATACTACTATGAATACTACTATGAATACTACTACGATTATTATTTTGAATATAACTCAATATCAAAGCCCTTCTTCGTAAATACCGGAATTACCTCAAGCGGAGCATCAACAGTAATCGTCTGACCGCCTGCAAATTCCTGTCCGGTATAAGCATTGATCCAGGCAAATCCTCCTGGCAAGTATACGCTTCTGGAGCGAACACCTTCCTCCATAACCGGCGCAACCAGTACTTCGGAGCCGAACATATATTGATCTGTCAGATTCCAGCAGGTTTGTTCCTCCGGGAACTCGAAGAACATCGTTCTCATCAGTGGAAGGCCCTTTTCATGTGCTTCCTCCATCAGCTTTCTGGTATAAGGACGCAGACGCTCTCTCATAAAGAGGTAGTCGGACATTATCTTATAATTCTCTTCTCCGAAGCTCCATACCTCATTATCCTGTCCGGAAGAGAATTGCCTTACACCGTTACGGAACTCCTCCTCCAGTGGATAGAACGGAGGACGTTCTCCGTGAAGTCTGGTTACGGGACAGAATACTGCCCATTCAAACCAGCGGATTAACAGCTCATGGAATTTCTCATCGGTAATATCGCCACCCAAGAAGCCGCCGATATCAGTAGTCCACCAGGGGATACCTGCAAGACCAATGTTTAAGCCGGCTTGAAGCTGTTCCCTTAAGGTCCGGAAGGAGGAGTGAATATCACCGGACCATACCAGAGCGCCATAACGCTGGCTTCCTGCCCAGGCACAGCGAACCAGATTCACGATTTTCTCCATACCCTCTTGTTTCATTCCATCGTAATATGCTTTGGAATACATCGCCGGGTAAATGTTACTACAGGAAAGTGCAGGCCCCTGATAATAACGGTAGATGTCAAAATCATAAGGACCGTATTCCGGTTCCGCTTCATCCAGCCAGAAGATCTTAATTCCCTTCTTATAATAATTCTCCTTGCTGCGTTCCCATACATATTTTCTTGCTTCCGGATGAGTTGCATCAAAGAAGGCTGTTTCACCCATCCAGTTCATATTAATACCGAGTCCTCGGTCGAATTTAACAAGCAAGCCTTCGGAGGCCATTTTCCCTCGGTTTTCCGAGGTCGAATCAATCGTAGGCCATACGGATACCATCAGCTCAATTCCCAGACTTTTCAGCTCTGCCACCATAGCCTCCGGGTCCGGCCAGTCCACCGGATCAAATTTGAAATCACCCTGCTTCGTCCAGTGAAAGAAATCCACTACGATGACATCCATCGGAAGTCCGCGGCGTTTATGCTCTCTGGCAACCTTCAGCAATTCCTCCTGGTTACGGTAACGGAGCTTACACTGCCAGAAGCCGAGGCCATATTCCGGCATCATCGGAGCCTTGCCGGTTACGTCGGCATATTGTGCTACGATCCGGGCAGGGGTATCTCCGGCAGTGATCCAATAATCCAGCTTCTTGGTATTTTCAGCAACCCATTCCGTCTTGTTGGTACCAAAGCTAGCTGTTCCGATAGCCGGGTTATTCCATAAGAAGCCATAGCCACGGTTTGATACCAGGAATGGTACGCTTGCCTGGGAATTTCTCTGCGCCAACTCCAGCATAGCGCCTTTCTTATCAAGGTTTCCTTCCTGATACTGACCCATACCAAATATCTTTTCACCTTCAAAGGCCTCAAAGCGAGCAGTCAATCGATAATCGGAGGTTCCTGTAATAGGCTTCAAATCTCTTGCTCCAACCCAGATTGGTACCGCATAGCGATCAATTCTGGCACGGTTACGCCAATACTCCATGGTAAGCAGCTCACCCTTATTATTTTCAAAAGACAGCCAGCCTTCGATATTGAACTTTGCAGTTATTTTGCCGTTAGTGATACTGGCTATGGTACATTTCTGTACATGTCCCTCCGGATCATTCCGATACCAGGGCTCTAACACTTCAACTTCTTCGATTTTAATGTCTGCTTTCAGATCCGGAATTTGCTCGGTAAGTGCCCAGTCATTCGGATCCATATGTGCTTCCTTCGTCATACGTACACGGAGTGAATTCTGCCCCCAGGGCTCAATCCAGATTACACTCTCACCATCATAGCAGATCAGTTTGTTATCCTTTGCTTCGTATCTCATAATACCTCCATTATTTTCTGATAGGCTCTCCCCATAATACTCCCTGGATCTTGTCCCATTTATAGTATACAAAAAAGCATCGTCATTTATAATGGTATAAATGATAATGCTTTTGTCATATTCTATGAATTGTTGTCTTATAAACTAATTAGCTTCAATGATAAAATCCAGTCGGTTTGCCAGGAACTTTACCGGTATTCCCTTCTCTTCAAAATACTCAGTCACTTCCTGTTCCATTTCTTCATAATGACCTTCACAGGCACAATCGCTTAATGGTTCCATCGTAAAGCTCTGGCTGCCGCAGGCATCATGCAGATGCAGCTGATTCTATTATTTTTGCTTGGGTTTCTTAACTACATCCACCAATTTAAAGGCGCAGACCCGGTCCATTTTATAAGTTGATGTATCAAAGGCTGCGGATTCATAGTTAACATAAAGGTAAGATCCATCAATGGCAATATCTTCATTCATTGACGGCATACTTACGGAATTAACCAGATTACCGAGCTGGATAACACCACCCACTGCATTTGTATAGTCCGGTTTATATACATCCAGCTGGCGCATATATCCGCGTAAGCCTTTATACAGCTGACAGGAGCGGGATAAAATCAGGGTTCCTTGGTTTGTAAAAGCAAGTCCCTGGACTCTGGTCGGCATTACCATGGTGTCTGAAGGGGTTAAGGATGGTGAAGCATCCTTATTCTCTATAACATAACTGTATAAAATAGTAGATTGCAGTTCGTTATAGGTTCCTACCCAAAGTCTGTTATCATAATAAGTTACATAAGACGTGATGATTCCAAGGGGGCATACTGTTGCGTAATTTACATAAGCATAGGGAGCCATGCTTTGTGCAGCAGCATCGATGTCGGTATAAAGGATGGAGGATACTTTTGAACCGTTGGTAACCCATACATTAACTCCGTCAAAAGCCAGTCCACCGGCATGGGGCTTGGAGGGGAGAACCAACGTTGTCAGTAATTCCTTCGTCTCCTTATCCATCACATAGATGACGGAATTTTCTGCCCCTGACATATCATAAGCAGAAACTAATAAATAATTTCCTGCAAAGGTGGTACCCTGGGGGCACATGGTATTACAGGAGAAGCCTCCGACATTCGTCGTTATCAGCCCTGGAATGGCATAACTTTTATCGTAATTCACTTTGGCATTAAAGAATGAAATAGTTTTGTAGGTCCAGGAGTTCAGAAAAGCCTCTTTCGTGTCAAATAACTTACCTGTAGAACTAGTCGGCTCTACTGCTTTTATTTCAATATTCAACATATTCGGGGACGGGCTCAGATAGGACACTCCGTTATAATCGCGTCTGGCAACAGCATAAAAGGTATAAGTGGAACCTGTAGTTAAACCCTCAGCAATATAGGTATAAGTTCTTCCGCTTGCCGCAACAGTGTTCAGTAGAGTAAACCCATTCACGTTGTTTCCGACATAGATATCATACGCGGTTGCACCATTCACTTTCCCCCAGGTAAAACGGACCTTTTGATCTCCGGCTTTATATTTCAGAGCTACATTGGAGGGATTGGTGCTGATATCAACTACATTGGAAAAACCACCGGAGTATTCGCCGTCATAGGTATATGCACATACCTTATAATTATAACTTTTGCCTGAGATTAGGCGGTTACTGATAAGGGCAGTAGCATTGGTGGTTCCGCAGAGTACATAATTCTCAGTGGAAGCTGTAGCGCGGTAAACCAGATAACCGGTAGCGCCGGGTACTGCATCCCAGGATAAGGAGATGGATCTTGTTCCTATGGAAGTAACTACAAGATTAACTACTGTATCCGGATTCGTTGCTGCTGTAAAAGGGTCGGACATTGCACCACGGTATTCAATTCCAAGAGAGTTTTCCACGGTACAAATCTGATAACTGTGAACAGTTCCCGGAGTATAAGTAAAGGAAATACTATTGGTATATACATAGGAAACAAGATTATAAGTTCCTGTTGCATCATCCAGCTGATATACTTCATATCTTGCAGCACTGGGAACTGCATCCCAGGTGAGCATTAAGTTTGCTGTATCATGATAAGTTGCTGTTATGTTCGTCACCTTCGCAGGCATAACTGATACATTAAAATACGCGATCTGGTTCTGGTAATAGATCATTACAGTCTGAGTTCCAATCTGGTCACTGTGATAACCGATCACCTGATAGTCCGTAATAACTGCACTGGTGCCATCCGGATAATAGCCTGCTACCACCATATCGGATAAATCAAGCTCCTCACCCTTGGCATAGTTTGTTTTTGAAGGGAGCTGTGTAATGGCAATCTGAGTTACCTCAGGAACCTGCGTTGTTCCCTCCTCAGGTGCCGGCGTTATTCCCTCCTCAGGTACCTCAACAGTACCATCCGTAGATGTTCCGCTAGATCCATCAGTCGTCTGTCCGGTGGTATCCTCCGCTTTCGCTGTATTTATGTAAATATTGGATAATCCGGTAATTAAAAAGGAAAGGAAAATTATTTTTATTATTTTATTCTTCATTAGGTAATCAACTCCATGTAAGATTGTAGTTAGTTAAGTATCCGCTTCCATATATCTTCCATTACTTAACTAAGTTATAATATCGCTGCCAGAAATCTTTGTCAATGTGTATAGTATAAGAAGTTTGTGGCTACTTTATGTCTAATCTGTGGCTATTTTATGTTACAAAATGATTCGGTTGCAATTGCTACTCTTACATAGGAATCGAAAATGGGGGCTGCTGCAAAGCTTCTGCCGGACTGATTACCGGACAGACTGCTTTGCGACAGCCCCGATGAAATGCCATTATTCTATTAGTCTATTCCTTTGTTAATAGTACTTTTTTCCCAATCATTATAAGTTGTACCAGTCCGACTGCAATAAAGGCTCCGCCAAGAATATTGTAATACAGTACATAGGGTGAATTTGTTCCTGCAATTTCACAAATTCCTTGAAGGAAGCTGGCAACTGTGAATAATGCGATACCGGAATTATGAAGGTTAAAGAATAATCGATAGCCTGCTGCCTTGCCAGCGTCTGGAATGATGAAGCCAAGCAAAAGATAAAACAAAGCTCCTCCGATTAAGGGAAATAAAAACATCCAGTCCATATATCTGGAGGATACCCCATGCCCGAATATGGCATAAACTTTGTCGATAGCTATCATAAGAACGGATATTACCAGATATGTGATAACCGTTTTATATTTTTTAATATCCAATGTAGACAATATCGCTCACCTCTCTTTCACCGAAGCTTCTTCCGTCTGTAGGAACATTGATTACTTTACCGTTGAAATACATGGTTGATGATCCGCCGCCATCCAGATTGTAAGCTGTGGTACAGCCCTTATCCACAAAGATCTGAGCCAGATCAAGAAGTGATAAACCTGCACTTTCCTGCGTACGTCCATCGGAAACAACAATAATATAATGTAAAGGTGATATTTCGCCAATTGCCGTTCTGGGATTACTGGTCATCGCTTTTGAAACTTCGCTGTTACTGTCAACAACAACCTGCCCATCCTTAATTAATGTCGGTCCGAAGGAAAGAATCTGCCAGATGGAGCTAAGATCAAGGGAATTGGCACTTACTTCACTTTCATTGATGATGGAAAAATCACCGCTGTTATCAATCACTAAGTCATCATTGCTGCCTGCTGTATCACGATAAAGAACACCATTGCGAAGTACATAGCCGTAATCCCTGAAGCCATAAAAGTCACCGTTGATTGCAAATATCGCATTATTGTCTGACGCAATCTTAGAGGTAGCCGCCTTAATGTTACGCCCATAGGTGTTTCCAGCCAGTGCTGTCTTCAAATAGGAAGCGTCTGTCAGCTGGATATCAGCGATATACACATTGGAATCATATTCACGGACAGTGTCTATGCTGATCTTGATATTCGAGTCTTCATAGGAATTATCTGTAATCACTGCATTTGACTGAGCCTCCGCCGCTGAGCTGTCAGTGGTCTGGGTATCTGTGGTTGTGGTGTCCGTAGTTCCTGCGTTTGTACTCGTAACATCCGTACTTGAAGTATCCGATGAAGTATTATCAGCTGTAGTCTGTGATGAAGTATCTGTATTCGACTGAGCAGAAGCTTTTGTAACAATCGGCTGGTATGACTTCGGTATGACAAAGGTATCCAGCATTACAAAAGCAAAAGATCCTATCAACAGGATTGTAAAAACAATTGCCCAG
>DATMUM010000091.1:0-17073 GCA_035564175.1 Mobilitalea sp.
CAGTAACTGCAGTGAATAACTATGGCAACACACAGGTATTCAACCAAACTTCGTATTCCTTTATTGCGGGGGAGAACGCTGATGTACCGGGGCAATTCGGTCCATATCTCCCGTCTGTGAAGGCACCAAATGAATCAATAACACCGGAATTCAAGTGGTCAGCAGCTTATAAGGCAACCTCATATCGGTTATTAGTTTCGAAGAATTCGGATATGTCCGATCCTGTAATTAATAAGGATGATATCACTACAGTCAGAGATACCGGAATGTACGGACCCAATACTCAGGCTTATTATATTCCCGAGAATGCTTTAGAATATGATACGACTTATTATTGGACTGTTTATGCAGTTAATTCCTATGGTGAAAGACCTATGAACGGGCCGCTTCATTACTTTACAACCAGGGCAGAAGGAGATATACCGCGAAACTTCCGCAAATTAACTCCAGCCGATGGTATTACAGATGTTACAGCCAGAACAGTACTGACTTGGGAATCATCGAAGAATGCATTCTTTTATCAGCTGGAGATATCGGAGAATTCTGATATGTCCAAACCTATCATAGTCCGAGAACGAATGATTTATCATGTCTATACGGTGGAACCAAATCTTCTTAAGCCGGATACGACCTATTACTGGAGAGTAACAGCATATACGAAGGATTTGAAATATTCAGTTGAAGCTTCTGATGGAATCAGCGTCTTTAAAACAGAGGCAGTACCCTGCTCACCTTTATTATATGCAGAGAAGGGAGAGAATGGGAAGGTCAAGCTATGGTTCCAGCCGTCAAGGAGTGCGGATTCTTATCAGATAAAATATGGCACAGCTTCCGGTACTTATACAGAAACTATCTATAATGTGCCAGTCAGCCCCTTCGAAGTGACTGGACTATTGAATGGTGTTAAATATTATTTAGCTGTAACTGCTGTGAATGAATATGGAGTAAGTTCTATATGGAACGAGAGGTGTGCGATACCGACCGATAATAAGTAGATACGACAAGGTATATAAAATATTAACTAGTTGTGAGAAATTCAATGGAAGTAATATATTGCACAATTGATTTTTCACACGGCAAATTTGCGCTGACACCCAAATTCGCGGGTTTCGGCAGAATGGAGATTAGTATGGGTGTTTTAACATTAGAAGGTAATAAAATTATTTTTCAAAAAAGGGACGAAATCGCGATCCTAGAACCCTGGGGAAAGGATTGTCTTCGCTTCAAAGCCTCTCCGAATGCAAGACTAATCGATGAGGATTGGAATCTGCTTCCTCAGGGAGAAACTGAAGCTACAGTTGCCATGGATAATGATAAGGCAACGATTACGAATGGTAAAATTTCGGCAGTGATCTATAACAGCGGCAGGGTGGTTTATTACAAGAATGGAGTGGAAATTCTTGCAGAACGTTCGGAGATGGCCTTCCATTGGAAATTCAGGGAGTATCGATCCTTGGGAGCGGACAATCATCGCGCAACAGTAATCTTTCAGCCAAATGAACAGGAACATTTCTATGGTCTTGGACAGGAACAGAATGACTGTTTTGACTTAAAGGGTTCCACCAGTCAGTTGCTTCATAAAAATGCGAAATCCTCCATTCCCTACGTCTATTCCTCCAGAGGTTATGGATTCCTCTGGAACAATCCTGCCATTGGACGCTGTGAGCTAACCAATAATCATACCCTGTGGGAAGCAAATTCGACGAAGCAGATTGATTATGTTGTAATAGCCGGCGATACCCCTTCAGAGGTGATGGCGAAGTACGCTGATCTGACAGGTCATGCACCGGTGTTCCCCTCCTGGGCCTCCGGCTTCTGGCAGTGCAAATTAAGGTATGAGGATCAGGAAGAGCTCCTAACGGTAGCCAGGGAGTATAAGAAACGTGGCATTCCGATCTCAGCAATTATTATCGATTATTTTCACTGGACGGAGCAGGGAGAATATAAGCTGGATCCCAAATACTGGTCTGATCCGAAGGCAATGTGCGATGAACTGGAGAAAATGGGGATCAAAACCATCGTATCTATCTGGCCGACCATTAATCCAAATAGTGAAAACTATAGCTATATGGATGAGAGAAACATGCTGATCAGGACCGAGAGCGGCCAATATGGCATCTTCTCCTTCTATGGACAACAGACTTATATAGATCCAAGCAATCCGGATACCAGAGAATTTGTCTGGTCCAAGGTATATGAGAATTATTATAAGAACGGCATCAAAAGCTACTGGCTGGATGAAGCCGAGCCGGAAATCCATCCGACACATTTTGATAATCTGCGTTTTAATAAGGGAAACGGAGAAGAAGTGGGCCTGATCTATCCCTATTATTATAACCAGTTATTTTATGATGGTTTGAAAAAAGCGGGGGAAACGGAGATTATCTCTCTTACCCGTGCTGCCTGGATTGGTAGTCAGAAATTTGGATCACTAGTATGGTCTGGGGATATTCCGTCCACCTTTGAATCACTTAGGATGAGTGTAAAGACAGGCTTAAATATGGCAATGTGCGGTATTCCCTGGTGGAATAGTGACATTGGAGGTTTCTGGGGAGCTGACATAGAAAGTGACTATTTCCGGGAATTGATTGTACGCTGGTTCCAATTCGGTATCTTCTGTCCTGTTACAAGACTTCATGGCTCAAGAAACCGTACACCGAATCAGGTGGAACGTAATCCCGGAGTGAAAGAACGCAGTGGTGGAGATAATGAGATTTGGAGCTTTGGTGAAAAGGCTTATCCAATCCTAAAGAACTTAATCGAACTGAGGGAACGTCTTCGCCCTTACATCCACAAGTATATGGACATAGCCAGTGCAACTGGTGCACCTGTCATGAGACCGATGTTTTATGAATTTCCGGAGGATGAAATCTGTTACTCCCTAGGTGACCAGTATATGTTCGGTGAGGATATTCTGTTTGCACCCATCGTTAAGCAGGGCCAGACAGAGCGTAGGGTATACCTGCCTTCCGGAACCTGGATTGATGTTAATGCTAAGAAGGAATATAGAGGTGGATGTTTTGTAGAGATGAATGCAGACATTGACCAGTTTATTGCTTTTGTAAAGAAAGGAAGAAGTGTATTGGATTTATTCTGCTAATTACTTTCTTCTTAAAGAGTTATCATTCATAACAATAATAGATAGGAAAATGGATAGGGGATGCCTCACATAGTTTGAGGCATCCTTTTTATATACAATAGACTTTAACTTCAGCCTTTATCTTCAGGTTTCACACTGAAATCATCATGTAGAAAATCACTTTGTCCTTCAACAGTAGTTTTCTAAACCGAAATAGCAAAATTTGACTGAAAGGAAGCTATATATAAGAAGAAAATGAGAATGTTTTTAAATATACTTAAGCTAAATTCAACAATAGTTGACTAATTCATTGAGTTATAACAGAAGATCCATTCTAAGGATATCATTGCTCAAATATGACAGATGCAGCATATTGGTTTGGATTATTGCCACCTCGAATTTATAGTTTGCCGAAAATTAAATGAAGAATTTGTCACTACCATGACGAGAAGAGAGGAAATGATATGAAACAATTAATTATGCTTTGTGCAATTACTATCTTGATGATAACTATGCTTGCAGGATGCAGTAATTCGGAAGTAGAGGAAGGTAAAGCGGTTATTCCTGAGGAAGATTCAACATCTGCAGCACAGGCTACGATAACCCCAACTTTAAAGATTGTATCAACAACACTTACACCAGCAGTTATTCAAAAACCCACAGCAACACCTGTGCCGGTTATCACATTAACGCCTACGCCAGGAACCTCGGGATCACCAACCATGGCAGAAATTTCAGAGGCCTACATGAGTAACCTTAAAATTACAGAGGATTGTCCATCTTCTATTTACGAGAAAAGAGATGACGTAACGTACGGTACGGTTGTTCACAAGACTTATAATTCGAAAACAACAGGATTAGCAAGAGGCGTTAACATTATACTTCCGGCAAATTATAGTGAATCGAAACAGTATCCCGTATTATATCTTCTGCACGGAATTGGGGGCAACGAGTCTACACTTCTTGATGATAGCAACTGTAAAATTGTTCAAATTATAGGAAATCTGATTTCTGAGGGCATGGCTGAGGAAATGATAGTAGTTTTGCCAAATATTTTTGCAACCTCAGACATCGGAAAAACAGCTGGCTTTGATAAGGAAAGTGTTGCAGCATATGATAACTTTATCAATGATTTAACGAATGATTTGATGCCATACATAGAAGAGAATTATTCGATTCTTACAGGGAGAGAAAGTCAGGCAATAGCCGGATTCTCCATGGGAGGTAGAGAGGATCTTTATATTGGATTCACAAGGCCGGATCTCTTTGGCTACGTATTAGGTATGGCACCTGCACCAGGACTTACGCCAGGTAAGGATTGGGCAATGGAACATCCTGGACAATTACAGGAAGATGATTTAAAGATTGACGACAGTAATGATATCCCTTATGTCATTATGATATGCTGTGGCACCAATGATGGCATGGTTGGTTCTTTCCCTGAAAGCTATCACAACATTTTAACTCATAATGGTGTAAATCACATCTGGTATGAGGTGCCAGGTGCTGATCATGATGCTCAGACAATCCGTAGTGGTTTGTACAATTTTAGCTCCGCGATTTTCCATGTGAAAGAATAGTTTATTAATAAAATTGGATGGGGTTTGTAAATAATACCTTGGTTATTTATTAATGAAGCAATTGGTTAATTGCTTCAGTGAAAGAGGAGAAACTTATGGGAAAATTCATGAAAAAATTAGTAGGATTGTTATGTATTATGACTTTATCAGGCTCACTATTTATTGCATGTTCTGATAAGGAAGATTCATCGAAGGACGATTCATCGAAGGAAATATCTGTAGAGAAAAACCTGGCTACTCCGACTCCCGTCGAAGAGGAAAACTGGCAGGTCGAGGTTGATAGCAATGCAAAACAGATATCAATCGACAATACAAAAACATATCAGACGATTGATGGCTTTGGGGCAGCCTTCACCTGGTACAGTGATTGGATGACGAATAATCCATATGATTCGGAAGCATATGATTTAGCATTTAAAGACGCTAAAATTACTATTTTACGCTTCAGAAATACTTATGGATATGAGGCAAATTTTGCTCCCAAGATGGAACTTGAGATATATCAGGAAGCAGCCAAGCGTGCTGCAAAAAGAGGCGAGAAGGTAACTGTACTTTTATCCTCCTGGTCTCCTGCACCATACCTTAAGGATAACGGTAAAACATCGGACGGAGGTACTCTTAAGAAAGATGAAAACGGGAAATATGTTTATGATGAACTCGGAGCCTACTGGCTGGAATTAATTCAGGCATACGAAGCTTACGGAATTCCGATTGATTACATAACGATTCAAAATGAGTTGGATCTGGGAGCAGATTGTGGTTTTGCTCCGGAAGAAACAGATAAACTGGCTGGTTATGTAGATGCTCACATGGCTGTGTATAAAGCCCTTCAGAACATGGATAATCCTCCTAAGATACTTGCACCGGAGACGATGTCCGTGGACTTCACTCAGATTAAACGCTACATGGAACCTGTGATAGAACAGGCTCCGGATAGTTTTTATGGTATTGCTCATCATTTATATGCTGGCGCAGATGCGAGTAATCCAAATTCTTATATGACGAATATGTTCACAATAAAGAAGCTGTACCCACAATATGCAAAATGGCAAACAGAATATTACATCGGTGATGCTTTTACCACAGCCTGGTTAATACATAATTCTCTGGTATATGAAGAACTGAATGCTTATCTTTACTGGGATGGTGCCTGGGCAGTACATGAAGATGGGGAGCGCGGATTTCTGAATTTTGAAAATCCCTTTGACCAGGCTAACTGGAAATCGGAAAAGGGCTATTATATTGGTGAAAAGTATTATGCCATCAGACACTATTCGGAATTCATCCGTCCTGGTTATAAGCGAATCGATGTCGCTCCAACCGGAGCAAGGGAGTTGTTGGTATCAGCATATGCATCTCCATCACAGGATAAAATTGCCGCGGTAATTTTGAATACATCGGATAAAGATATGTACATTCAATTGAATTTTTCCTCCTATCACGTACTGGACAGTAATTTATATGTTTCAAGCTGCAAAGAGAGCCACACAATGGATGATCTCTTTGTTGACGGCGGTAAGCTTAGTGATAAACAAACCTTAACGATACCGGCAAAAGGGATTGTTACAGTAGATATTACCGGTGAACCCAGTAATAATATTCAAACTCAGACGGATAATAACACTGTTACCACCGATACGAATAACAATGAAAAGGAGGATATCGTTGTAATAACGAATCAATCCACTGCCGTACCCGGTATTCCAAGTTTAGATGGAAAATATGATAGTATCTGGGATAAAGCTTCTTCTCAGAATTTGAAGGTTCTAGCCGTTGGTATCGAAGGAGCAAGTGCAAACTTTAAGACACTTTGGTCCGATCAGTACCTGTATGTTCATGTAGGGGTTAAGGATAAAACCACTGACACAAGTGCAGAGGATTTCGCTGATAAGGATGGTGTGGAATTCTTTATGAATGAAAGTAATACGAAACCGTCTTCCTATTCAGACGGTGATGCATATTATATCGTCAGTCGTGACAACGAGACTTCCTTTGGAACTGGTGCAGATAAAACTAATTTTAAGAGTATTACCTATGAGACGGAAGATGGTTATGTAGTAGAAGCTGCGATACCTCTTACAACAATGAAGGGTGAGATTGGCGTTAAGGTTGGTTTTGATCTTCAGGTAAACGATTCACAAGGAAAAGGAAAGAGTGAGTATATTATCAAATGGAATGACACCTCATTACTTACCACTGAAAATCTTGATAGAATTGGAGAAGTGTTGTTTCAATAATAATTTAAGACAACAAATGATGACATTAGATTGGAGAGGCTTTATGATAGGTTTAAAGGACAAATATAAGGATTACTTTAAGGTGGGAGCAGCAGTTAGCAACCGGACGATAAAGAGTCATGCAGAGATTATCGCGAATCATTTCAACTGCATCACCTGTGAGAATGAAATGAAATATTCCAGTGTAGCGATCAATGAGGAGCAATATAACTTTAGCTTCGTCGACAGTATTATGGAATTTGCAATAAACAATCATCTGGCAGTAAGAGGACATACCTTCGTATGGCATAATCAGACACCTGGCTGGGTTTTTCAGGGCGTTGACAGTGAACAGCTACTGCAGCGCATCAAAAACCATATTTCCCTGCTTGGCGGCAGATACAAAGAACAGGTATCCTGCTGGGATGTAGTGAATGAAGCGATTGAGGATAAAAGTGGTCAGTTATTACGTCAGTCTAAATGGCTGGAGATACTCGGAGAGCGCTTTATGGACGATGCCTTTCTCATTGCAAGAGAGATGTTGCCTGACACCCAGCTCTTTTATAATGACTATAACGAGACTAATCCGGAGAAGAGAGATAAAATATATCAGACAGTGAAAGGTATGAAGGAAAGAGGTGTTCCTGTTGACGGTATAGGAATGCAATGCCATAACAACATCTATGGACCTTCCGCAGATGATTTAATAAGAACGATTGAATTATATGCCGGTCTGGGTGTAAGGATACATATTACAGAGATGGACATTTCCCTGTTTGAATTCAGTGATCATAGCAGTATGGTGAAACCCTCAGCAGAAATTCTTGATAAACAAGCGAAGGCATATGATAATTATTTTAGAATCTTTCGTGAATATAAAGATTACATTGACTGTGTTACTTTGTGGGGGGTTGCTGATGATGCAACCTGGCTTGATCATTTCCCCGTTCGTAACAGGAAAAACTGGCCTCTGTTATTTGATGAAGAGCATAATCCAAAAGAAGCTTTCTATCGTATCCTGGAATTTTAAATATATGTCCGGATGAAAGGGAAAAAAGATAAATTTGCCCACTGAACCTCAATGATCCGTAATCCGGCTAGGATGAAATATGACAATGGAAGGGTAATAGCAGTTAGAATAATTTATGCCTGCGGTAAAAGTTTGCAGGTTTTAAAGAAAGGCAGGGTGATTATTATGAGTAGATTATGGTATCAAAAGCCGGCAGCAGTATGGGAGGAGGCTATGCCTCTTGGAAATGGCCGTATAGGAGCCATGGTATTCGGTTCGGTAAGAGAAGAGCATATTCAGCTGAATGAGGACAGCGTATGGTATGGCCGTCACATTGACCGAAACAATCCGGATGCATTAAAGAATCTGCCCAGGATCAGGGAATTAATTTTGAACGGTCAAATCCCTGAGGCGGAGGAGCTGATGATTTATGCATTATCGGGAACACCTCAGAGCCAGAGGCCGTATCAATCCCTGGGTGACTTATTCATCAGGTTCAAGGGCGTGTACGGTGAGGAAACCGGATACGAAAGAAGCTTATCTTTGCAGGATGCAATCCATAGAATGAAGGTTAAAGTAGGAGCTGTTACCTATGAAAGAGAAAACTTCCTGTCTGCTGCTGATGATGTTATGGTGATGCGGCTGAAGGCAGATGGAAAAGAAAAAATATCCTTTACCGCATTACTCATACGGGAACGGTATTATGACTGCGCGGCGGGAGTTTCCAAGAATGCCATTATGCTTGATGGTGATCTTGGAGGGGTTGGATTTGGTATGATGCTGAAGGCTGTGGCTGAAGGCGGAACCTGTGAGGTGATTGGTGAGCATCTTATTGTCAATAATGCGGATGCTGTTACTTTATTATTTACAGCAGGTACAACCTTCCGTTACCAGGATGTCAGACTGCAGTTGGAGAAGATCCTTTTGGCAGCAGCGGATTATTCCTATGAGGAGCTTAGAAGCCGTCATATCAAAGATTATAGAAAGCTATATGACAGAGTATCCTTTGAGCTGGATGGAACAGAGAGCTATGACGATATCCCTACGAATGTGCGGTTAGAAAAAGCGAAGAGTGGTGAAGTTGACCAGGGCCTTTCCAAATTATACTTTGATTTCGGACGATATCTGCTTATTTCGTGCAGCAGGGAGGGTACACTTCCGGCTAATCTGCAAGGTATCTGGAATAAGGATATGCGCCCAGCCTGGGATTCTAAATATACGATCAATATCAATACGGAGATGAATTACTGGCCGGCAGAGGTATGTAATCTGTCCGAATGTCATATGCCATTATTTGATTTAATAAAAAGAATGCTTCCGAACGGAAAGGAAACTGCCCGGAAAATGTACGGCTGCAGAGGCTTTGTTGCCCATCATAATACGGACCTATGGAGTGATACTGCCGTTCAGGATCATTGGATTCCCGGCTCCTTTTGGGTGATGGGAGCTGCATGGCTTTGTACACATCAATGGATGCATTATGAGTACACGAAGGACCGGGCATTTTTAGAGGAAGCATTTCCGATTATGAGGGAAGCAGCCACGTTTTTCCTGGATTATCTGATTGAGGATAAAGGTTATTTAAAAACCTGCCCTTCCGTATCACCCGAAAATATCTTTATTCTTCCGAGTGGTGTTAGAGGTGCTGCTACAGCGGGGGCTACGATGGATAATCAGATCTTAAGGGATTTATTCGGACAATGCCTTAAGGCAGCTGAAATACTGGGCATCCAGGACGAGCTGAATAAGCAGATAGAATCGGCTATGGAAAGACTTGTCCCTACTCAGATCGGAAAGTATGGCAATATCATGGAATGGGCGGAGGATTATGAGGAACAGGAGCCCGGGCATAGACATATCTCCCATCTGTATGCTCTTCATCCTTCGTCCCAGATTACTGTAGATGGCACACCGGAGTTAGCGGAGGCAGCGAAGCTGACTCTGGAGCGGAGATTGCAGTATGGAGGCGGACATACCGGCTGGAGCCGCGCATGGATCACTAATCTCTATGCCAGATTATGGGATGGAGAAAAGGCCTATTGGAACCTGGAGCAGTTATTCGCAAAATCCACCCTGCCCAATATGTTTGACAATCACCCGCCGTTTCAGATTGACGGTAACTTTGGTGCAACTGCCGCAATCGCTGAAATGCTGGTACAAAGTACGTCAGATAGAATCCTTCTGCTTCCTGCAATGCCGAAGGCTTGGGGCGATGGAAATGTCAGCGGCTTATGTGCCCGTGGCGGAGCTGAACTTGCTATGGAATGGCATCAGGGAGAATTAGCTAAGTGCTGTATTAAAGCCAAACAGGATCTTAATACTGAGATTTTATACAAAGGTAAACAGACTTCTATCTCTTTAAAAGCCGGAGAAGAAGCATTTCTGCCGATATAACAAGAAGGTTTTCTGGAATAGATACAAGCATTAATCAGGCTTAATTGCAGTTTTGCGGTGAGATATCTTCTTATTACAGTTTCAATCAAGGTTGTGTCAGCGAGAAGAGATATCGTTTTCCTATAGCAATATCATCACCTCAAAGGTAGTAAATCTGAAAAGGTTAAGTTCCCTGAATGTCTGCAGGAGAACATAGATAAAGAGTTTTTATTACATATATTTCAATTCATAAAGGGTTATAGGTTACCATAAACAACCTAAATATATAAAAGGAGAGTATTGGTGTATTGATCCTTAATACATAATACAAAATGATTTATGAAAAGATCCTACGGTATGAAAAAAATCCTCGTTATGTTACTCATCATACTTACCTTCAATTTACTGGCGATATCCTGTTCTGACAAAGCTTCAACGTCCGGATCGGAAGAAAAAACGAATCCTACGATGATACCCACAGTAAATCCTACTGTAAAGCCTGAACCAACGATACCGCCCACCGAACAACCGGATCCTACTAAGGCGCCCACTCCTGAGCCAACTATCCCACCGCTTTCTTCAGATAATTTTGATCCAACCGCTGCAATCAGTGATACAATTCCAGCAAAATATTCGGTCATCCGTAAAGATTATTGCGGCACCATCAAACAGATCTATTATAAGACCTATGATTATTTTGGTGACAGCTCCGAAATAACGAAGCCCGCTTATGTATATCTGCCATACGGATATGATGAAACAAAGCAGTACAATGTCTTATATCTGATGCATGGTATCGGTGGAAATGAAAAAGAATGGGGCATGTACACCAATGCATCCGCAGTAAAGGCTGTCATGGATAACCTGATCTATTACGGTGACATCGAACCCTTTATTGTTGTGGTTCCCAATGGACGCTCCAGTGTAAACTTTGCAGATGCCTCCTCCGATTACAATTCCTTCTATCTGTTCGGAAAGGAATTACGTAACGATCTGATACCATATATTGAAGCAAATTTTGCTACCTATGCCCAGTACAATGACAATGGTTATGATATGACGGCGACCAGAGATCATCGTGCTATGGCCGGGCTTTCCATGGGAGGCATGCAGACCATTAATATCGGCTTGTGTGAATCCTTGGATATCATCAGTTATTTCGGCGCTTTTTCCGCCTGTCCGACCACCAATACATCGGATAAGATAGTGGAAAGTCTGAAGAATTTTAAGGATTATGATATTAATTATTTTTATAACATTTGTGGTACGGCTGACGGAGTAGCACTAGCTAGCGCCACCGCCGCTGTCTCGAATATTACCTCCCTGACCGATAAATTGGTGGAGGGTAAAAACTACATGTGGCAGGATAGCAAGGACCGCGGCCACGACTTTACCGTATGGTATCCGGGATTCTATAATTTTGCGCAATTAGTATTTAAAAACAAAGAATAAAATATGGTTAGTTATTGATCTATATGCTGTTGGCTGAAAATGGCTGACAGCATATTTTATATACTGAGATATTACTTATAACAATCGGATGAATCACAAGATTTTAATCTAATGATAGGTTCATAAAATCATTAAAATCACAATCAAAGTCCGCGGAGGCTAGGGGGAGCATTTGAGGTAATGACGTCATGGAATGGTACACCGATCGGATGAATCCAGTTCATTCCACCAACGAATGTTAAAAATATTCTGCTGATATTGCGGTACCGGATGGAGTTAAGGCATTGTATTTTACATACGTAGGTACAAGTCTGGTTAGTTTCGCTCCGTACCTTGGAATAATTGGTACAATATGTTATTTTATATTGTAATTTAAGGATTACATAGATGGCGTATTCACTAGATTATGTAGTAACTAAAAGGAGAGATTAAATTTATGGAAATTCAAGATGTTCCTTTCTGTACAATTGACTGGAGTAAAATAGCATCAGAAAAACACTCAGGTGTAACTGGAGAAGCCTATTGGCGTACCTTTGAAATGGGAAATATACGGGTTCGTATGGTGGAGTATACACCTGGATATTTGGCCGACCATTGGTGCAGCCGAGGGCATGTACTTCTTGTTTTAGAAGGTGAATTGGTTACTGAACTTGATGATGGGAGAAAATTCACTCTAACCCCTGGAACAAGCTATCAGGTTGCGGATCATGTTAATCCACACCGTTCATACACGGAAAAGGGAGCTAAACTGTTTATAGTAGATTAATTCCGCAACCAACAATTTTGGGTTTTCTTATTTTTGCCAGAGAATTGATCATTAGAACGAATTCCGTTTATCTATATCTCGGGGGTTCACTAAATCATATCATTCATAATTAACAGAGCGGAAATTCTGCACTGCTGTCTAATTGTTTATCATGTACAGGAAGTATTGTGTTTTATAAAAAATGAGGTAAGTAGGTTCAGCTAACCTACTTACCTCATTTTTTTATAAGAGAACTGCCTGACACATAAACTTGTTCCAAGATCTGATAAGAGAATTACCTGACACATAAACTTGTTCCAAGATCTGATAAGGGAATTGCCTGTCACATAAACTTGTTCCAAAATCTGATAAGAGAATTGTCTGACTCATAAACTTGTTCCAAGATCTGATAAGAGAATTGCCTGTCACATAAACTTGTTCCAAAATCTGATAAGAGAATTGTCTGACTCATAAACTTGTTCCAAGATCTGATAAGAGAATTTCTATCACATTAACTTGTTTCAAGATATGGAAGAGCTATATATAATCAGCATCACAGCTGTTCATGCTCTTCAAGCTTTTTAACGTCGAATACTCCCCACGGTAATTTTTAGGGGTCTGTCCTGTAACCTTTCTAAACTGTCTGCAGAAATGTTCGACATTATTGTAACCGCATAAAACGGCTATTTCAGCAAGTGCGTAAGTACTTTGGGCAAGGTGTTCTTTCGCAAGGAGAATCCGATGGTTTATCACATCCTCCATGCAGGGGATATGAAAGGTTTTTCGATAAATGGCTTGAAGATGCCCATTACTAAGATGCAACCGGTTGGCCATCGTGGTCACAGACCAGGGAAACCCCGGATTATTCTTGATCTCTAATCGCAGATTATGTAACTCCTGCAATTGTGTTTGAATATTTTCGTGAGAATAAGCTTCGGTTAATTTATGAAAAAGTAAACGGAATAAATGATCAATCGACTGATCACGGAAATTATTATTAAAATAATTTTCATTTGCTAATAATTGAAATAATTTATGACAGAAATAAGGGTTTGGTAAGGGTATTGGTATCCCTGCCGGTAAGGTGGAATTTGTTATATATACTTCTGTTGTATAAAAACGAAGCCAATCGTTTGTATACGAAGAGGAACAGCCTTGATATAAAATTCTGAATTTTGGCGGATATAGAACGATACAGCCGGCAGGATATTCAATCATGCTATTTTTAATTAGAAACTTTGCCGGGGTATGGGTTAGGATCATCAGCCACCAATCATGCGTATCCGGAACATCAACAGTAAACTCTCCGGGGTGCGATGCATCATATTCGACATAGCATATCTGGTTCATATCGTATCTCCAATCTGATGATAGATCAATTTATTTCATAGTATATATCATTGTCCTAAAAGGGTCAATTAATTAAAATATAATATAGATAGAGCATTATTTTTTATACTGAGATAAATATGTTAATAGATTGCAAATCTAAGCATGTGTTAAAAGGAGGAACAGAGCGATGAAATTAAACAGTTATGTATTATGCTACACAAGAGAACCCCAGGAGGATGCCATTTATTCCGGTAAACTTGCCTTAAGTATGCATCTGGCATACAGCGAAGATGGAGTGAATTTTGAAGCTCTTAATCATAATTCGGGTGTCCTGTTTGCAAAGGCTACTGATAATGAAAACGGAACAATGAATGCCAAGAGCCTGAAACGCCCATATCTTTTCAAGATGGAGGACGGCTCCTTTGGTGTCTTAGCCATTCGTACCGAAGCTTATGGAGAAGATGATACACAAAGTAAAGGAAAGGTATTATTTTTTACCTCAGACGACTTGCTACAATATCGTGAAATAGGGTTAATTAACCTGCATGCAGATTCCTTTTTGAAGGATGTTACCTGCAACTATGATGAGGAACAGAAGGTGTATACCCTTTGCTGGTGTGATGAAAGTGCTCAGTGGTATAAAAATGATATTGCAGATTTGTATTCACTGGATTGTAAGACAAAATCTATAAAAACAGAAGCTATGATAATAGAAGCTATGAAAATAGAAGCTGCTGTTGAAATTAAGAAAGTTGTTGCTGATATCGAAGGGATAGTCCCGCGTAACAGCATCAGTATCAATGAGAAAATTGGTGGAAGATTGAAATTGAGATTATCAACACCGTTTCATGTGTCAATCGAGGCGCCGATGGAAATAGAAGCAGCATCCTTAAGAGAATTGAAAAGTGTAAAGGTGAAAGCCATATATAATGACGGTACAACCTCTTTCAAAACGGTAGATTGGAATGCTGCACAGGTTGACTGGAATAAGCCGGGGATCTACGAGATTACCGGAACTGTGCACCAGGATCACTATGAGTTTCCTTTTGCCATTAACAGAGCTGACCCATGTGCTGCAAAATGGAAGGATAAATATTATTTCATTGCAACGAATGATGCAGATGGAAATCACACATTATATATCCGTGAAGCAGATTCCATTCCGGAGCTTGTGAATGCCAAGGAAGAATTAATTCTGGATTCTTCTACATATGAAGGAATCGGAGGCCTCTTATGGGCACCGGAGTTCCATGTGATCGGTGATGACTTGTATATTTTCCATGCAGCAACCCCTGGGGAATTCTTTCATGAAGAGTCCCATGTCATGAAATTAAAGAGGGGAGGCAACCCGGCATGTAAGGAGGACTGGTCTAGGCCTTTGCGTGTGCTGAAAAAGGATGGTTCTTATTTATGTGAGGCAGGCAAGACGATCTCACTGGATATGACTTGTTTTGAATGGAACAAGGAATATTATGTGGCCTGGTCCGAGAGACAATTCGTTCCAGTTGATCTTGGCGCATGGGTATACCTGGCGAAGGTGGATCCAACAGAACCCTGGAAATTAATCAGCGATCCGGTTCTTTTAACAAAACCGGATTATGGTTGGGCAAATAATCATACCTTCGTTGACGAGGGACCCTTTGCGCTGATTACAGATAAAAAACTGTTTCTTACCTTTTCCAGTGCAGCTGTTGATACGACCTATGTGGTGGGCTTGTTAACCGCAGAACCAGGGGCTGATTTACTTGATGTAAAGAATTGGACGAAAGTGAATTATCCGTTGTTAACCAGTCGAAACGTACCCGGTGAATACGGACCCGGACATAATTCCTATGTCACTGATGACGACGGACTAATATGGAATGCTTACCATGCAAGACCGGGTGTTGATGCGCCCAGATGTTCAGGACTTCGTCGCGTACATTTTGACATTGATGGATATCCGGTGCTTGACCTCACGCAGGAGAGAGATTTAAATCCAGAATTAAAGATAGTAACAACGAAGTTGATTATTAAGTAGATCGGGTACTCCTATTGTGCATATAGATGCAATTGTTATAACTCAATACGAATGGTTAAAGGAGGTACCATATGCAGGAGAAAATAAGTCTTAATATTAATGTAGAGTTAATGCCAGAGCAATCCGTAAAAATTAGTGAGTATTTATATGGTCTCTTTTTAGAGGATATCAATTATGCAGTTGATGGCGGATTATATGCGGAAATGATTAAGAACCGCTCTTTTGAATATGCCGAATACGCAGCGAATGGCAGCTGGCATGGCTGGGATGAAGTAAATGGAATTGAGCGAGTAATCATAGATGGTAGCCAAACTGCGACCTTTCTGAATGCGAATAACATCCATTTCGCAAGACTGACTAACAATGCAAGTACTCTGGCCGGAATTGCCGGTAGCGGATATTTGGATGGCATGGCTGTGAAGGAGAATGCAATATATCATTTCTCGGCATTTTTACGTGGTTGCAACGGTTACAGCGGTTCTGTTACCGTTCAAATTGTTGATGGAGATGGTGGTATTCTGGCTAAAGGTAGCATTCCTTCTTTGAAAGAGGAGTGGTGGCGTTATGAACTTGAACTCATTTCCAATGCGACTGCGAATGTGGATGTCAGGTGTCAGGTATTAATCGAACAAGGAACGGTTGATATGGATATGCTTTCCCTGTTTCCCGAGGATACCTTCCGGGGAAGAAAGAATGGAATTCGCAAGGATATCGGTGAAGCACTCGCTGCTTTAAAGCCACGATTTCTTCGTTTTCCCGGCGGATGCATAACTGAAGGTCATACCCTTGATAATGCCTATAGCTGGAAAGACTCCATAGGGAATGGGCTTTCTTTTGAAATAAATGGTGAGCTGACGACAGGGGATGCAGCAGTAAGAAAGCATTATTATAATCTCTGGGGTATCGATGTACAAAACCCGATACATCCCTATTACACTACCTATGGCATCGGTTTTTATGAATATTTCCTCTTCTGTGAGGACATAGACTGTCTTGCCCTCCCCATTCTGAACTCCGGAATGTCCTGCCAGTTCAGGGGACCGGCTTTTGGTACGGCGAAAGACATCCTGCCGGTGGATAGTCCCGAAATGCACCAATATGTACAGGATGCACTGGATCTCGTTGCGTTTTGTCGCGGGGTTAAGGATACTTATTGAGGCAGCGTTAGAATAGCTATGGGCCATGAAGAGCCCTTTCAATTAAAATACCTCGGTATTGGTAACGAGCAATGGGGTAAAAGTTATTTTGAACATTATGACGTATTTGT
>DATMUM010000092.1:0-5590 GCA_035564175.1 Mobilitalea sp.
CTGAGACGTTCCTCCCTTATATTTTCGTGGTAGGTTTCATCCTGAATTAGACGTTCCTCCCAAAATAACTTACATTAATCATCAATATAATCTTCGATATCACCTGTACCTCTGGAAAGACCTGTAATGCCCGTCCTTACCAGTTCTTTTATGTAATAAGGCTCCAGCAATTTGATTAAAGCATTAATCTTATCCTGGTTACCCGTCATCTCAATCATAAGAGATTCCAATGCTACGTCTACTACCTTTGCGCGAAAGATGCCTGCGATTGAAATGATCGCCTGTCGGTCTTTCTCTGTTGCACAAACCTTCACAAGAATCAATTCTCTTGTAACAGATTCTCCGTGCGCAAGTTCTTTAATCTCAATTACATCTTCCAATTTCTGCAACTGTTTTTGGATTTGTTCTAAAATTTGATCATCTCCATGCGCTAAAACAGTCATTCTTGAAATAGCAGGATTCTGAGTTTCACCTACTGTGAGGCTGTCAATGTTATATCCTCTTCTACTGAATAAACCAGCTACTCGGCTAAGCACACCGGCTGTATTATCCACAAGAATTGACAATACCATTCTCTTCATAGCATTCTCCTCTCTCTATGTAACAGCAACCAGTTTGCCACTTACAACATATTCCAGCCAACTTTGTTTATAAGAAAAGCCCGACACCACATGTCACTCTGTAATGGGGCTTCTGTTGCTGTATAAAAATAAGATGATTAAGTTTTAAGCTATTGTAACAACTACCTTTCCGTTTGTCAAGTACTGATATCGGGCATATTTAATAATTTTTAATAAATATACAATACAAATAATTCTGCATAAAAATACAATTTTACACGATAAACATAAGCCCAATATTCCGTATTAAGCCAGTTTTTAAATAGCCGTTATGCAGTATCACAAATCTCCTTTTTATAAAGTTTACGTTATTCAGTTTTGAAAATTGCTCTATAACTGCATGATTATTATCAGCCAAAATATCACCATAAATTGCAAGAAATTCCTCGGCCTGGCGCTCTAATGAACATATCGCTTCTTTCTGTTTTTCCAAGGAGGAGATACGGTTCATCACATAAGACAGGAAGCCGGTATTGCCAACAACATTCCCGCTATGCTGGCGGTATAGCAGCGTGCCTTCATTTAAGTAGCCGATTCTCCCAAAGGATGCAGCGATCAATGCAATCCACCAGTCATGAAACCTGGCATTTACCGGGAGGCGCCGTCCCTGCAGAACTTTTCTGAGTGCAGCATTGATCATAACAGTACAGCCAATCAGCTTGTTTTCCATCAAAAGTCTTGGCAACTCCGTTTTTTTCGGATCAAGATGGCCAGATTGAAAAAACGAACTATCTGTAACATTTAAATCACTGTCAACTACTACCGCATCTGTAAATACTGCAAGAGGGACATCTTTGCCTGTCTGCACTTCCATTTGCCTTAGTCTTTTTAACGTTGAAGCAATCTTATTCGGCTTCCAGACATCATCCTGATCGCAGGTCATAACATAGCACGCCCTTGTCCTGCATATCGCCTGAAGAAAATTCCTGGTTACACCAAGATTAGTCTCATTTTTAAACACATGTATCTTATCCGGTTCTTTGGATTCGTACATCCGAAGAATAGACATGGTATCATCCTTAGACCCATCATCATATATAAACAGTTCAAAATCCTGATAGGTCGAGGATAGAATGGATTCAATCTGTTCACCGACGTATTTCTCTCCATTATAGGTTGTCATTACGATTGCTACCATGCTCATTGGTTCTTAAGCTCCTTTGCTTTCACATCATTTCCAATAGGATTTATTCATGCTAAAGAGGATAACCCATTTCCTGGGCAGCATAGGATAGCGGACACCCAGCTGATATCCCAGATATTTAAATCCACTGTTGATAATCAGATCCGGAATCAGGTTGTATTTCTTCTTTTCGATCAGAAATTGTAATGTCTTCTTAACCAGCTTGATTCCTTCCGTTTCCGACTTTATCCCACGGAAAATATCCTCGTACTGCTTATGGGATACACCAAGATCAAAGTTTCTCGTAAACTGCTGAATATACGAATAGCGGTGTGAATGTACAACTTTCGCTTCGGCGGCATAGGCAATCTTATAATCCATGCGGATCATGCCTGCAGCCATGATCATATCTTCATTAAATATCGTCTTTTCAACAAAGCCACCCAGCTTACGATAGACGGAGTTCCGATAGGTTGCACATACATTCGAACAGAAGTAGGTTTTAATACCAAGCTCCTCCAGATCAGATTTGTCCTTTACTCTGCTGTTCTTGGGATAGTTAAAATACCTTGTATAGCGTTCCGCTAAATCCGCCTTCGCATCCGGAAGTTGTCTTGCATAGGTAGCGGCAACCATAGGATCCTCATAAGGCTCCAATAGCTTCTCGATCAGAAACTCATCCTCCGGTACCGCATCCTGCGTCATGAACATCAGGATATCCGCATCGGAAAGGGATGCACCATATTTTCTGGTACCGCCATGGTCAAAGGATTTCTTTTCAATCGGAATAACGGAAATGTTACTTCCGTATATCTCAGGAACCGGTTGAACTTGTCCTGTATATTCCACTGTTTGTAGTAAAATTACCTGATTTGGTTTCACTGTCTGCTGATACAGCATGGTAAGCAGTTGATTTAATTTATCATCGGAATGATAGACCGGGATAATGACATCTACCGTATATCCCTTATAGTCTTGAGTGTTTACATCTATGTTCTGTTCCATTTTCATTTCCTTTCGTTTTTATATTTTTGGTATTAAGGTAATCAATGTATTTATACATTTGTTCAAAAGAGCCAGGGTTAAAGGCTAAATAAACTATAATAGATTAGGTTAAGTTTAATACTGATTTTATCCAGCAATATTACAGATTTGAACTGCGAAGTTTGAGTATAGTATATGTATTTACTAGTTAAAGGATGAATTGGAACGTCGGTTCATCCCGCTATGTACAAAGCTGCAGCTTAATATAAGCAAATGTTATATGTGTATAATGACAGTTGATGATAAATATTATTCTTTTAAAGTATAACTGATTTTATGAATTTTAAGCTTTCTAGGTATCATAAATTATTTTGTTTTCGATGCTACACAGATTAGGTTTAAAAATTTCGTGTTCTTGCTTATGCTTTCTCTTATTTGTTGTTCGGACTAACCTTCTCGTTGTGCATATTATAACATAATTTTGTGAAAAGGAAATGAAAATATGGATTAAAAGTGGGTAATAATATGAGACCCATTTACAGAAATTAAATTAGAATTATTTATGACAGTTGAGTTATATGAAATTAAAGAACATCCTGGTATTATAGCTATTATTTATTCTTGGTGCAATTTTTGTCGCAATTGTTACTGACATACGATGATGCCTTGGTGAATAATCATAATATTAAGAGTCTTTGAGAATTACATGATCATGATTTAATCAATGAATATTAGATAAGAATATGAGGTGTAAAAGTCGCCAGAATGGGATAAAAATAATATCTAACCGGGTTTAAGTTGAAATGGTAAAGAAGTTGAGGAAGTCCGGTGATCTGTCCCTGTCAAAAAGACAGGACGCAGATCACCGGACTTCCTTTCAAATTTATGTTTAACTTTCTTATTAAATATATCCTATATAATATAGAAACTTCTATTCCTATTTTACCATATACTGTTTTGCGTATTTTGCGGCAGTATGAATTGACAGGTTGAAATCCCTGATTCCTCTTCTATTGCTTGAAGCATTAATTCCTCTATAATATTCTGAGATACTGCTTTCTACTCCAACTGTATTACTGTCATAACCGTTGCGAATAGATGTATTACTATCAGTTATACTGTTTTTGTCTGATAGTACCGGCAATAATACGGGTGCTGCGTCATAGGAAAGCTCTCTGGTCAAATACTCTACATCCTCAGTGTCCAGTGTTGCCTCATGATTCACATGATAGGAAGCGATGAAGTAATCCGGTCTTGCAAAGGAGAATACCAGATAGCAGATGGATACTACCGCGACGCAGTAGCCAAACAGAGGAAACTTCTTATTATAAACGTACACAATGACTCCACCCAGCACCAGTGTATCGATGAGAAGAAACAAAAGTACGAATACCCTGAGAAATGTCAGGTTATAAGCTCCGATGTACAAGAGCATTCGGTAAGTTGCTGATGCAATCATGATGAAGGTGCCTGCCGTCATCACCGACAACATGAAGCGGAGTATTTTACTCTCCTTAAAAAAGGTGGTACCGATTAGCATAAGTACAAGATTGATTACTGTTACGGTTAGAAGTTCGAAGAAACCTCTTCTTGCGTATTCTGCAAAGGTAAATTCCTCAGGCAATACAAATAATCCATTCGTAAAAAGGTACATCACCTGTATTCCGCAGAAAATGATATATACCAGGCTAAGTAAACTGAATACTGTAACCGCTATCTCGGGATCAGCCTTTTTCCATTCCTTAGGTTCATCACCGGCTCCTGCTCTGCGAACGGAAGCACAGATGATGCAGTAGCAGGCAAAGAATCCGAACAGTATCATGATCACTACGTAAAAGATGTCGGAGGAGAAAAGGAAACTATATATGCTGCTTGTCATGCTTCCAAAAAGCAGATCAGCACTGGATAGTAATGCTACGATGATGAACAATAGGGGTATGGCGATGATAACTCCCAGTAACGTGTTCAATATCTTATCATTTTTCAGAAGCTTCGTGTTTTTAAAGTAATTTAAGCCATCCATAAACGGCCCGCCAATCGCTCCGATACTTAAGAAAAATAAACCTATCATTCGGCCAAAGAAATTCAGAAAATCCCATCGGCTATCCTCATGGAATTGATGCAGTAGGGATAGATCTAACAGCAGCATAATTCCAATCGTATTCAGAAATTGGAGAATGATACTTGAGGTCAGGAAGGAGGAAAGTCCCAGAAGAATTGCTCCTGCATAGTAAGCCGATGTAGCCTTTTTAATCGGAATGTCCAGTTTTTTCATTGTGAGCATCAGTAGCAACACCATTACAACAGAGAAAATAAAATAGTTAATTCCAATTCCCGCCTTGTAAAATAAGAATGCAAATGCACATCCAAAAATCAGACTTAAACCTGCGAAAACTCCGAATTTTTCGCGCACTTTATTAAGCAAGGGTGAATTCTTCTTTAAATTATCAGCATTCACGGCTGCGACCGGATTCTCTTCCAACGCCGTCGGAAGAACATTATTTAATTGTTCCATATTAATTACCATTCCTCTCTACAAAGCCTGCAAACTTTATACATGAAAATCAGAGATTTTCATGTTCTGCAGGCACACTATTTAAAAAGTGAATTTTAATAACTTCGCCCCCTATACAGCAACAATTTATTCTTTGATTCGCTTCCGTAAACTACAGCGAATTAATCTTTTGAAAAACGTATAGGGCTCTCATTTTAGTAAAGTTTTACTTTTTAAAAATATTCCTTTATATATATTCGTATTAATTTTTCATGTAGATCTAAAACATAAACTTAAGCTTTTATTAAGTTATATAAATCATTCTATCGTTATATGCGTCTTTAATAAAACCTGATTACTGAAGCTTCA
>DATMUM010000093.1:0-12371 GCA_035564175.1 Mobilitalea sp.
ACATAAATTTTCCTCCGCGTGGTATTATTTGGTTTGATTGACACTTACTATTATACTACTACCGGAGAAAAATTTATATAAAACGAGTAACAAAAACCCAGTAAAATCAATGGGTTGAAGGCATTTCACAAATGCCTAAAAGATAAAGTAATAAAAGGAGATGTGATTTCTGATTGGGCGAAAGAAAGATTAAATTTGTAATTATTGTAAAGATAAAATATAAATGATCCTGTCTTTTCTCAAAAAGTAATGATAGTTATATACAATAGCAATTTCAGTCTGTAGACAAAGTCTTCGATTAGGGGTAACACCTCAGGCGGTATCAAAATGGGAAAGAGGTTTTGGTTATCCGGACATTGATTTATTATTTTACATCTGTGAGGTACTAGAGTGTTCAGCTGATTATTTGTTACATAGAGAGCCGAAGCAGGTTCCGTTGAACGAGAGTAATGATGAACAGCAGAAGCTTAAACTTTTATATGATATTCAGGCTGAGCCGCTAGTATTAGTGATCGGGGTTGGATTGATAGAATGATTATAAACAGGCAGATGGTGCAGACCCTTGTAGATAATCTGGCAGATAAATACCCGGCCGCAGTAAAAGGAGTAATCCCGGAGAAGATTTCGCTTTCCTTATTACAAAATATCTTGTCCGGGTTGGTCACAAGGAAAAGGCCAGTCCGTAATCTGATTAAGATTGTTGAAGTACTGGAGGTAGAAGCGGAAGGTACGAGAATTGTAGAGGAATTACTGGATATAATAATAGTGAGATTATGTAACTGATTATCAAGACATGCCATAAACTACAAGAAATAAAATGTAGTTTGTGGCATTTTCTTCGTATAACCAGTATTCTTTGTATATCCAGTATTAATAAAATAACCGGTACTATTTGTACAGCCGGCACTATGATAAACTGGCCCCGACAATCTACCTAGCAAGTCATTATGGATATCTTACCCAAGGCTTCTTTCTATTCGCATATACCCAAAGCTCCCATCCGACAAATCATACGTGTAACACTTATAATTCTACATAATATACTATAATAAGAGTTATTTTATCTATCTCTAATAGATTTAACTCTAATAATAAATAGAATGGTGATGAACAATGACAATCAGGCATTATGTCTTATTAGCTACCGATGGTTTTATAGATTTACCGACCACGAAGGAGCTATGCCCTGCAACAGACACGCTGCAAAAAACCTATGTTTTTGGATTTGTCGGCGGCCTATTTCAGGTTTTAGAAGACGATAAAATCACTTATGAAGATAATTCATTGAACTGGAAGGATCCAGCGAATTGGAATAAGCTATGGGCAATGCAAACTACAGCTTCAATCCCCTCTCCAATCATTTGGGCAGAGCAGGGAGATCATTTATATATAACGCTTATTAATCTTGGTATGCCCGTTGCGCAAATCAATGACCCGCATACCATCCATTTGCATGGTGCGCATGTAGCCACGCAGATAGACGGTTTTCCTGAATCCTCCTTTGCTGTTCCTATGTGGATAGGACCGAGTCAAATGCCGCCTACAGCCACTTATTACTTTTTACCGGAGCATCCCGGAACCTATATGTATCACTGTCACGTGGAAGCCAGCGAGCATGTGCAGATGGGTATGTACGGGGCTTTAGTTATCTATCCTTCCGTTGAAAGCCTTGAAGCTGCTTCCATTGAGATGGATCATTGCGGTCATTGGCGTTATAAAGGTGAGGTGCAGTATCAAATACCACGTTATGCAAGTCATAGACAATTTGCATATAACAATATTCAAACCTTTTTTGATAAAGAATATGTCATGCTGCTGTCTGATCTAGATCTGAAATGGCACCAAACAGTTCAAACAGCTTTCCAGACTGGGTTAGCATTTAATGATGCAGATTTCAAGCCTAATTTTTGGCTGGTAAATGGCCGGGCGTTCCCGGATACACTGCTGCCGCATCCGCAGACACCTCCAATCGGAAGTGACCCGAATGTTGCACAAATCAATTATGAATCCTATGTCCATATAAAAACGGATGATAAATTCCTGCTCCGTATGATTAATATGGGGTATGCAGTGGTTCCATGGCATATTCACGGCTGGCATTTTACAGTAATAGGAAAAGATGCTCATCCAAGTCCGTTCTTAACCATATCAGAAATGTTAGATGAAATGTCCATGCATTCCGGTCACAAACACACAATGGACATGAATCAGGACATGATGGAGATGGGCTTCACTGAAACAATAGGATCCGGTGAAACACATGACTTATTATTGACAGCTGACAACAAAGAGCCATTATATGGACGTTATATTTTCGAAGGTCAGGATATGATTCCGTCCTTATGTGAGCAAATGTCAGCGATACAAGCGATAGATCCTGCTTTAATAGCGAATGTTCCAACCCAACCGGTATCCTGCAAGAATACACAAACCGTTAATTATGTAAGCCTGTGTGCGAAACATGAATTCTTCCCGCAGTTTTATCCAATGCATAATCATGATGATTACAAGGTTACGAATACAAATACACTTGCTACTCCTGCATTCAGCAACTACCCCGGAGGACAATTAACTATGATACAGACAGATGCACCATCTGATTATATGGCATAGAAGGATATGATTATATAAAAGGATTCGTATAACGGAAGGAGTGTTTGCATTCTGGAAAGAATGCAAGTGCTCATTCTAGAAAATTGGAGGTTAATATGAAAATCAAAAAATTTATCAGTGACTTCTGGCATCTCGTAACATATCGCCTTATTCGACAAAAGCTTATCGTGACTCGGGTTTCTTTTAGTGGGGACGGAAGCTTTATCGATGTTCGTTATTGGATATCACGTCCGGATAAAATAAATCCCAAAAAGTCCCCTTATTTAATTACGGAACAAAATCAAAGGCTTGGGCTAATGCGCTTACCCAAATTTGGGGCCGTTAAAACAAAAATCAGGAAGCATACCAACACCGGCATACTGCTATTTTACAATAATAATAAAGCAGTGAATATAGGGGATAAAGTCACTTTGTATTGGGATGGTATAAAAGTTGAAGATATTACAGTAATGTTTAGATAGACTTACCGATAATAACCATGTTGGTTGTTATCGGTTTTTTCTGGATGAAATCAATCCCGATTGCGTTTCTGCCGCTAATAGTAGACCTCAATGAAATAATAAATATGATTGATTCTTCTTTACTAAAAAATCAGAAAGTTATATATTTAGGAAAGAAATTGGTAATGTAAGGGTGATACTTTATAAGAAAATGTTATAATCGGAAATTGTTTTCACCCGTATATTCAGACCTAACCAGCCTTAAACTATCTATAAGATGTGGATACTCACCGCTAACGGAGATTCAATCGTAGCCTTACAGGCATGTTCGTTAATTAATATTAATTTGTCACGGAGGTGTTACTATGGCACTCGTTGGTGCATTTATCGTTCCTCATCCGCCCCTTATTGTTCCCGAGGTGGGGAAAGGTCAGGAAAGAGTAGTCAATAAGTCAGTAGAAAGCTATCGGGAGGTCGCAAAGCGTATCGCTGCGTTAAAGCCGGATACCATCATTATTACTTCTCCCCATAGCATCATGTATTCCGATTATTTTCATATCTCCCCGGGAAAGACGGCAAGAGGTGACTTTGGCAGGTTTGGTGCCAAGAAGGTTGCCTTCCAGGTAGAATATGATGAGGAATTTGTGGAAGCCTTGGAGGCTTGTGCAGAAAAAGAGGGCATTGAAGCAGGCACCCTTGGAGAGAAGGAGCCACAGCTGGACCATGGAACGATGGTCCCCTTATATTTTATCAATGAGTTTTTATCGGATTATAAGCTGGTCCGGATCGGCTTGTCCGGCCTGTCCTTCCCGGAGCATTACCGTCTGGGAAAATGTATTACCAAGACCTCGGAGAAGCTAAACAGGCGAATTGTATTCGTTGCCAGCGGTGACCTTTCCCATAAGCTGAAGGAGGAAGGGCCTTATGGCTTCGCACAGGAGGGAGTACAGTTTGACAAGGAGATTACGGAGGCGATGAAAGCGGGAGACTTCCTGCACTTTATGGAATTTACACCGGACTTCTGTGACTCTGCAGCAGAATGCGGGCTGAGATCCTTTATTATTATGGCCGGAGCCTTAAGCGGGAAAGAGGTTGCCCCGGAGCTCCTTTCCTATGAGGGTACTTTCGGCGTGGGTTATGCGGTATGTGAATTTAAGATGATCGGAGAGAGTGAACAAAGGAACTTTGATCAGATATTTACGGAGAAGCAGAGAGCAATTGCCAGGGAGATGCAGAAGAATGAGGATCCCTATGTGCATCTGGCGAGAGTCTCCCTGGAAACCTATATAACCACGGGTAAATATGCGAAGCTACCGGAGGGTCTTATGGAGGATATGACAAAACGTAAGGCAGGGGTGTTCGTTTCCTTGAAAAAGCATGGCAGCCTGCGGGGCTGCATCGGCACCATCAGTCCGGTGACGGAGAATATCGCGAAGGAAATTCTTCGCAACGCGGTCAGCTCCGGCGCTGAGGATCCAAGATTTCCCCCGGTTACAGAAGATGAGCTGCCTGAGCTGGTCTATAGTGTCGACGTTCTTGGAGAGGCAGAGCCGATTAAGGACCAGTCGGAGCTGGATGTTAAGCGTTACGGTGTAATCGTTACTTCCGGAAGGAAACGGGGTCTGCTGCTTCCGAATCTGGAGGGCGTAGATACAATTGAGCAGCAGATTTCCATAGCAAGGAAGAAGGCTGGAATTTATGATAATGAGAAGTTTACGATGGAACGCTTTGAGGTGGTGAGATATAAATGAGAGTACAGTGTGAAATCTGCCCCCACCACTGCAAGATAGAAGAGGGACATATCGGCTTATGCAAAGGACGAAGCAATAAGAATGGAGAGATCATCAGTGATAATTATGGTAAGTTGACAGCCCTTGCCCTTGACCCAATTGAGAAGAAGCCACTGTATCATTTTTATCCCGGAAGTAAAATCCTTTCCGTCGGAAGCTATGGCTGTAATCTCAATTGTCCCTTCTGCCAGAACTGTGATATCTCCATGGTAGGAAGTGACGAGATCGATACCGCTTATGTCGCCCCAAAGGAGCTGGTGGAGAAGGCTTTGTCCGTGAAAAACCGCGGCAATATCGGCATTGCATACACCTATAATGAACCGCTAATCGGCTATGAGTATGTCAGGGATTGTGCCGGGTTGGCAAAGCAGCAGGGGTTGAAGAATGTTGTGGTTACCAATGGTTACATCTGTGAAGAGCCGTTGAAGGATCTGCTTCCATTGATTGATGCCTTCAATATCGATTTGAAGGGCTTCACAGAGGAGTATTACCATAAGCTGCGGGGAGATCTTGCAACCGTGAAGCAATCCATTGAACTAGCTTCCAAGGTAAGTCATGTGGAGGTTACGACCCTGATTGTACCCGGTGAGAATGACAGTGAAGAGGAGATGGAGGAGCTCTCCGGCTGGCTTGCCGGAGTCAGCAAGGACATTCCCCTTCATATCTCTCGTTTCTTCCCAAGATGGCAGATGCAGGACCGGGCTGCAACACCGGTGAAGCAGGTATATCACCTTGCAGAGATAGCAAGGAATCATCTTAACTATGTTCATGAGGGGAATGTATAAACATAAATCAGGAGTAATTTTACCAAATCTAATTGATATAACATGCTAAATCGATATACTTTTTGAACTACTGTAAAAAGTATCACTTATATTATCTACTGCGAAGAGTATTTATAAGGTTAAGCTAGGCATTCTCCTATTATTGTTTACACAGTATCAGTAATAAAAGCTGTTACTATAGGTATATCTACATAATAAAAGTAGAAGATACTGTAGGGTAACAGCTTTTAAGTTATTCTTTATATTTATAAATTATCAGAAATAAATATAATTCATTTAGTTCAGTAAGAATTATATTCTTGATATTAATCCTCAGCGATACTCCTCTTATACAATAGGGTCGATACCGTGATCAGTGCGATAAAATTAATGCACAGGATGACAACCCCGAATACCGTAAAGGGCTTGCCTGCAAATAGGTAACTGACCTGCTGACCGTAAGTAAAACGGGAGACAGCTTCAATCCCTTTGTTGAAATTAGCCAGCATAGGCAGGAAGGCAAAAACCATTCCGAAGGGAACTGCGAGACCGTTGGCAGCAGCTGCATTTTTGGAAAGCAAACCGATGCACATTCCAAGGGCTATTGAGATCAGTCCGCCGATTCCCATGGAAGCAAGGAATAATAAGGATTTTACCAATGACTGTGTCTGTATCAGCAAAAAGGTGCTTCCGGTAATCAGAGTTGCAATGAGTACAAAACCGCCGATGCTGAAAAGATACTCTCTTAAGGTTACGTTTGACATGATCAACACCCGGAGGGTATTTTTCTCCTTCTCCTCAGCAATGATACTGGAGGTTGCAACGATGGGTGTAAAGGCACAGTGCATCGTTGCAAAGATGGACAGGAACATGGTTCCCACCTCCGGCTGATCACTCATGGCATTGGTCATGACCGCAGCAATAATGGGGTAAACAATAAATAGAACGAGCACGGGCATATTCTTAAGTACATCTTTGATTTGCTTCTGAAATAAAGCAGTAATATTCGGAATACGCATCAGATATCCAACTCCCTTCCTGTTAAAGATATAAAAACGGTTTCCAGATTTGGTTCCGAGGAATGGATTGCTTCCACATTGTCATTGGCAAAATATTCGGCAATGCGGTCAGCTGCACCTGAATTGTTAAGAAAGGTCACGGTATTTCCATTTCGGTCTAAGATAGTAATCGTATTTTCCTTATTGTATTTTCTGCATAATTCATCCGGTATACCGAATTCCACGATGACCCCTTCGTTCAAAAGAGCGATATGGTCACAGAGCTTATGAGCCTCCTCCATGTTGTGGGTGGTGAGAAAAATGGTAGTACCTTCGTTCTTTAACTCTGTCAAAAGGGAATGGATTTCATTTGCCGTAGCAGGGTCCAGGCCACTGGTCGGTTCATCCAGGAACAGAATCTTTGGGTGGTGCAGGAGAGCTCTGGCGAGAATTAATCGCTGCTTCATACCTTTGGAGAGCTTGCCGGCAAGAACCTTAACGTCTTTCAGGCCTACCCGCTGCAGTATTTTTGCTACATCTTCCTTACTGATGCCATGGATTTTAGCAAACAGGATAAGGTTATCGTAACAGGACAATCTTTCATATAGACCGCTGTTATCCATCACCATACCGATATCGCTGTAGATGCTCCGATCCAGGCGGTCGCAGCTTTTACCCATGATTTCTGCAGCTCCGGTATAGGAGAGCTGACCGGTCATGATCTTGATTAAGGTGGTTTTACCGGCGCCGGAGGGTCCCAGTAAGCCGAAGATTTCACCGGATGGTATGGTAAGGGAGATATCTTTCAGTACTTCCTTCGTGCCGAAGGATTTGGATACCTGTTGAAGGCTGATACTATTCATTTTCACTATCCCTTTCATGTTGATTTTTATAATTCAGAAGTAATTCATCGTATTGTCTGCTTTCCAGCTTAGTTTTAATGATCATAAATAAAGAGCTTAAGATGCAGCCGCCACCGAAGCAGATCAGAAAACCCGCCCAGGCATAACGGTTATTCACGGAAAACCAATCGAAGATAAGAATATAGAATATATTAATGATCAAGACGCTAAAGAGCATGAGCACCGTTCTCCATAGGGTCATTAGCTTTTGAATAATCTTTTCTGAGTAGAAAAGGTTCTTTAAGGCTATGACGGAGGCAGAGCTTAATAAAACCTGCAGCATGGTTGAGGTGGCAAGGCCCTTGGAACCTAACTGATACAGGGTGGATAAGGGCTTGGCGCCTTCCCCGAATAAGTGGGCAAAAAATGCAAGCACCAGAATATTTAATGCGAATAGGATTAATGTATGTGCTATAAATTTAAGGATTAAGTTATTTTTATGTTCCATTATTTCACCCCTAACTTTTTCTTTATGATCGGTGCATACTGTCTGGATACAAACAGTTTTTCATTGTTGCTCATCGTAACCAGCAGCTTTCCGTCAATATCTGCTTTGATGGATATAATCTGATTAAAGTTTAAAATGCAGGATTTGTTGGCGCGGATAAAGTCCATGGCTGCCAGCTGTTCCTCCAGCTCATATAGCTTGAGTTCAGATTCGTAAATCTCATTCCTGGTATAGAAGAAGGTCTTCTTATCCACGGTATCAATATAAAGTACCTTTGACGCATCTAAAATGTATGTCTGGCTGTCTTTTTTACCGGTCAGCTTCAGGTCCAGGACCCGGAGCATGGAAATAACCTTTTCCACTTCTGCGCTGATCCGGTTGCAGTTAATGGTTATCTCCGTTTCCTGCAGCTTTGGATCCTCATTAATATGAATCTTCAAACGGGTGCACCTCCATTTCGATTTCACTATACTAATTTTACCATTATTTTTCAAGCATTACAGACTATGTTGCGGAAAATAAAGCCTTAGTTGCAGAAAATCATGTTTATCAATGAGATCCACATAAATTGCAGCTTAGAAAACATACTAAATACATGCCGCGTACAATCATAAAACAGGAATGTACGGGTGTATGAGCTAACGTTTATCTTATAAATGAGGTGAAGCATATGGATAAGGACAAAAGTGAAAAACAAAATCAAAAAAAAGAAAAAGAGAAGTTCAACACCGTAACCAACTCGGTGAAACCGAAGGATCAGAACCAGAATCATAATGTAAGAAAAGAAGGCGTCGGCAGACAAAATTTTAATTACAAGGAACAGTAGTTAACGCTGCAGATGTCCGGCAAAGGTTGAAGAAATCAGGGGTATTATAGAACCAAAAATCCTACTGCTATATGAGATTTTGGTTTTATATATCCCTATTTTTATAAATATGCGTGCTTATCTGTGCAACGATAAGCCGGACTATTTTGCCGTTGCATAGATATGTAGGCTTAGTGTAAATGCAAATCCCCCCGCAAAGAAGAAACTAGAATTTAGTTTTTAATTCAAGGCACAAATAGGTACTATGTTTCGCGTGTTGAAATGGGAAGAGGGCTAGTGTATAATTATCACTACAAAATAGCCAAAGAATAAGAGGACAGACTATGATATTTGAAACACATGCTCATTATGAAGATGAGGCCTTCGATATAGACAGGGAAGAGCTGTTTAAACTATTTCCAAAGCAGGGAGTAAGCTGCATCGTTGATGTAAGCTCAGAAGTTGGTACCGTGGACAAGGTGCTGGCATTGGCAGAGCAGTACCCCTTTGTATATGCAGCGGTTGGAATTCATCCCAGCAGCTGTGCAGAATTAAATGAAGAGCGGTTTTCCTGGCTTAGGGAAAAAGCGAAACATCAAAAGAATGTTGCCATCGGCGAAATCGGATTAGATTATTACTGGGATACGCCGGATCGTTCAATTCAGAAGCTCTGGTTTATGAGGCAGATGGAACTGGCAAAGGAACTGAAGCTGCCGGTGATCATCCATAGCCGGGATGCAGCCAACGATACCTATCATATGCTAAAGGAAGCGAACGCAGATCAGATTGGAGCTATCATTCATTGTTTCGGTTATGGAGTAGAGCAGGCAAGACAATATCTGAATATGGATTTTTACCTTGGAATAGGAGGAGTAGTTACCTTTACCAATGGGAAAAAGCTGAAGGAGGTTGTAGAATATGCTCCTTTGGACAAGCTTGTGCTTGAAACGGACAGCCCCTATCTTGCTCCCGTACCCAATCGGGGAAAGAGAAACAATTCTCTTTATTTAACCTATGTGGCTCAGGAAATCGCCCGTATTAAAAAAGTGGATTATGAAACAGTAGTAACGGTTACGAATGAGAATGCTAGGCGGTTTTATAAAATATAGCCTTTATAAAGTCGGATAAAGCAATAAAAATGTTTAAAATATAAGAAAAGTGTGATACATTTACTTCATTGATGAATTCTGATCATAAGATTGGCCAGAATCAATATAAAATTAAATGTGAGGAAAAGAATGGCGCAGCTTGGAAACCCTAAAAATACAATAGAAGTATTGAACAAATATAAATTCGTATTCCAGAAGAAGTTCGGACAGAACTTTCTGATTGATACGCACGTACTGGATAAAATTATCCAGGCGGCAGATATCAGTAAGGAGGACTTGGTTCTGGAAATCGGCCCCGGTATTGGAACACTGACTCAGTATCTCTGTGAAAATGCAAGAGAGGTTGTAGCGGTTGAGATTGATCGGATGCTGATACCGATTTTGGAGGATACCCTCTCAGAATATAACAATGTAACGGTGATTAATAGTGATATCCTGAAACTGGATCTGAATGCACTGGTGAATGAGCGCAATCAGGGTAAGCCGATTAAGGTAGTGGCAAATCTGCCTTATTATATCACAACACCGATCATCATGGATCTGTTTGAAAGGCATCTTCCGCTCATTAATATTACGGTCATGGTTCAGAAGGAAGTAGCAGACCGTATGAAGGCAGCACCGGGAAGCAAGGATTACGGTGCCCTTTCTCTGGCTGTCCAGTATTATGCAAAGCCGTATATCGCTGCGAATGTCCCGCCGAACTGCTTTATGCCGCGACCGAATGTCGGTTCTGCAGTCATTAATCTGACGCTGCACGACAAGGCTCCGATTGAAGTTACGGATGAACGCCTGCTCTTTCAGATGATTCGGGCTTCTTTTAACCAAAGACGTAAAACGCTGGTCAATGGATTGAACAATTCGCCGGAATTGTCCTTTTCCAAGGAGGAGATACAAAAGGCACTGGAGACCTTGGGAATTTCGGAAAATATCCGTGGCGAGGCGCTAACCCTCGAGCAGTTTGCAGCGTTGGCGAATGTACTGACAAAGACGAATAAATGAAGAACAAGAGGAATGGAAATAAGTAAATAAAAGAAATAAGCAATGAAATATGAGCGGACGCATTATTCTATTTAAGAGAGATGCGTCCGCTCATTTATTTTGTAAATAAATAGTCTATGGCGAATGATGCAGGGGAAAGGGCTGTTATACGTCTTTTGTGGCAATGACACGAACGATTATAATACTTTATACCTAATGGGGAAGTTATATATTGACAAAAATATACAAATATTTAAAAATTAAGAAAATGTAATTATATTACATTTTTGGACATAAATGTACTAATTTCACTCAGTCACTAATTTACTATGAAGGGAGAAACAATTATGAAAAATGCAGTATTAAGAAAAGCGCTAACTATGGTTGTATTATGTGGTATTTTATCGAGCTCTGTGAATATGAATGCAATTGCAGAATCTTATTCTTCACCAAAGCAATATGTGGTAATCTCAAAGTCTGATGGTAATTACAGTGTCAATACGTATAGTATGACACCCTATGAAGCTTCAAAAATGAAACAATTGAATGACGATATTTTAGTAGTTGAAGAAGACGGTTATGTAAAAGGCAGCCAGATACAAGATAAAGAAAGCTGGAAAGAGATCAAAACTCAAAAGAACAAACATGATAAAAAAGTAATAAAAAAATCATCGAAGGATTCAAAGACCGAATGGAATCTTCAGGCAGTAAAAGCATCCGAAGTTCAGACACAGTCGGGTCAGAAAGTAAAAGTTGCTATCATTGATTCGGGTATTGATTTTACAACGGATATTGATGTATATTTACGCAAGAATTTTATTCCCGGTGAGGATGAAATCCCAGTTATATACGAGGATATTACTGGACATGGAACAAGTGTAGCTGGTATAATAGCAGCAAAAGATAATGATGACGGAATTACCGGAATCAACCCAAATGTTGAATTATATTCAGCGAGAGTACTAGACAAAAATCTCAGTGCACCGATAAGCCGGGTTGTTGAAGCAATCTATTGGGCAATAGATAATAAGGTGAATATTATTAATATGAGCTTTGGAACTACAACAGATTCAGAAGCCCTAAGGCAAGCGATTAAGGATGCTTATAATGCTGGGATTCTGATTGTTGCTGCTGCTGGAAATAATGGAGTGATAGAATACCCGGCAGCATACGATGAGGTTATTGCAGTTGGTTCAGTTGATTGCAATGGTGATCGTTGTGATAGCAGCGCTACAGGAGAAGATTTGGAACTAATGGCACCTGGTGAACAAATTTTGTCTACCGGCGGTTTTGGAGGAGTGGCAGTTACATCAGGAACAAGTATGGCTTCTCCGCATGTCGCAGCAATAGCTTCTGTCTTATGGCAAAAGGATTTAAACTGTTCTAGTATAATATCTTTTAAATAAATGGACTATATATTCATCCTATGATATACTCTTTATATAAAACTTTGGAGGAATATATCATGGGAAGAAAAGCTATATCAATCGAACTAACAACAGCAGATAGAGAATACCTTGAACT
>DATMUM010000094.1:0-4303 GCA_035564175.1 Mobilitalea sp.
GACATAAATTTTCCTCCGCGTGGTATTATTTGGTTTGATTGACACTTACTATTATACTACTACCGGAGAAAAATTTATATAAAACGAGTAACAAAAACCCAGTAAAATCAATGGGTTGAAGGCATTTCACAAATGCCTAAATATATTATTATAAGGAGGAAATTATTATGGCAACTATAACAAAGGACATGACAATCGCACAGGCGATTTCTGTTGATCAAAATATTATCCCGGTACTTTTGGATATCGGTATGCACTGCCTTGGATGCCCATCCGCACAGGCTGAGACCTTAGAAGAAGCAGCTATGGTTCATGGCTTAGATCCGGAAGAGCTGATGGACAGAATTCAGGCAGAAATCGGTGAATAATGAAGTTGTCAGAGGGGGTGAACAAATCACTCCCTTTTTTTATCTCATAAGAAAGATCGTCTTATGAGATAAAAAACGCTCCGCGTGGATGCGCACTCAGCGCAAAACGTAAATTAAAATTTACGTTGGAATTATGTCAGCCAAGCTGACCGCGCTCGGCGCATAGGAACAATAAAAATAGGGGTGTTATAACCAATGTCTTAACTCAATGACATTGGTTATAACACCCCTTTATTCCTTGGTTTTGTAATGATACATAAGATACATCATTACAGGTTCATACCTGCAATGCCTTACATCACGGAAAGGATTTGTAATGCATGATCCTTAACAATGATTTCATAATGCTCTTCGTAGAAAGTAGAACTTGCATAGGTCGCTCTCTCTACTTTACCGTATTCTGAAATGATATTGCAAATCTTGTTGAATTCCTCCGGTGTATGGTCTGAAATGCTGATTACCAGATAATAAGTCGATGTTACCGGGTTCTTATATAAGGTATTACGACCATTATAGGTGCCTAGCATAATATATGCTAATTCAACTACCTCCTTTAAGGAGTGGAAGGAATATATCTTAGTCAACTTGGAAGGAACATGTAAACCGGGTCTTGATTGAGCTTCAACCTCCGGAACATCCGGTTCTTCTGCGGAGTCTTCCTTGGAGCTGTCTTCTATGTCATCATTCAAATCATCATCATTCGAGTCAAAACTGTTAATGATTTCATCGGCGTAGGATTCCTCGTCAGCCTCTGCTTTTTCAGAATTCCCATGAATATTGAAAGAGGAAAACTTGGAGAAGCGGGTATCTAGTTCATCGGGATCTTCTACCTTGGTTATCACTAAGATGAGGCATTCCGTTGATACCGGAATGGCTTCAATCATTAAAGGAATATCATCTACTTCAAAACCGAATTCGTAAAATGCCTGTTGGATCATATCACGGAATAATGCTTTTGCTTTTTCAGATCCATAAGCGAGTTCGCTTATTTTCAGCTCACGGTCGATTAAATCACTCTTATTCAAGGTACATCTTATTTGGTTGTCACTGATTTTTTCAATCTTCATAAAGTACACCCCTTTCTGTACTAAAGAGGAAATGATTAGACGTCTGCACGTTAATCAACCATTGGTGTAAAAAAAGTATAATTTAAAAAGTAGGTAAAGTCAATACACATAGATATGAAATTTATATTAATAGACGTCCAATTACTACAATTTCAGGCAGGTTGTGACAAGTGAAAAACCTACAAAATATTGCAAAAAGTTTGTTGAAATGGACAGTCAGAAAATGGTTGCAGTGATTCCATTATCTGTATATAATATAAATGAATTGGTTCTATGCGTAATTCTGATAGGAAAGGAGAGAATGCAGCAGGAAATCTGGTTTCAAAAGTATAAAATCATAGAATTACTTGGCAGGGGAGGCACTGCTGAGGTATATCTGGCTGAACACATCTTATTAAATTCTTATCGCGCAATCAAGTTTATTTCTAAAAACCATCCCTTATATGATTTACAACGTAATGAAGCATTTATATTAAAAAATCTGAAACATTCATGTATTCCTATTATTTATGATATTGAAAAAAATGAAGAAGGTTCCTATATTGTCGAAGAATATCTAAAAGGGGAGACTCTGAAGGACTATATCTCGATTAGGGGCATACCTCGGGAAGATATCATAATCAAATTTGCAGTACAACTCTGTGAGTTAATCCACTATTTACATTCCATCGAAAGTCCAATATTTTATATTGATCTGAAGCCGGATAATATTATTGTATCGGAAGAAACCTTGAAGCTGATCGACTTTGGAAGTGCCGTTTATCGGGACAAGTTATCGGAAGGACAGGGATATGCGGGAACCAGAGGGTATGCAGCACCGGAGCTTTATCTCCAAGACAGGATCGATGAACGCTGTGATGTGTATGGCATCGGAATGCTGCTTTATTATATGGCAAGTGGGATTCCGATACGAAAAGATCTTAAGGGGATTGAAAATATTGATCGGGTTGGACACTGTTCCAGGAAGCTCAAGAATATCATCAACCGCTGTCTGAAATATCATCCATCCCAACGATATGCCTCCATAGCAAAATTAATAAAACATTTATCAGAAATGAAGCATAACACCCAATTCGAGTCTGAAACGAATCAGACTTTGAAAATTGCAATTGCCGGGACGCAGCAAAGGATAGGGGTAACGCATTTTGCCATACGCTTCTGCAATTATGCCATTAGCCAGAGATATCACTGCTTATATCAGGAAAAGAACGAAAGCGGATGTGTCCGCTCAATTCTAAATCGTTATGAAGCTGTTGGTATCCAGGATGAAAATTATTGTATCGAAGGGATACCGATGCGGGCAAACAACAGACAGGAGGATTGCCGGGGATATCAAGTCATTGTACAGGATTATGGAGTTCTTACAAGGGAGAAGCTGTCTGATTTTTTAAATGCTGAGATAAAGCTGCTCATTCTTGGAGCCAAGGACTGGGAACTGGAATATTCCGAAGCTGTTCTCAATATGGTAGCAGAATATAAAGATATTGCATACTTATTTAATTTTATGAACGGCATTCAATTTCGGAGGGTCATGCAGAGCATGATACTCAGGAATTGTTATCGGATACCATATGAACCGGATCCTTTTATGAGAATAACCTCTAAGAACGGATTGGAGCTTTTTCAGGAGCTGGCCGTTACTTTGAGGGAGAGGCTGAGTGTATAAATATCTTGGTGGAAAGTGAGAGAAGGATGATGAAGCGAAAGCCAATGCTGTTCCATAAGATTATGAACGGGCCTTTTGGTGGTGGAAGAGAGGTAATCGGACTGATCGGAACCCACCATGGTGTCGGTGTGACTCATACAGGCTTGATGCTTGCTTTTTACCTGGGTGAAGAGCTGGGCAAAAAGACTGCCTTTTTGGAATGTAACAATCATCATGATATGATGCTGATACAGGAGGCATATGATTGGAATGAGGAGGGGGATGGTTCTTTCTCCTTTCATCAGATTACCTGCTTTAAGGAGGTTACTTCTAACCGTATCATTAACATATTCGGTGAAGCCTATGATTGTCTGATCCTTGATTTTGGTACGGATTTTCTTTCTAACCGGGAGGAATTCCTGCGATGCAGTACGAAAATAGTAGTCGGAGGCAGTTCGGAATGGGATATTCAGAAGCTGAGCAGATTTACAGAAGCAACAAAGGTTATTCACGGCAGCGCGTCCTGGAAGTATTTTATTCCCCAGGCAGACGATAAAAAGGTAACACGAATAAGCAATGAATTACAACGGAAGGTCTGGTCCGTGCCCCGGACAGAGGAACCGACCCTGCCTTCCTATACTTCCTGTCGATTTTTTAGCAGGTTATTTCAATAGCGTAACTTATAACATCACAGAACTGGCCTTAGGATAAGTATAACATATCACAAATGGCCTTCTTATCCGAAGCTCAAGATGACATACCGTTGGAAGCATATTAATTATTAGGCGCCGATGATCTGTGATTAATAATCAAAGTTGAAGTAGGCTGTATGAGATGAGCGGGAAATAACAAAAAGAATAAAAAGCAGATTGGCGTTGGACAATATCATTTCACAGCACTTAAAAAGCCCTCTATACTTTTTGCAGTGACATGTTATTGAATTGAAACCTATGATTTGTCTATCCTGTCAATCCATGCTTACCATAAGGGTGGTTTATGATGAGGTTGTCCGGGATGAGATTCCCGGATAACCTTTTTCAGTACTGTCAGTTCCTGTTATGATCTGATAAAATATATTAAATCAATAAAAAGTCGAATTTGGCAATGACACTATGTCAAATAAATGCTATAATGTGAGAAAAGCGATCCATTTGCTACAAATTCGTATAAAAGGTGCTCAGATATCGCATGTCGTATGGAGGTATGTATGGAAAGAAGAATGA
>DATMUM010000095.1:0-2846 GCA_035564175.1 Mobilitalea sp.
TCGGTACTCACACGATTTAACTCATTCAGTATCGGTATATTTGATTTAACCAGTATTGTTTACTATATAAGTATTATATTTATCTTTACATTTTTAACAACACAGGTCATTAAAAAGAAGAGATGGAGTTAGGGAAAGGAGAACGATACAGTGAACGAATTTATGAATGATAATGATAATAAGAAAAGCTTTATCGGAAAAATTAAAGAATCCTTTTCCGGAAGAAAGTTCCGCAGCGGAGCTTATGTAACATTAATGTCTGTTATTGTGATAGTCATCGTCCTGGTTGCTAATATGATCGTATCAAAACTGGATTTAAAGGTTGATATGAGTTCTCAGAAGTACTATTCCTTATCCGATAGTACAAAACAGCTAACGAATAATTTAAAAGATGACATCACCATATATTATCTTGTTCAATCAGGCAATGAGAATGCTATGATTCAGAAAATAGCACAGAAATATGAAACCTTATCCAGCCATATTAAAATAGTTGAAAAGGATCCGGTATTATATCCTAACTTTGCTGCTCAGTATTTGGATAAGAGTACGAAGGTAAATGACAACAGCATTATTGTTGTTAATGACAAAACGAATAAGGCAAAATACATTGATTACAATGATATGATGGTTCAAGAGCCAAATTATCAAACATACCAGTATGACGTGACGGGTATCGACGCAGAAGGAAAGATATCTTCAGCTATACAGTATGTAACCGCAACAAAGCTACCTATTATGTATGTAGTCGGTGGACACGGCGAGACAGCGGTTGGAACCGGCTTTAAAGCTCAGATGGATAAACAGAACATCGAAGTTAAGGATATTCAGACCTTAACTACAAGCAGCATTCCGAAGGATTGTGATATCCTGTATATCAATACGCCTACCTCTGATTATTCCGAGAATGAGGTGACCATGATTAAGGATTACATGGCAGCAGGCGGTAAAGTATTGGTTACAGCAGATTATAATTCCTATGGACTCAAAAACTTCACCTCCCTGATAAATAATTACGGAATCGATTTGGAGAACGGTGTCATTTTCGAAGGAGATTCGAACATGTACGTTCCTAACTATCCTCACTATTTGGTTCCGCAGATATTATCTCACGATATTACGCAAAGTACGATTAATAATAAAGGAGCCTTTATTTCACCGGTATCCTCAGGCCTTAAGATACTCGACAGCAAAAGAAGCTCTTTAACAGTAGAACCATTATTACAGACATCGGATAAGGCATATTCGAAAGTAAATATGAAGTCAAATACAACAGCGAAAGAATCCGGCGATATTGATGGACCTTTCTATGTGGGTCTTGCTTCAACCGATACCTATAAGAATATTAATTCTAAGATGGTTGTATTTTCTTCTGAACTTGCATTCGATGACAACTCTTTACAGTATAACGCAGATATCTTAGTTGGTGCGGTTAACTTCCTTACCGGCGGTGATACAAGTTCACTTGCAATTGCAACAAAGAGTGTGCAGGAGGATTCTATACAAGTGACTCAGCAGCAGGCTATTTTCTGGGCAATTATGGTTATCGGAATATTGCCATTACTCATTCTTGTAACTGGTTTTGTTGTTACCTACAGAAGGAGGAGAAGATAATGTCAAAAAGGAAGAAAAAGAATGCAGTTACACTGCTTTCCCTTCTTTTCGCATTGGTCGTTCTAATCGGGTTCTATGTCTGGTACAGTAACCGGAGCAGTAATTCTTCTGCTACAGAAAATCCGCCGGATTTATTATCCCTTGCTAAGGTTGATACAACGAAGGTCAATACCGTTCATTTTACCAATCAGAGTGCAGATATGACACTGGTTTTGGATAATAAAGAATGGAAATCGAAGGATGAGCCCGATCGTCCGATCAACCAAAACAATGTTAAGAATATGCTTAATCTCGTCAGTGAAGTGAGAGCAATCAAAGTTGTTAATGAAAAACCGGATAACTTAGCTGACTATGGACTCGCAACTCCTGTGGAAACTCTTCAGGTTACGCAGGCAGATGGAACAACACTTTCAATTAAAGTCGGAAATGAAGCGGCTACGCAGAATGGTTACTACGCCCAGGTAAATGATGACAGTAAGGTATATCTTGTTGCTACGACTTATGGTAACAATCTTAACTACAGTGTAATGGATATGACGAAAGTGGAAAGTGGACCAACCATTACAGCTGAGAATATTACTCATCTTGATATCGAACAAAAGAATGGTAATAATCTTGATGTCGAAAACAATCAGAATAATGGACTGGACAATTCCGGAGCCGGAATGTATTCATGGGTAATGAATAAGCCGTATGATGGCGAATATACAGCGGATTCTTCAAAAATATCAGAATTACTTAAGAAATACGCAGCCTTTAATTTCACCAGCTGTGTAGATTATAACGCTAAGGACTTAAGTAAATATGGCTTAAGTGAACTGGGTGCTTCCATTTATGTTGGTTATAACGAGACCTCAACACAGAAGCTTGACAAACCGGAGAAGGATCCTACAACAGGTCAGGACGTCACTGAGAAGACCGTTTACACTCCAAACGAGTTTAAAATCTTTATTGGTAATAAGGATGATACAGGTGACAATTATTATGTAAGAAAAGATGGCTCGAATGCAGTATATACAATGAGTACCTCCGATGTCGATCCGATGCTTACCTACAATTCATTTGATCTTTTAAATAAATTTGTTATAATTCCAAATATTACAACACTTAATAAGGTTGACATTAATATTGGTGGAAAATCTTCAACCATGGAAGTAACAAGAAAGACAGTAAAAGATAAGGACGGTAAGGATACGACCGAAAGCACATATTACCATAATGGTGCAGTTGTG
>DATMUM010000096.1:0-8464 GCA_035564175.1 Mobilitalea sp.
CTGTAAAATCCAATCGCATCATATCCGAAATCGGTATGGTCAGGCTGATATGTACCGTTTCTGAGCGCATCAATATACTTTTTCTTTACTGCATCACTGGTGTCCGTATTATAACCAGGGAATTTACTTGGTACATCGACTACGAAATCGGGCATTGTATCACTAAAATGCAGTAAATCCTTTACAGGATCCTTCGTTGTGGAGGTCTTATTAAATGCAGTGAAATTTTCCTTTGGAAGGATTTTAAGCTTATCACCCGGATTATTAGGCTTTGCATCAATCTCATATTGATAGATGTAAGGGAACTCGGACTTTTTATAATAATATGACGGTGCTTTGCCAATATAGTATTTTGTTGTATCAGTTAGTGATTTGGAAGTTGGTTTGCCTTGTGTATATGATTCATGGATATCGTAACCGAATAACTTAGTAAGATTACCATATGGTATATAAAATACATTGTTTTTGATTATTGGATAATAATTTGTGTAGTTAACAAGATCCGCTGACTGATTTGCAAACTGCGCTGTCTTACCGTTGATTTTATATTTAGAGTTGTTGGCAGTAAATATAAGCTTGTTCTTATTCTTTTGCGTAACTGTTGCAGTTTTACCGGAAATTGTGCATTTATCTCCCATAGCTTCAACAACTGCTTTCAGAGGTATATAGTTCGTGTAATCTTTATTAATCATGGAAGGTGATTTTATTTCCTTCGAATTAACATATAAATAGTAGTCGTGATAGTAGGTTTTTCCGTCGAACATTTTGTTGGAATAGGTAAGCTTGGCATAGGCAGTCTGAGATGTTACCAGAGATAGAATGAGAGTGAGTACGAGCACTTTCGATATTTTTTTGAACAAAATGATGTCCTCCTTAGTAAGTATATGATAGGTGATCCTTAGTGATAGATTAATAACAAAAATATTCTATCAACGATTACCAGAATTGTAAATACTTATATGGAGGACATTCAATATATAAATCATTAAACTAAAGCTTTTCAAAAACTGGTTTTCCCTGAACAAAGGTTGCGTAATATTTAAAACCTAAGGAGGTAAGGAGCTCGGGAACCACATTAAAATCGTAACATAGATGTTCCGTCCGATGTGCATCGGATCCGATGGTAATAAGCTCGCCGCCAAGTTCGCGGTATCGCTTAAGTACTTCGGCCTTCGGATGAGGATAGCCAAGTCCGTATTTTAGACCTGCGGTATTCACCTCAATACCTTTTCCGTAGGAAATGATTGCTTTTAAAGCTTCATCCAGGATATCGGCATAATCCTTATAGCTGTAATCCATCTTAACTCCGTTCGGGCTGGGAGCGTAACGGATAATATAATCGATATGACCATAGACATTGAAACCCGAGAAAGCCTTACAGTTATCGATAATGGACTGAAAATATTCGGCTACTGCTTCCTGCCTGGTTTTGCCTTCCCAGAATTCGGGATAGTAGGGGTCAATATGATCTACCACATGGGTGGAACCGATAGCAAAATCAAAGGGATAGCTCTCCATAAGCTTATTTAACCGGTCTGTCAGATGCGGCTGTAAACCAAGTTCAACTCCGGTCAGGATTTCAATCCTGTCCCGGTAGGCTTCCTTCAAGGAGGATAACTTCTCCATATATTTATCTGGATCAAATATGAAATTATTTTCACTGACAGCAGGATAATCATAATCCATATGGTCAGTGAAGCAAAGCTTTTTTAAACCCAGCTTTATCGCCTGCTCAAGCATCTGCTCCATCGTTGCTTTTCCGTCACTGGAAAAGCTGGAATGTACATGGTAGTCAGCTATTATCATAAATATACTCCTCTACTATTCAACCTGCGTTATTCCGGTTATATCCGTAGATGTTACCATGGAATAATTCGTATAGTAAATAACAAACCCAGGTTTTCCTCCGGCTGGTTTCTTGACATTTTTTCTTATCGTATAATCAATCTCAACTTTATCGGCTTCCTTCGCACCCGAATAGTGGGCTGCCAGCCTTGCGGCCTCCTCAAAGGTCTTATCCGGAAGCTCGGCACTGCCAGCTTTGACTATAACATGGGAGCCGGGCAGCTTCTTTGCGTGGAACCACCAGTCCCCGCCGTCAGCGAACTGGAAGGTAAGCTCGTCATTCTGAAAGTTATTCTTACCGACATAGATATGATATCCGTCCGAAGAAATGAAGTGGAAAGGTTTACTCTTCGGAGTCTTCTTAGCCTTTTTCTCGGGTTTTCCGGAGCGAAGTATGGCTTTCCTTTTAATATAACCGTATTCCGTGAGCTCACGCTTTAATTCCGTTAAATCGTTCTCATCCGTTGCAATATCAAGAGCCGTTCGGATGGATTCCAGATGCGTCAGTTCCTCAGAGGTTTCCTGAATATGTGACGTCAATGCATCAAAGGTACGTTTCAGTTTACTGTACTTTTCGAAATAATGCTTTGCATTTTCCATCGGAGTTATCGTGGGGTCTAAGGGGATACTGATTTCCTTATCATCATAGTAATTGATTGTAGTAAGAACCTTTGAACCTGGTTCCAGCCCATAACCATAGGCAGTAATCAGCTCGCCGTACACCTTATATTTATCCCTTTTTTCCGTATCCTGAAGCTGCTTATGCTGGAGGTCATATTTTTTACTGGTGCGTTCGATGGCAGTAGTAACGATTTTACGAAGATCAGCGGATTTCTGACGTATTCTGCTAACGGAGTTTTTCGCCGCATAGAACGTCTCAAGCATTGCGGATACACTTTCATATGGCTGGACCTCGTGATTTTCAAAGCAGGTAAGAGCAACGCTTGAAAATTCCACGGGAGTGCCATCGAGCGATACAATGTTCGGAGCAAAGGATGCATTCTTAACATCCAACATCAACTGTTCAAAATTATTATAAAGATGCAGTCCGGCAGCATCGTTTATGGTAGCGGTAGCTTCCTCGGAATCAATGGAAGCACGGTAACAGATCTCATTTGCTATCAATGGACTGATGCCGGTCAGACTGTTATAGATCGCCTTTCCGATCGTCATCGGTTTCTTTAGGATGACACTTGCAAAGGTAGCGTAATCGATTGTCAGAGGATTATATTTTTCCATAGTCTCAGGGATAAAGTAGCTCCTTCCAGGAAGCACTTCCCTGACGGAACTGATGAACTGGTTGATCCTTTTTATACTGTCGAGTATCGTCATATCCTCATCGCAGAAGATGATATTACTGTGCTTACCCATAAGCTCGATGATAAGATACTTTATTCGCAGGTCTCCAAGCTCGTCCATATGCTCTATCTTAAAATTAATGATACGTTCAAAACCGGGCTGGTTAATATCGATTATCTTAGCACTATTTAAATGCTTCCTTAACAACATGCAGAAATTCGGTGCAGTTAAGGGACTGGGTTTATTATTCTCGGTCAGATAAATTAACGGAAGGCCTGCTCCTGCGGAAAGCAGCAGCTTATACGGCTCTCTCGCCTGACCTTTAATCGTCAGGATGAGCTCATCCTTTTCCGGCTGGGCAATCTTATTAATCCTTCCGTCAAGTAAGGTTTCTCGAAGTTCATGAACAACGTTTGCAATTACTAAACCATCTAAAGCCATAACGGTCTCCTTCATATATAGCGGAATTATTATTATCCTGCATTATAACATATTGCATGAAAAAAGAATACCTTCAATTTCAAGGTATTCGGGTAAGAGTAATAATGTATTATTTATCGGGCATTATAAACGAGGCGGCGAATAAAAGCAATTTGTCAGCTTAAGGGTATTATATTTATTCAATAATGAATAATTATTAAATCTACTTGAATAATTTAGCAATTTAAAGTATAATAGTTTCGCAAATACAAAGGGGCATTTGCTTTTTTTAGTATACTCTTTTTTACAATTTTAGTCAAAGGAGATTAAATTATGGGATACGTTGATGAAGTTATTGAACTGGTGGTTAAGAAAAACCCCACAGAACTTGAGTTCCATCAAGCAGTAAAAGAAGTACTTGAATCATTACGGGCTGTTGTTGATGCGAATGAGGAAAAATTCAGGAAGGAAGCATTACTGGAAAGACTAGTAGAACCTGACAGACAGATAAAATTCAGGGTTCCGTGGGTGGATGACAACGGCAAGGTACAGGTTAACACAGGTTACCGTGTACAATTTAATAATGCCATTGGACCGTACAAGGGTGGATTACGTTTGCATCCTTCGGTTAACATCGGCATTATCAAGTTCTTAGGTTTTGAGCAGATTTTTAAGAATTCTTTAACAGGACTCCCAATCGGCGGAGGCAAGGGTGGTTCCGATTTCGATCCTAAGGGCAAGTCAGACAGAGAAGTACTGGCATTTTGTACTAGTTTCATAACAGAGCTTTATAGATACATTGGATCCGATGTGGATGTTCCTGCAGGTGATATCGGAACCGGCGGAAGAGAAATCGGTTATATGTTTGGACAGTACAAGAAAATCAAAGGAACCTATGAAGGTGTTTTAACTGGAAAAGGTTTAACCTATGGCGGTTCTTTGGCAAGAACGGAAGCTACCGGCTATGGTTTATTATATTTAACGGAAGAGATGTTAAAGTCTAACGGAAAGGATATCAAAGGCAAGACAGTTGTTGTCTCCGGTTCCGGTAATGTTGCGATCTACGCAGTCCAGAAGGCACAGCAGTTAGGTGCTAAGGTTGTTACCGTAAGTGATTCCAATGGATGGGTATATGATCCGGAGGGTATTGATGTAGCGGCATTAAAGGAAATCAAGGAAGTTAACCGTGCACGTCTGACGGAATACAAGAAGTACAGACCGAACTCCGAATACCATGAGGGCAGGGGAGTATGGAATGTAAAATGTGATATCGCACTTCCATGTGCAACCCAGAACGAGCTTCTATTAGAGGATGCGAAAGTATTGGTTGCGAATGGCTGCTACGCAGTAGCAGAAGGCGCTAACATGCCTACTACCTTGGAAGCAACAGAATATTTACAGGCGAACGGAGTATTATTCGTGCCCGGTAAGGCTGCTAATGCAGGCGGTGTTGCAACCTCAGCACTCGAAATGACCCAGAACAGTGAAAGATTAAGCTGGACCTTCGAAGAGGTTGACGCGAAGTTAAAGCAGATCATGGTAAACATTTTCCATAACATGGACGATGCTGCAAAAAGATATAACAAATCCGGTAACTACGTAGTAGGTGCGAACATTGCAGGCTTTGAAAAGGTTGCGAACGCAATGCTTGCTCAGGGTATCTGGTAAATTCTTGCAACATAATCATATTCAATAGAATAGGATAACATATATCCCAATGAATAAGAATAAGGCTGTTACAGATCAAGCAGATGAGGAAACTTATCACATAGCTGGTCTGTAACAGTCTTTTTTTTCTGCGTCTTCATAAAATCTCCACATACTGCTGATAGGATAGTAAATAAATAAATAACTTCTCGGAATTAGCACCTGTCGGTGCTGACGCAGATTAAAACTGAATACTGGTGGTTTTGGAAGAAAATAAGAAATTTTGTGCATAAGAAATAGACATAGTGGCTGCTATGCTTTAAAATAAAAGTGTCATAAAAACTTATTAAGCGGTGAGTTTAGCAAATGACATTTGGAAATCCTTTACAGAGGGTATTTCCCATGCATCAAGGTGTTGTAGCATCATGATTGCATAAAGGCGGCAGTACCACATCTTTGAGGAGCGGTGTCTGCCGCCTTCTAGTTTATAGTCTTCTTTCTCGCGCTTGTTAGAGCGTTCCACAGAAGTTCTTCTATCATATTCCTTTTTCCATTCCTTACTGTCTCTTGGTGGTATGTTAAAAAGTCTTGGATCATCCTTTAACTGGGTATGTACGGTTCTGCCGTATTTAGCATCTGAGCACGGAGTGTCGCAAAAGCAGCCACGATTACGGTCAGCTTTAGGACATCTGAATTTAGCACGATGTTTCGATTTTTCAATACCATCGTGATGCATGCGTAAACCCATTTTGCAGATAGGAACACCATCCATATCAATAGTAAAATCATCTTTATATTTATAGTTACCATTGTTTGTCTTTTTCAAGTCAATAAAAGGAGTAATACCCTGTCGGCGACAGTAGTCATAAACAGGAAAAGCATCCATGGCAGAATCAAGGAGCATCTTCTCTATCTTAAATTCAGGAAGGTATGACTTCATGGAGAAAAAGGTATGCAGGAAAGAAAGCATATCATGTCTGGAGGCTCGTTCAAGTAGTGGAAAGACAGGTAAATCGCTGTGGGAATCAGAGGCAACAAACATGTATAAATGGTAGCCATTGAAGTAGCATTCGCGGGAAGAGTCCCATCCGCTGTTACAGTCAGGTTGGGAAAATAAACGCTTGCAGTTACAGTCAGTAATTCCGTTATCCTTACAGTCACAGATTCGTTTTTTACGATTTCTAGCAGAAGTCCTTACGGGGGTGCCATCTCCGGCTACGGCCAGCTTCTGTGGATTAATCAGACCATTTTGTACAGATACATTCAAAAACTGTTGTTGGTAGAGTTTAAAAATAAGCTGGAAAGGATGCTTGTTTTTTACAGGGTGTGTTTCTAAAAAAGGAAGAAGTTTTGAACAGATGCTATTTGTATCAGTGGGTGTTTTATCACCAGGCTTTTTACCCTTTTTCACCTTTTTCTTAACAAATCGTTCCTTAGGTGAAAGATGATTAGAATCGGATAGCCATAACCGGTCAAAAAAGTCGTAAAAGGTACCAATGCCTGGAGTATCATTAACAGGAAAACCGCTGAGAATGGCATAAAGAGGACATTCTTTTAGCATGGAAGCCCAAACGGTAATAGAAGTAACTTTTAGTTTGATGGATAAAAGATAAGAACGAAGCATACAGGAAGGCATACGTGGTTCAGGGCCAAACTTAGAATAGCAGCCCTGCATCAAAGTATCGGTAAGGGATAAATCCAGATACCAAAATTCAATAATTGTTTCCCATGTGCTTTTTGAAAGAGCAAACGGGTTAGGGTAAAAAGAAAGAAAATCAGATACAAAGGTATCTTGATAGGCGGCATGACCGCCAGAAATAATAGGTAACAATAAAATCGCCTCCAGTTGAAAAAATAATATATTCAACTGGCTTCGCCACAAATTTTTGACTATTTGTCAAGCTTTTTTGCGAAAAAAGTGGGTGATTTTATAAATATAGAGTCTGAAAGCCTTATAAAATAAGGGCTTGAGATTCCGAGAAAGTATATAATATAAAAGGAGGATACCGATGTCATCAAAAACCGTCTCCAAAATCATAAGGATTGATGGTATGACCTGCGTTAATTGTGAAAATAAAATTGAGCGGGAACTATCAGCAACGGAAGGAATTATAAGTGCAAAAGTCAGTTACTCTACGGGTAAAGCAGATGTCACTTTCAATCCGGATATCATAAGTCTTGAAAAGATTGAAGGAATTATCGAAAGATTAGATTACCATGTATTTAAAGAAAATGAAATTGCAGTTAAATCAAAGGAAATAAAGAAGAAAGGGAACAGCCGGAATAATACAAGCAATTTAATTGGCATCGTAATCATAATTTTTGCAGCGTATTTGTTAATCAGCCGCTTGGGATTTTTCAATATCTTTAATGCCTTTCCGACAGCAAAGGCGAATATGGGATTTGGAATGCTGTTTCTCATCGGACTTTTAACCTCAATCCACTGTGTTGCGATGTGCGGCGGTATCTGCCTCTCCCAATGTGTACCTAAGGATAAAGAGGCGGGAGCAGCCGGGAAAAGGTTTTCCTCGCTGCGCCCAAGCCTTCTTTATAATACCGGTAGAGTGATCTCTTACACGATCATTGGCGGTATTGTCGGTGCAATCGGTTCCGTTATCAGCTTTTCCGGAGCAATGAGAGGGATTGTTCAGATCGTCGCAGGTGTTTTCATGATTATCATGGGACTGAATATGTTGAACGTGCTCCCGTGGTTACGTAGATTTAACCCAAGAATGCCTAAGATCTTCGGAAAAAAGATATATGCATTAAGAGAAAGTAACAGTCCGTTTTTCATCGGATTATTAAATGGACTGATGCCATGCGGCCCTTTACAGGCTATGCAGCTTTATGCTTTGTCAACGGGAAGTATGTTTGCAGGAGCATTTTCCATGTTTCTGTTCAGCGTTGGTACGGTACCTTTAATGTTCGTATTTGGCACCATCAGTTCATTACTTAGCAAAAAATTTACCAATAAGATGATGACGGTCAGTGCATTTCTGGTTATCATATTGGGATTATTCATGTTTAACAATGGTACCAGTTTATCCGGAATCGCAGTTCCTTCTATACCAATCGTAAAGACCTCCGCCAGCACGGCTGTTAAAACTGCCGCAAAGAGCGGTGGCGTAGCTGTAATTAAGGATGGAGTACAGACCGTCACAACGACACTTTCACCAAACAGTTATTCTCCGATCGTTGTTCAGAAGGGTATACCTGTAAAATGGACGATTCAGGCTTCATCAGGCAGTATCAA
>DATMUM010000097.1:0-12061 GCA_035564175.1 Mobilitalea sp.
ACTATAAAAACCTGGGATGATGTGGATGCACTTTTAAGTAAGGTGAAGACGGCTTATCCGGATATGAATCTTCTGGTGCCGCCTGTAGTCAATGATGGCATATTAAATGGGATGGTGTCTACTAAATTGGAGGAAATCCAATCAGGAGCTGGTATTTCCTTCTCGTCAACCGATACAAAGGCAGTTAATATTTATGCAACAGATGAATATAAAGAAATTTGTGAGCGTGCCTATGACTGGAATCAAAAAGGATATTTTCTGCCAGATGCAGCAACCAATACGGAAACCCGAAACAGTCTGATTTCCGCCGGTAATGCATTTGGTTATATCGTTGGCTCGATGAGTCCCGGATTTATCACTCAGGAGACAAACAGTAACGGAACGGAAATGGTCGGAACCTATATCGGGGACAGCACGCTTACGACCAGCAATGTATCCTTTGCACAATGGACAGTACCCACAGCATGTGAAAATCCTGAAAAGGCACTGGCTTTTCTCAATTTACTTTATTCAGACCCTGAGATACAGAATTTATTCCTCTACGGCGTGGAAGGTACTGACTATCAGGTGAAGGATGCGGCTAAGGATATTATCGGATTCCCGGACGGGAAGGATAGCAGCACGGTAGGATATACGAATCAGACCTGGATCAGCGGAAATGCATCGATTGCCCACATTTGGGAAACAGATTCCCCCACGGTCTGGACAGATCTCGCGGACTTTAATAATAATGCGAAAAAATCTGCGCTTTACGGTTTTGCTTATGATACGTCCAATATCAGAAATGAAATCACAGCGATATCAAATGTTAAGAGCAAATACTGTGCAATTCTGGAATCCGGTATGGCAGATGTGGAGGAAACGCTGGGCAAGTTTAATTCGGAGCTTGAATCAGCCGGAATTCAAAATGTAATAGACGATATGCAGTCCCAGATTGACGCATGGGCGAAAAGCAAATAAGGAGTGATAACGTGGCAGCTTTTAAGAAGAAACTTATAAAATATATGCCCCTGTATATTATGCTTTTGCCAGGGTTCCTGTATATTTTAGTAAACAACTATATTCCAATGGCCGGAATTATTATCGCATTCAAAAATCTGGATTTTAGAAAGGGTATTCTTAAGAGCGATTGGGCGGGTTTTTCCAATTTTGAATTCCTGTTTAAGTCACCTGACGCATTTCGAATCACAAGAAATACTATTTTATATAATCTTGTATTTATTCTTGCAACCATGATTTTCTCAGTACTGGTAGCTATATTGCTGAGTGAGATCAGAAGTAAAAAATGTATTAAGCTGTACCAGACGGTAATTCTTCTTCCTTTTATGATATCGTATGTTATTGTAAGTTATCTGGCTTACGCGTTTCTGAGCAGTGAAACCGGATTTCTCAACGGAATTCTAAAGTCATTGGGATTGCATACGGTTTCCTGGTATACGGAACCAAAATATTGGCCGGCGATCCTGATTTTTATCAATGTATGGAAAGGCTTGGGATACAGTGCTATTATTTACCTGGCTTCCATACTTGGTATCGATCAGGAGCTATATGAGGCGGCGGCAATTGATGGAACAGGTAAGCTGAAGCAAATTATATATATTACCTTACCCTTGATAAAACCGACAATCATTACAATGCTTTTATTACAGGTTGGACGAATCTTTTATTCGGATTTCGGATTATTTTATCAGGTACCCCTAAATTCAGGGGCTTTGATGGATGTAACTAATACGATAGATACTTATGTGTTCAGGGGGCTTATGACTTTAGGTGATATCAGTATGTCGTCGGCTGCAGGCGTATACCAGTCCATTGTCGGATTTATACTTGTTATGCTAGCGAATTGGTTTACCAGAAAATACAGTTCGGAAAATGCATTATTTTAGGAGGGGAAGCAATGAGGAAGAGTGAAAAAATACTTTCAAATAATTATTAATATTATCATGGCATTGATAACATTATGCGCCCTGGTTCCATTCCTTTTACTGGTAATCACTTCGATTTCAAGTAATGACTCGATTATTAGATTGGGATACTCATTAATTCCAAAGGATTTCACTTTGGAAGCATATGCCTATATTTGGAAAGAAAAGATGCAGATATTTAATGCATATGGAATCACGGTATGTGTCACTGCAATCGGTACAATCATAGCGATTATTATGACACTGTTGTATGCATATGTTTTGGCTAAGCCATCGTTTCCGGGAAAGTCCTTTTTTTCCTTCTATATATTCTTTACGATGCTGTTTAACGGGGGATTGGTTCCTACCTATATTATGTACACGAATTACCTCCATATAAAGAATACCATACTGGCGTTAATTATTCCCGGCCTTTTGCTGAATGCCTTTAATGTTATTTTGGTAAGAACCTATATACAGAATAATGTGCCGGCCTCTTTAACTGAAGCAGCTAAAATTGACGGAGCCGGTGAATTTAAAATATTTGCCAGGGTGGTCCTGCCTATGGCAAAACCTATCATCGCCACGGTTGGCTTGTTTATTGGAGTTGCCTACTGGAATGACTGGCAGAACGGATTATACTATATCACTGACAATAGACTATACAGTACACAGCAGTTGTTGAATAACATGATGAAAAATATTCAATATTTATCCAGTAATTCGGCTTCAGCCATCAGTTCAAGTGCTATCGCCAATATACCGCAGGCTACGGTAAGAATGGCGATTGCAGTGATTGGTATTCTCCCTATTTTATTAATATACCCCTTTGTACAAAAGTATTTTGTTAAAGGTATCGCATTAGGAGCTGTAAAAGGATAGATGTTTCAGTAACCGGCTGTGAAATCAAATGATTTGTGACAGCCGGTTACATATGATTTTGGAGGTTGATTATGATAGATTTAAAAGCAAATCCTTTTTATTTAAATGACCATGATATTAAATGGGTTGAAGAGACAATCAGTTCCATGACCTTGGAGGATAAGATTGGCCAATTGTTTTGCCCGGTAGGATATACATCGGACAGGGAGGTACTCAAAAAATTAGTTGATAGAAGCATTGCCGGTATTATGTATCGAAAAGGACCGGCGGATGAAATCAGGGAAACGTATCAATATCTCCAGGACAGTGCCAGAATTCCGCTTTTGTTACCGGCAAATCTGGAGGCTGGCGGAAACGGTATTGCAGATCAGGGCACCTATTACGGTATGAATTTGCAGGTGGCAGCTACGGATGATCCGGAAGAGGCATACCATTTGGGGTATGTTTCCTGCGTGGAGGGTGCTGCGGTAGGCTGCAATTGGGCTTTTGCCCCGGTTGTGGATATTGATATGAATTTCAGAAATCCGATTACCAATCTTAGAACCTTTGGGAAGGATGCAAAGAGAGTATTGGATATGGGAGCGGCATATATGCGCGGAGCAAAGGAAGCTGGTGTGGCGGTATCAATTAAGCATTTTCCCGGTGACGGAGTGGATGAAAGGGATCAGCATCTTCATACTACAACGAATTCACTTTCCGCAGAAGATTGGATGAACACCTATGGAATGGTTTATGGCGGTTTGATTGAAAAAGGTGCTCAGACAGTTATGGTAGGGCATATCGCTCAACCGGCATGGGCTAAAAAAATAAATCCTGAATTAACCGAAGAGGAAGCACACATGCCGGCAACTCTTTCTCCTGCTATTATACAGGGATTACTAAGAGATAGACTTCATTATAACGGGATGATAGTTACAGATGCATCCACCATGCTTGGATATACCTGTGCCATGCCAAGGGAAAAAGCAATACCGGCTTCCATAGCTGCCGGCATCGATATGATATTGTTTAACAAAAGCTTTGAGGAAGATTATCATTATATGATGGAAGGCTACAAAAAGGGAATTATAACAGATGAGAGACTGCAGGATGCAGTATTGCGCATTCTTGCTTTAAAAGCTTCGCTTAAGCTTCCTGAAAAACAAAAAGCAAAAACATTGGTTCCGGGAGAAGAAGCTGCCGAGCTGATAGGATGTGAAAAGCATGCAAAGTGGGCAAGGGAGAGTGCAGATAAATCCATCACACTGGTAAAAGATACACAGAATTTACTGCCGCTTTCTCCTGAAAAAAATAAAAGAATTGCTTTATATATTATTGAAGACGGAAAGCTGTTCGGAAAAACGATAGATTTGCGTGAAAAAATAAAGGCATTATTAACAAAGGAAGGATTTATTGTAATAGATCCACCTGAAAGGCAGGTATTTTCCGATAAACCTGCAATGGTGGAAGAATTTAAAAGGGAATATGATCTTGTATTATATGTAATAGATTTGCAGACGGCTTCCAATAATACAGTCATACGGCTTTTTTGGAACGGAGCAATGGGCGGTACGAATTCCCCCTGGTTTACGCAGGAAATACCTACTATGTGCATAAGCCTTGCCAATCCTTACCATCTGCTTGATGTTCCCATGATGAAAACATATATCAATGCTTATTCGGATTCAGATGATACGGTATCTGCTGTTGTCGACAAAATCGTAGGAAAAAGCAGTTTTAAAGGAACGAATCCTGTAGATCCTTTTTGCGGAAGAGAAGATACGAAATTTTAGTAATGGTATGGCGGAATGGAGATTAATATGAAAGAAAAGAAGGGTCTGCTATTTGATTTGGATGGAGTCATTGTAGATACAGCAAAATATCATTATCTGGCGTGGAAGCGGCTGGCCGATGAGTTAGGGATAAATTTTACCGTAAAGGATAATGAAAGATTAAAAGGTGTCAGCCGTATGCGTTCCTTCGATATTATTATGGAAATCGGTGGTCTGACCATGACGGAAGAAGAGAAAATAAGGAACTGCACAAAAAAGAATAATATCTATCTTGATTTTATTTACCAATTAAAATCAGATGAAATTCTTCCGGGAGTAAAAAAATTTTTAACCGATGCCAGAACGAAGGGTTATAAGCTTGCTTTAGGCTCTGCCAGCAAAAATTCTAGGCTCATTCTGGAAAAGCTGGAGATTATGGACTTATTTGATGAAATTGTCGATGGTACCGTAGTATCAAAGGCAAAGCCGGACCCGGAAGTATTTACAAAGGGTGCCGAGCTTTTGAAGCTGCCCTATGACAGCTGTATTGTATTTGAAGATGCGGCTGCAGGTATTGAAGCGGCTCATAATGCGGGAATGCTTGCCGTAGGTATCGGAACTGCTCAAAACCTTCCGGAAGCAGATATGATATTACCCGGTTTTAATGATATAACGATGGAAAAAATTATTAAAAAATTAAAGGAGGCGTAAATATGCTTGATTATGGTGTATTAAAGAAAAATCCTTTTAATCTCAAGGATAAACAGGTTGAATGGGTGAAAAACGTATTGGAGGGGCTGACAGTTGAGGAAAAAATCGGTCAGCTATTCCATCTCATCATGTACAACAGTGATGAAGAGTATTTAGGCGAACTGATACATAAATATAAAATTGGCGGAATTATGGGCCGGTCGATGCCGTTGGAGGAATGCTGCAGGGCCATCACCTATTTACAGAAGGAATCCAAAATTCCCCTGCTGATTTCCGCGAATTTTGAAGCCGGCGGTGACGGAATTATTGAGGAAGGTACGAACATTGGTCCCAATATGCAGATCGGTGCTACCGGTAATCCTGCATTTGCAGGAAAGCAGGGATATGTTTGTGCAAGAGAAGGTCTTGCTGTGGGTGCTAATTATGCATTTGCTCCGGTAATTGATATTGATTTCAATTTCCGCAACCCGATCATGGCTACCAGGCTGTATGGTTCTGATCCTAAACTGGTACGTGACTGCGGAGTTGCTTATACAAAAGCGGTGCAGGAACAGGGGATGGCGGTTTCCATCAAGCATTTCCCCGGTGACGGCGTAGATGAAAGAGATCAGCATCTGGTAACCAGTATCAATTCACTTTCCTGTGAAGATTGGGACGCATCTTTTGGCGCCGCATATCAGGCAAGTATTGACGCAGGTGCCCTTACTGTTATGGTTGGGCATATAATGCAGCCGGAATATTCCAGAAAATTAGTGCCCGGAATTAAGGATGAGGATATTATGCCTGCAACACTGGCTCCGGAATTGCTGAATGGATTATTAAGAGGTAAATTAGGCTTTAATGGTTTAATAATAACAGATGCTACTACGATGGCGGGCATGTGTATCCCTATGAGCCGTGATAAGGCTGTTCCATATACCATTGCGGCTGGATGCGACATGTTTTTGTTTGCCAAGAATCTGGAAGAGGACTACCGGTTTATGGCCGAGGGAGTTAAGAACGGCACTATTACGGCTGAGAGACTGGATGAAGCAGTAATGAGAATCCTGGCTACGAAGGTGGCTCTTAAGCTGCCGGAGAAGAAAGAAAATGGGACACTGCTTCCTGATATGGAAAAAGCAAGGAAGATTGTCGGCTGTAAGGAACATAGGGAGATTGAGCTTCAGGTTGCGGATGCTTCCGCAACATTAGTAAAGAATTTACAGGATATTGTACCGATCGATATAAAGAAACATAAAAGGATCCTTCTGTATCCGATATTTACCGGAAATGGTGTTTTTGCGGGCGACAGAAATGAAGATAGTGAAAAGATAAAGAATATATTTGAGGAAGAGGGCTTTGAAGTGAGCCTTTATCAGCCGGCAGCCAGCTTTCAGGAAGGCTTTTCCGCATCCTATAATGATATGGTAAGTAAATATGATTTATTGGTATATGTGGCTAATCTGACGACGAAGAGTAACCAGACCACCGTGCGTATTGAATGGGCTCAGCCTATGGGAGCAAACTGTCCTAACTTCCAGGCAGCGATTCCAACCATATTTATATCCTTTGCAAATCCTTATCATTTATTGGATGTGCCGAGAATCAGAACATTTGTGAATGCATACAAGCTAAAGGATAGTACCCTTCATGCTGTGATTGACAAATTATTGGGACGCTCTGAGTTTAAGGGGATTAGCCCCGTTGATCCGTTCATTGGAAGATGGGATACTAAATTATAAAGAGCACCGAGACATGCGGGAGTGAAAACAGGAATTATTGGATTTTTTCCAATATAATGTCAATGCAGTCTATGTCTCTGCTTTAAAAAACAACGCTGCAAGTTCATTCTGCCCGTCTTCCATGAATTCAATGCCTCTATTTCCTGTTACATGCACACCTCCATTATATACTCAAGAAGTCCCTGGTTGCTTAATTTGATGACATTGGGGCTGTACTGTAACTATATTATGGATTTTAACTGGATTTTAGTGGATTGAATAATTAGAATATGCTATCATATAAATAAAGCGGTTCTAAAAATGAGGAGATATATTAACCGGGAGGATTCTATGATAAGTATTGCCATAGTTGAGGATGACATGAAATGCATGTATCAATTATCCGGATATGTAAAACAATATGCCCAGAAGAATAATGAGAAAATCGATATCAGGATGTTTTCGGATGGCGATGATATAATATATGAGTATAAGGCGGTCTATGATATCATATTTATGGATATTCAAATGAAAATCATGGATGTTACAGTAATCGGTGATATGCTCCAGATCAGCCACCCCAGAAAGAAGGCCTTCATGGACGAACTGACGGATTATGTGGGAGGCGAGGTCATATGACAATGATACCCGACATTCCCAGGCTGTATACGGCAATCGTCGAATGGGCCGGCTGCGTGGTGTATATCCTGATTATGAGAAAGCGTTTTACGGGATTAAGGCTGGGGTTAGTTCTGACGGCTGCCTTGGTGCTTCAATGTGCTCTTCAGCTGATTAACGGAGTGCTTCCACTGGTCTTGTGGATACCGGGGATGGCGGCGGCGGTCATGCTCATGTATCTGTGCATTTATATCAGTTGTGAGATAACGGCGCTGGACGCAGGGGTCTGTTGTGCAAGGGCATTTGTACTGGCTGAATTTACAGCTTCCTTTGAGTGGCAGATATATATTTTTTTTACCGGACGCGGATGGCAGGAGCAATGGGTTTCGGTGGCCTTCATGCTGATATTCAACAGTGCAGTTTATCCTTTGGTATATCTGCTGGAAAGATGTCATATGCCCAAAGGAAAGAATCTGGGGGTAACAAGGCGGGAATTTTTCAGCTCCGTGCTGATTGCAATGGCTGCTTTTCTTATGAGCAATATCAGCTTTGTCTATAAGGATACGCCTTTCAGCCTGGAGGTGGGCATCGGCATCCTTTATATACGTACTCTGGTTGATTTTGCGGGCTTTGTCATGCTTTTTGCCCAACAGGACAAATGGCAGGAGCTGCATATGAAGCAGGAGCTTAATGCAATAAACCATATTCTCAATCAGCAGTATGAACAGTATCAGCTGTCCAGAGACAGTATCGAGCTGATCAACCAGAAATATCACGACATGAAGCATCAGATCAATATCATACGCGCGGAAAGTGATCCTTTGAAAAAGGAAGCAAATTTGGAGAAAATGGATAGGGACATAAGGCTGTATGAAGCTCAGAATAAAACCGGCAACAACGTACTGGATACAATTCTGACCAGCAAAAGCATGTACTGTGTTCAGCATGAAATTAATTTAACCTGTGTAGCTGACGGTACTCTCCTGGAATTCATGGATGTTATGGATATCTGTACAATTTTCGGAAATGTACTGGATAATGCCATTGAGAGCGTAGAGCAGCTGGAGGATTCGGGGCTGCGCCTGATTCGTGCAGCAGTATTTGCTCAAAATAATTTTCTGATGATCCGTATGGAAAATTATTGCGAGGCAAAGCTGACCATGGATGACGGACTTCCTGTGACAACAAAGGGTGACAGTCGGTTTCATGGTTATGGAATCAAGAGTATCCGTTATGCTGTAGAAAAGTATGAAGGGACAATGACAATCCATATCGAGAATAATTGGTTTGCAATAAGAATATTAATTCCTATACCTGACAGGCGATCATAAGAAATAGTATTTAATAAATGAATATAAAGTCGAATAAGCAGTAATAATGAAGCACAAGGTTATAGTTCAGAGCGGCTGTATCATAATGGTAAGATGCCGGGAGTTTCGTATGTGATTTTCTTAGAATCGCATACGGAACTCCCGGCATTTTAACTGCGTGCATATTTTTATAAATTTGCTGCGGATATTTTTGAATAGCTTTTTACGCATCATATTTTTGTGCAATAATATTTGAAATAAGTTGAGATCAATAAATGTGTTGGTTGATATTACAGATTACGCTTTAAAAAAAGCAATTTGTGCAACATATAAATAAAAAAAATAAAACCTGATAAAATTGAACTATAGCAGGAATAGCATTACTTTATACATAGAATAAGAAGATAAAAACGGATTATGCTTAATTAAAAGAAATAGGAAGGGAGAAAGGTTAAAATGTTTCGTGTTGCGATTGTTGAAGATGAAATAGTATATGCTCGTATATTAAAGAAATATCTTATGCGTTATCAGCAGGAAAGCGGAGAAAAAATAGAAATAACAATTTTTTCGGATGGTGATGAGATTGTGGAGACTTACAGAGCTCAATTTGAAGTTATTTTTATGGATGTACAGATGCAATTTATGGATGGTATGACAGCGGCAGGTGAAATACGTAAAACAGACCCGGAGGTGGCTATTATATTTATTACCAATATGGCCCAATTTGCTATTGGTGGATATGCCGTGGATGCGCTGGATTATCTTCTTAAGCCTGTCAGCTATGCCGCTATGGTCAAATCCATGAACAGGGCAATCACACGTATAAAACGCCATAGCCGGCGCTACATGATTATAGCTGGCAGGGATGGCACCCAAAAGCTGGATATCAGCAAGATATGGTGGATAGAAAGCCAGGGACACAAACTTATCTTCCATACGGAGAACGGCGATTATTGTTCCAATGAAGCTATCAAGGATGTAGAGGAAAAGCTGAAGAAAATGAGCTTTTTCCGATGTAATAAAGGGTATCTGGTCAATTTGGAATATGTAGAAAACATATGCAATAGCTGCGCGATAGTGAAGGGGACACCGCTGTTAATCAGCAGAGCACGTAAAAATGAATTTATGGAAGCATTAACTAATTATGTTGATGGAGCGGATGGATAAAACTAATATCAGATGTTTTACCGTTTGTGTTAAAAAACAAACAGTTTATGAAGCGAGACGTTCAGGATATTTTGTTTGTGCTAGACTAATATCATATTAGTTTTAAGAAAAGTATTGATAATTGAGCAAAAGGATATTTGTATTAAAAAGGAGCCGAGATGAAGTATAAAGATATGATTGATAAAATGACATTGGAAGAAAAAGCATCGCTGATGTCCGGCAAGGATTTTTGGCAGACCCAGGACATTGAAAGACTGGGAATTAAAAGTATATTCCTCGCCGATGGACCCCACGGTATTAGAAAACAGGCTGCGGCGGCAGACCATCTTGGCTTGAATCCAAGTGTCCCGGCAACCTGTTTTCCTACAACTGCTACGGTCGCAAACAGCTGGAATGAAGAGCTCGGGGAGCTGATAGGCGAATATTTGGGTGAAGAGGCTGTTGCACAAAAGGTTAATGTACTTCTGGGTCCTGGCATCAATATGAAAAGAAATCCGCTGTGCGGAAGGAACTTTGAATATTTCAGCGAAGACCCTTATCTTGCCGGTAAAATGGCTGCCGCCTATATCAGAGGGATACAGTCCAGGGGAATATCAGCCTGTGTAAAGCATTTTTGCGCAAATAATCAGGAAGAACGGCGCATGTCCGTTGATACGGTGGTTGATGAAAGAACCTTGAGGGAGATTTATCTGACTGCATTTGAAATAGCCATAAAGGAAGGCGAAACGAAGGCGGTCATGTCCTCGTATAATAAGCTGAATGGAACCTATACGAATGAAAATCTTCGTTTGATGAAGGATATACTGAGGGGAGAATGGAATTATGAAGGCTGTGTAATCACAGACTGGGGAGGGAGCAATGACCGTGTGGCAGGACTTTGTGCCGGCAATGAGCTGGAGATGCCGACGACGGCAGGAGAGACAAATGAGGAAATTATTCAGGCTGTAAAAAGCGGGGGGATAAGGGAAGAGGTTTTGGACCGGTGTGTCGACCGGTTGCTGGGACTAATTTATGGAACAGAAGAGGTCTTTAACAGACCGCATAAGAAGTTTGATGTGGAAGAACATCATAAAGCTGCGCAAAAGGCCGCAGAGGAATCGATTGTTTTGCTTAAAAATGAAGATAATCTTCTTCCGCTTCATCCGAATGACAGGGTTGCGATCATAGGGGACTTTGCAAAAAATGCAAGATATCAGGGAGCGGGTTCCTCCATTGTTAATCCGACGGTTCTTGATAATGCGGTCAACTGTCTTGAAAAATTTGGACTTAATTGTATGGGATATGAACCGGGCTTTAACCGTTATGGCGGCAAAAGCAGATTATTAATAGACAAGGCCTGCGGTCTGGCCCAAAGGGCAGATATTGTTCTTCTATATCTGGGACTGGATGAGGTTACGGAAGTGGAAGGATTGGACCGTAAGGACATGAAGCTTCCTGTAAATCAGTTGGAATTATTGAATGCCGTATATGAGGTTAATCCCAATATTGTGGCGGTACTTTCCTGCGGGTCGGTATTGGAGATGCCATGGGCTGATAAGGTGAAGGGGTTACTGCACGGGTATCTGGGGGGGCAGGCCGGAGCCGGAGCCATGTTAGGGGTATTAACCGGTAAAGTAAATCCATCCGGAAAGCTGGCGGAAACCTATCCGATTTGCTATGAGGGCACTCCGTCCTATCATTATTTTCCGGGTAAGGAGGCCAGTGTAGAGTACAGGGAAGGCCTCTACATCGGTTACCGCTATTATGATACGACAAAAACCCCTGTCATGTTTCCCTTCGGATACGGATTAAGCTATACAGCCTTTGCGTATTCGGACCTGAAGGTTGAGAGCAGCAGGGTAACCTTTAACCTTAAGAACACAGGAAGGGTCTTCGGAGGGGAAATAGCACAGTTATATGTACATTGCAGTTCGGGGAATATTTTCAGACCAAGAAAAGAGTTGAAGGGCTTCGCTAAGATTTTTCTGGATCCGGGTGAGGTCAGGTCAGTGACGATATCCTTTGATGATAAGACCTTC
>DATMUM010000098.1:0-46507 GCA_035564175.1 Mobilitalea sp.
ACACGCTGAGGGACATGCTGGATACAGGTGGAATCAAGAATTGCTATATCTGGAGCGATGAATTCGTCTATGACGCATAATTTTTCACCTTCGTAGGTTATAACAGAAAAGTCGGTTACCTCGGAGCCTGTCCCGCTGGTGGATGGAATCGCTATAAAAAGAGGCTTTTTAAATTCGGTTCCTGCTGCATTTGCTATCATACTTGCTGAGTAGAGAATACCTTTGGCAGTATCAATTGCCGAACCGCCGCCGATTGCTACGAGTACATCAGCACCGCTTTTGATAAAGGGCTTTAGTCCGTCCTCAATGACCTTGATATCCGGGTCCGGTCTGACACCTGTAAATACAGTAGAACTTATTCCTGCCTCCATCAGGTAATCGATTGTGGTTTGAAGATAACCCAGCTTTTCAATTATGGAATCAGAAACAACAAAAGCCTGAGATCCTTTTATCTGCTTTAAATACTGTATCGATTGTTTGTTAAAATAAATTTTGGATTTTAAGATAAACTTGTCTACTATGATTATTACCTCCGTTCTTATATAGGAATGAAAAGAAGAAATTAGTATATTTTTTAGATGTGCATTACAGACTCGTTAATTGCTTAACAATTACGTTGATATACATGATATCATACAAAACAATTATTTCATTGAAGATTTACCTTATCGTTTTTGTATTTTTGTATCCTTTTATTGAGAAAAATATAGAAGAAAATTTCTTTTCTTGAACAATATCCATTTTATAGACATTATGAGTTATAAAGTTAGATTTTTTGGAACAATATTACTATGACGTAGAGAATAAAGCATAACATATTTACAATAATATTCGGAGAAAATGGCTTTACTTAAAAAAAGAGGCATGATAGACTGGCACTAATCCAAACGGAGTGTAAAGAACAAATATGAAATACATTATTCCTGACATATAATCCATATGCAATGAAATCATAAAGATTAATATGGATTTTATTTAAATTAGGAAGTGTTTTTGAATAACAAAATATATCAGGCTTGGGGGATATGAATGAAAATGATAGAAGATATCGTACAAAAAAAATTACGGACTGTATTCAATGATAAAAGCATTATATTTGACAAATCCCGTTTTGCAGGAGGACTAACCAACTATAACTATATCATGGACATCCATGGAACAGAATATGTTATCCGTGAGCCTGGAGGTATGACCAGCGTGATGATTGACCGAAAAATTGAGAAAATCAATAATAATATAGCTATGGAACTTGGACTCAATTCTGATTGTATTTATTTTGATGAATATAGTGGAATTAAGATCAGCAAATTTATTAAGAATAGTAAAAACATAGCGCTTACCGATCCCTGTAATCCTTCTAACCTGTTAGCAGTTTCCGGTTTATTGAAAAAATTACACTCCAGTGCCAAAAGTTTTCCGAATATCTTTCATTGGCAGTCAGAGCTGACAAAGTATGAAAAGATCGTCAAAAAGCAAAAAGGTGATTTTTTCTTTGATTACTGCGAATTAAAAACCAGGTTGCTGGATTTTGTGAAGATCAATATGGTTCAAACAATCCTGGTTCCCTGCCATAACGACACAGTACCGGAGAACTTTATAATCGATGACAAAGGTAAAGCATACCTGATTGATTGGGAATATTCCGGAATGAATGATCCAAGCTGGGACGTAGCTGCCTATATTCTTGAATCTAAACTGACACAAGAATCTATCGAAGCGCTTCTAATGGACTACTATGATAAGTTACCAGAACCCGAAGAGATATTAAAGATAAAATGCTATATGATGGCACAGGATTTGCTGTGGACCGTATGGGCACTGATCAGGCATTATAACGGTGATGATTTTCTTGACTATTGCTATTTCAGATACGAGCGTTTCAGGAAGAATATCAGGACAATGGCAGACACATCTGACTATTCCATCGCCGATATGGTAAAGAACTGATAATGTAAAGAACTAATAATGTAAAGAACTAATAATGTAAAGACTGATAATGAAAAGAACTGATGATGAAAAGAATTGATGATGTAAAGAACTGATAACAAAAAGAACCGAAAGGTTCTTTTTTTGTTGTGCCACATAGACTAAGTAAGTAAAGTACTGGATTTTGTACAAAAAAGATGATGATGTCAGTATATTATTGTAACAATAGTACAATAATCGTAAAAAACTAAGGGATATTGTACAGTAATTTAGTTTGCTTTATGCCATAAAAAGATACTTTATTAAGCTATTATTACCTGTAGTAGACGTTGGCTGGGTTGGATTATTTCCGTAAAATTGCAAACGTACTATAAAAATTATTAAGAGGAGGTAAGTGTTTTATGGAAAGAGAAAGTACCATAAATGCAATTTCAGCAGATGTACTAAAAGCGAATGCGAACAAAAAGTTTAGAAAAACAGGAATCAGCACGGGTGTGATATCCGGTTTGACCTATGGCCTTTACAGTACATTTGTTGTTATTGCATCGATGAAGGAACCATTGGTTGGAGCAGTAGGACTTTTCGCGGCACCTTATATCGCGTCTGCACTCAATGACTCATTGGCGGCTATTTGGCTTTTAATTTATAACATAATGACTGGCCGGATTAGAGAAATAGGCCGAAGTCTTCGTACTTTCCCGGGATTTATAGTTGTTCTTGGTGCATTGGTCGGAGGTCCCATAGCCAGTGGTGCATACCTGATGGGTCTTGCAATGGCTGGCGCATATGCGATTCCTATTTCTGCGTTATACAGTCTGTTTGGTGCCATTTTCGCACGAATTATTCTGAAACAGAAGATAACACTGCGCGTAGGATTTGGTATGATGATCTGTATCTTCGGTGCAATTATTATCAATTGGGTTAAGCCGGAAGGAGGCAGCAATTTTACTCTTGGTATCCTCTGTGCTTTCGTAGCAGCTGTAGGCTGGGCGCTGGAAGGAGTTCTTGCAGCTTTCGGAAGTGCCATGATTGACTCTGATATTGCTATTAATATCCGTCAGGGCGTATCGGGTATTGTAGATATATTCATCATTCTTCCGATAATTGGGGCTCTTGGCTTGTTCAAATCTACTTTATTGGCAGGATATCCTGTTATGTGGCTTGCAATTGCAGGTCTTTGTGCAGCTGTTTCCTTCTTATGCTGGTACAAGGCTAACAGTACAATCGGCTGCGCCATAGGAATGTCTCTTAATATTACTTATGTTTTCTGGGGTGTATTGTTCAGCATATTATTCCTTGGCTCGGCAGTAACACCTACCATCGTTGCAGGATCTATCGTTATCCTGATTGGTGCTGTTCTGGTTTCTGTAAATCCTCTGAGCTTCTTTAAAAAGAATGCTTAATAAGTAAGGTAAAGACACGATAGCTTATGATGTTATAAAAGTACAAGAAAGCAGCAAAAGTACAATAATCTACAAATAATGACAGGATATTATACAGCAATTTGCTTAACTTTATGCCATAAATTCATAAGTGTTTCGGTTATTATTAACACAGAAGTCAGATACTTCATCGAAAATCAGTTGAAGTAAGGTTCTATAAAAATTATTAAGTTGGAGGAACGTTATTTATGGAAAATGCAACTGCCTTAAATGCAATTTCGGCAACTGTACTTAAAGAAAAAGCAAACAGTAAGTTTAAAAAGACAGGACTCACTGTTGGTTTGATTTCGGGGTTAACCTATGGCCTTTTCAGTACCTTTGTAGTTGTTGCATCGGCAAAACAACCTTTAGCTGGTGCAGTCGGATTATTTGCAGCTCCTTATGTGGCATCAGCAATCAATGATTTAATTGCGGCAATATGGTTATTGATTTATAACACACAGACAGGCCGTATCAGAGAAATCGGACGAAGCCTTAGAACTTTCCCGGGACTCATTGTTATTCTGGGTGCTATTCTTGGAGGACCGATTGCAAATGGTGCGTACCTGATGGGCCTTTCCATGGCAGGTGCTTATGCAATACCGATTTCTGCTTTATTCACGTTATTCGGTGCAGTTTTTGCAAGAATTATTCTTAAGCAGAAGATTACAAAGCGTGTAGGCTTCGGAATGCTGGTCTGTGTTATTGGAGCGATCATTATCAACTGGGTTAAACCAGAAGGAGGAAGCAATTTCACCCTTGGTATGATTTGTGCATTTGTTGCTGCGATAGGCTGGGGACTGGAAGGCGTTCTTGCCGCTTTTGGTAGTGCAACAATCGATTCTGATATTGCAGTTAACATCCGTGAAGGAGCTTCCGGTTTAATTAATGCTTTTGTTGTTCTTCCGATTGTTGGATCACTTGGACTTTTTGGAAAAACACTTATGGCAGGAACACCTCTCCTTTGGCTTGCAATTTCTGGTCTTTGTGCAGCTGTTTCTTTCCTGACCTGGTACAAATCCAACTGTATGGTTGGCTGTGCAATTGGAATGTCGCTTAATATGACATACGTTTTCTTTGGAGTAGTACTTAGTATCTTATTCCTTGGATCACCGGTAACACCTACGATAGTAGTCGGATCCTTGGTTGTATTTATTGGAGCAGTATTAGTTTCCGTGAACCCTATGGATCTTTTCAGAAAGAAGGAGGTATAACAAATGGCATTATTACCAGTTAGAACTGCAGTGCTGAAATACCTGTATGAGAAAAAAGAGGGCGATGTAAATGAAATTATGCGTGCTCTGAGACCCTTGTACGGAAACGAGAAACAGTTTACTAAAACTAGATTCATCGACCATGTTATGTCATTGGAAGCGAATGGTCTAGTCAATGAATCCGGGCATGGCTTGGATGACAAGGGTGAATTGCTGGTTCGTTACAAAATCAATGACGATGGTATCAATACTATTAATAAGTATGTTCGCAAATAAAATCATAAATGAAAGGTGGCAGAAAGAATGAGATATTATGGTGAAGAAGCATTAGGACTTGTGGAAACAGTAGGTATGGTTCCGGCGCTTGAGGCAGCTGATAAGATGTTAAAAGCAGCCAATGTAGAACTGGTATCCTATGAAAACGTAGGATCTACTCTTGTTACAATTATGGTAAAGGGAGACGTTGGTGCAGTTAAGGCGGCGGTAGAAGCAGGAGCAGCTGCAGCAGCTGCGATCGGCAAACTGACGGCACATAATGTAATGCCGCGTCCAATCAAGGATATCGGAGAAATTGTTTCTATCTATGACATTGATAAATAAGAAAAGGAAGGGCATCAGATGAAGAAATTTGAAGCTTTAGGCTTAATCGAGACATTTGGTATAGTTTATATTTTAGAAGCTGCGGATGCGATGTGTAAGGCTGCAGATGTTGAATTAGTAGGATTTGAAAATGTTGCTTCCGGTTATATCTCAGTACTGGTACGCGGAGACGTGGGAGCATGTAAAACAGCTGTGGAAACAGGTGTAAAGGCAGTTGAAACGATGGGAACAACCGTATACAGCTCCGTTGTTATAGCAAGACCCCATCAGGATCTTGAAAAAATTATAGCTCGTTATTCCCTTGATAAATTGCTCTAAAGTACTTGCTAACTAGCATTCCTGCCCTTTGAATAAGTTTGTGCCAAGTGTGCTCGTACATTTTGGTTTCGCAGGCATAAACTTGAGAGTGTGATAATTGCTTTTATTTTCACATTAATATGCTGTCAATCATACCGGCATATTGCAGTGGATGAAAAATAAGGAGATGCAGAAATGAATATTATCGATAATGATTTGCTCTCCATCCAAGAAGCCCGGATTCTTGCGGAAAATGCCCGAGAAGCTCAAAAAAAGCTGGCAGCATTTCCACAGGAAAAACTGGATGTGATTGTTGAACATATGGCAGAAGAGATTGACCGGCATGCCGGTGAGCTTGCTAAGCTGTCCAGTAATGAGACTGATTATGGCAAGTGGCAGGACAAATATATCAAAAACCGATTCATTTGCAGATATCTACCTGAAAAATTAAAGGAAATGCGCTGCGTAGGAATTATTAAAGAGGATTACCTGAATAAGACAATGGATGTCGGTGTACCAATTGGTGTAATTGTAGCACTTTGTCCTGCAACTAATCCGGTTTCAACCACCATCTATAAAGCATTGATAGCAATAAAGTCCGGTAATGCGATTGTCTTTTCACCGCATCCAAGAGCCAGGAAAACCATTGGTCTGGCACTTGATATATTGATCGGTGCAGCAGAAGGCTGTGGTTTGCCGGAAGGAGCGCTATCCTACCTGCATGATGTAACGCCTGCCGGAACAATAGAGCTGATGAATCATACTGCCACATCCCTTATTATGAATACCGGTGTACCCGGAATGCTGAAAGCAACCGTAGGTTCAGGAAAACCTGTAATATATGGGGGATCAGGCAACGGCCCAGCATTTATTGAACGGACAGCTGATATTGCACAGGCAGTACAGGATATCATAGTCAGTAAAACCTTTGATAACGGCGTCGTATCAGCTGCGGAACAATCCGTTGTTGTAGACCGATGTATCGCTTCTGAAGTGAAACGCGAGTTTCAGAGCAAAGGTGCTTATTTTATGACGGAAGAGGAAGCCGGGAAGCTTGGAGTGCTCTTTTATCAAGCGGATGGAAGTCCTAATCCGGAATTAGTTGGTAAATCTGCACCGGAATTAGCAAGAAGGGCAGGTTTTCAGGTTCCTGAAAGTGTTCAACTCTTGGTTTCAGAACAAAAATACGTAAATAATAACAATCCCTACTCAAAAGAAAAGCTTTGTCCCGTTTTAGCTTACTATATTGAAGACGACTGGATCCATGCCTGTGAAAAATGTATTGAGCTTCTGATCAGTGAGCGCAATGGTCATACGCTGGTCATTCACTCCAGGGATGAAGATGTAATACGTCAGTTTGCATTAAAAAAACCGGTTGGCAGAGTACTTGTGAATACTCCCGCCATATTCGGAAGTATGGGGGCTTCAACGAATTTATTCCCCGCCATGACACTTGGCAGCGGATCTGCCGGTGTCGGAATAACCTCCGATAATGTTTCACCGATGAATCTTATCTATATTCGTAAAGTTGGATATGGAGTGCGGACAGTAGAAGAAATAACTAAGGAAATTCTACCAGACGACAAGACTTTAGTAAACAATTTGGAACAACCGTCGGCTGATAAGCTTGATTTGCAGCTTCTGCAACGTATCTTAAAAGAAGTTATGGACAGGCTCTGATGAAGCTTTGTTGAAAACTTATGAAACGTATCCTGAAAGAAGTTATGGATAGGCTTTGATAAAGCTTTGATAAGATTCAAAAATATAAAAGAATGTGAGGTAAGGTATTTGGATATTCGTGATTTTTCAAACAAATTGGCAGAAGCAACAAAGAATATGTCTGCCGAAGAACGAGCATCGTTAATCAAATTATTTGAAAACGTTTCTCAGAATATGAATAAAGAAGAAGCATGCGGTTGCTCTGATAATAGCACCAGTGGTGATGGAGTTCCGAATGGAATAACCGAACGTCTTCAGAAACTAAAGGATAACTATTTAAAACATATTCCTTCCATTACTACTTATCGTGCCAAAGCGATCACCAAGATTGCTAAAGAAAATCCTGGTATGCCTAAGAGTGTATTACGTGCAAAATGCTTCCGTTACTGCTGCGAAACAGCACCGTTAGTAATTCAGGACGAGGAGCTTATCGTTGGCGCACCGAACGGAGCACCTCGTGCAGGCGCATTTTCACCTGATATCGCATGGAGATGGATGGTTGATGAGATTGATACCATTGGAAATCGTGCACAGGATCCTTTTTATATCTCCGAAGAGGATAAAAAGATCATGCGTGAAGAGCTGTTCCCCTTCTGGGCAGGCAAATCCGTAGATGAATACTGCGAAGACCAGTATCGTGAGGCTGGTGTATGGACCTTATCCGGCGAATCCTTTGTTTCCGATTGTTCTTACCATGCAATGAACGGCGGTGGAGACTCCAACCCTGGCTATGACGTAATCCTGATGAAAAAAGGTATGCTTGATATCCAGCAGGAAGCGAAAGAACATTTGGAAAAACTGGATTACGAGAATCCGGAGGATATTGAGAAAATCTATTTTTATAAATCCATCATTGATACCACAGAAGGCGTCATGATTTATGCGAAGCGTTTATCTGATTATGCAGCAGAACTGGCTGAGAAGGAAACGAATTCGAAGCGTAAGGTTGAATTAAAGAAGATCGCTGAGGTTAATGCCTGGGTACCTGCCCACAAGCCTCGTAATTTCTGGGAAGCAATTCAGTCTGTATGGACCATTGAATCACTGTTAGTAGTGGAAGAGAACCAGACCGGTATGTCAATCGGACGTGTTGACCAATACATGTACCCGCTCTATCAGGCTGATATGGAATCAGGAAGAATGAACGATTTTGAAGCTTTTGAACTGGCAGGCTGTATGCTGATCAAAATGTCAGAGATGATGTGGGTTACCAGCGAAGGCGGCTCCAAATTCTTTGCAGGTTATCAGCCCTTCGTTAATATGTGTGTCGGTGGTGTAACCCGTGAAGGCCGCGATGCAACCAATGATCTGACCTATCTGCTTATGGACGCAGTTCGTCATGTTAAGATCTACCAGCCGTCCTTAGCCACACGTATTCATAACAAGTCACCTCAAAAATACTTAAAGAAAATAGTGGATGTAATCCGCTCCGGTATGGGCTTCCCGGCATGTCATTTTGATGATGCACATATCAAAATGATGCTGGCAAAGGGTGTTTCCATCGAGGATGCAAGAGATTACTGTCTGATGGGCTGTGTAGAACCTCAGAAGGCAGGACGTCTGTATCAGTGGACGTCCACAGCATATACCCAGTGGCCCATCTGTGTTGAATTAGTTCTTAATCATGGTGTACCGCTTTGGTTTGGTAAATCGGTTTGTCCTGATTTTGGTGACCTGAGTCAATATAAGACCTACGAAGAATTTGACCATACTGTAAAAGAGATGATCAAATACGTTACCAAATGGACAAGCGTAGCAACCGTAATCTCCCAGCGTGTTCACAGGGATTTAGCTCCAAAGCCGTTAATGTCCATCATGTATGAAGGCTGTATGGAAAAAGGCAAGGACGTTTCTGCCGGCGGTGCAATGTACAACTTTGGTCCTGGCGTTGTTTGGACCGGTCTGGCAACTTATACCGATACCATGGCAGCAATTAAGAAGCTGGTATTTGATGATAAGAAGTATACCTTAGAGCAGCTGAATGAAGCTTTAACTGCTGACTTTGAAGGCTATGAGCAGATCAGAACCGACTGTCTGAATGCACCGAAGTATGGTAATGACGATGATTACGCAGATTTGATTGCTGCCGATCTGGTTAACTTTACTGAGACAGAACACCGTAAGTACAAGACTTTATATTCTGTCTTAAGCCACGGTACCTTATCTATTTCCAACAATACTCCTTTTGGACAGCTGACCGGTGCTTCTGCCAACGGACGTAAAGCCTGGATGCCGCTATCCGACGGTATCAGCCCGACTCAGGGTGCTGATTTCAAAGGACCTACAGCGATTATCAAGTCAGTATCCAAGATGTCAGTTGACAGCATGAACATCGGTATGGTTCACAACTTCAAGCTGATGGCAGGCTTACTGGATACTCCGGAAGGCGAAGAAGGTATCATTACACTGCTGCGTACAGCTTCTGTATTTGGCAATGGTGAGATGCAGTTCAACTATTTGGACAACAAGACCCTGATTGATGCACAGCAGCATCCGGAGAAGTATCGTGACCTGATTGTACGTGTTGCAGGCTACAGCGCATTCTACGTTGAGCTTTGCAAGGATGTACAGGACGAAATTATCAGCAGAACAATGCTGACACACCTATAATTAATCAACAAATATTATGCTGCTGTCCTGTAATTACGAATAGATGATTGCAGGACGGGCAGCAAAAGAAAACACTTAATATACAGAAACAATCAGGAGATCAGACATTATGAGCAGTATCAGGACAGGAATAATTGAAAGAAAAGCATTTATTGCCAATGTACAGAAATATAACATGTACGATGGGCCTGGTGTAAGAACAATTGTGTTTTTTAAGGGTTGTCCGTTGCGATGCAAATGGTGTGCAAATCCTGAGGGACTTGAACGAAAATATCAGGTCATGTTTAAAAAAAGCTCATGTATTAACTGCGGTGCCTGCGCATCGGTCTGCCCGACAGGAATACATAGTATGTCAAGCAAAACCGGTGAACATGTAGTACGGCGAGACCTAGAATGTATCGGCTGCCGTAAATGCGTGGATGTATGCAGTACATCAGCATTATCCATAGCTGGAGAGATAAAAACAATTTCTGAGTTATTTGAAATCATTGAAGAAGACAGAGCATTTTATGAGATGTCCGGTGGTGGTATTACACTGGGAGGCGGAGAAGTTCTCATGCAACCGGAAGTAGCAGCGAATCTGCTGATGGTATGTAAGCAGGAAGGAATTAATACAGCCATAGAAACCTGCGGCTACGCCAAACTGGAAGCGGTGCTCCAGGTTGCAGAATTTACTGATTTATTCTTATTTGATATAAAGCATATGAATTCTGACAGACATTTTGAGCTTACCGGAGTGCGTAATGAGCAGATTCTTTCGAACCTGAAGGAGCTGCTGTCACGCAGATATAATGTGAAGATAAGGATGCCATTGATCAAAGGCGCAAATGACAGCCAGGATGAAATCGAGAGTGTTATCAATTTCTTACTGCCTTACCGTGAATATAAAAACTTCAAAGGGATCGATTTATTACCCTATCATAAGTTTGGTGTAAATAAATATAACCAATTGGATAAGGAATACAAGCTGGAAGGAGATCCCAGCCTGAAGGATGAGGATTTAGCAGGTATTGAAGCACTATTTCGAAAGTATGACTTACCTGTCAATGTTGTCAAGCACTAGTACTGCCTTGCGTAAATAATGCTTAATATCAGTGCCTGATATTTGCACCAGAGCAAGGCGGAGGAATGAGGCGTAGCGGTTCCTACGCCGATTGACGACAACGCGGCACTGGTGTAAATAGCGGGTGCTGAATTAAGTGTTATTTATGCAAGGTAGTACTAGTCTAATGGCAATTAGATAGATGGAAAGGAAATGATTATGGGGGCATTCGGTGAAAAAGCGACAGAGCGTATCATACAGGAATCAGTACCGGGAAAGCAGGTTACGATTGCCCATGTAATTGCATCCCCCATGCCGGATATTTATGAGCGCTTGGGTATCGATGACAAAGGTGCAATTGGAATCCTGACTTTAACACCCTATGAAACAGCGATTATAGCAGCTGATATTGCAGCAAAGACCGCTGATGTTCAAATTGGATTTCTGGATCGTTTTACTGGATCAGTCGTGCTGAGCGGGGACGTACAAAGCGTCGAAACAGCACTTGAGGCGGTAGAAGAGACTTTAAAAAATATGCTGGGATTTGAGATAGCTCCGGTTACCCGTACATGAGAAGAAAGAGGGTAATGGTCATAGGGCCAACAAATTGCGGCAAGACAACTTTAGTAAATGTGTTAAATGATAATAAGGAACCGGCTAGAAAGACCCAGGATATTATTTACGGAAAGAACACCATGGATGTTCCGGGAGCCTATATTGAAAACGCCTGGATGTATCAGCATCTGATTGCTGCTTCACAGGATGCATCCCATGTATTAATCCTGGTTGACCAGTCAAAACGCTCTGATCTTTACTCCCCGGGGTTTGCAAAGGTGTTCCGATGCCCTGTCATCGGGGTGATCAGTAAAAGTGATTTAATGCCGGAGAATGAGGAGTTTTGTATCCAGCAGCTAAGAAGGATTGGAGTGAAAGAGCCTTATTACCGGATCAGTTGTCTGAACGGAACAGGCATAGGCACTTTAATAAATGATTTGTTAATAGACAATGAGAAGTAATCGGGAACAATTTTGCAAAGGACTTGCAAGCATAAAAAGATTTTTCACACGGCAAATTTGAGCTGACGCCCAAAATCGCGGGTTTCAGCGGAAGGGAGGTTAAAATGAAATATATAACCGAAGAAGATTTACGGGACTTATATAGAAAAGAACCTTTTACCAATTATAATCTGGAACCGGGAGTAAGGCTTACACCTGGAGCGCGTCAGTTTTTATTAGACAAAGGTATCAGCGGATTTGACACCGATACCTTCAGCAAGGGAAAAAGTGAAGATACCAGCCCTCCTGCTGTAATGACCGAGAAAAAAGAGGCCTGTAGTAATAAGAAGCTCTTAAGATACATGAGGTCGATCGAAGCTTTGTTCTTACAGACGGAGCAGGAGCTGCTTGTGAGGGATGTCTGTCTAGCACAGAGTGTAGTCAATCTGGGAAAACAGTTTCACTGCATTATGAATGCAGTAAATGGCAAAGGCGCAGTTGAAAATCTTATCTGTAGTGAATGTACCGGTATCAATAATAATAATTTCTCAGAAGATCTGGATGTTTGCTTTGAAGTAACTGAATTCCATATACAATTGGAAAAAGGCCGTGAAATCGTTATATTACACAGACTGCGCTGTGCACTATATGAGCTGGTCTCCATGATACAGGAATTGCTGGAAGGCAGAGCAAACGAGAATGGATCGTTGATCGATTTGGACGGAAAGATCTATCAGATCATCAACAGCATATCGCAATTAATTTGTACAGCTTTTGGAGGTAAGAAATGTCAGAGACAAGGTTAACTTTTGAATACTGCGATCAGCTTGTGAAAGCCTTTGAAGAAGTCGTAGAACATCCGATTATCAGTAAATCCTCTGTATATTACACAGGAGTGGATCTTGGAACGGCTTGTGTCGTTCTGGCAGTATTGGATGAAAACAAAAGACCGGTAGCAGGTGCTTACCGCTATGCTGATGTGGTTCGTGACGGTATGGTTGTGGATTATATCGGTGCTATTCATCTCGTCAAGCAGATGAAGCAGGAGCTGGAGGAGAAGTTAGGAACGGAGCTAATCTATGCAGCTGCGGCAATTCCTCCGGGAACGGATGCTATCGACGGTGGCGCAGTAAAAAATGTAGTCCAGGCTGCTGGCTTTGAATTAACTAATTTACTTGATGAACCTACCGCTGCAAACGAAGCACTGAAAATTGAAAATGGTGCAGTAGTGGATATCGGTGGTGGTACAACAGGAATATCGGTTCTGAAGGATGGCAAGGTGGTTTACATTGCAGATGAGCCCACCGGTGGTACACATTTTTCACTGGTTGTATCAGGAGCATATAAAAAATCCTTTGCAGAAGCGGAAGTTTATAAACGCGATGAAAGAAATCATAAAGAATTGCTTCCAGTATTAAAGCCCGTAATAGAAAAGGTTGCTTCTATAATCAGTCAGCATATCAAAGGTTATGATGTAAAGGAAATATCCCTGGTTGGCGGAACCTGTTGCCTTAGAGGCATTGAAGAAATAATTGAAAAGAAGACAGGGATCTATACCCATAAACCAATCAATCCAATGTTTGTAACTCCCTTAGGAATAGCACTTAGCTGCAAGCAGGAAAGTTTTGAGTAACCCTAAATTCATAATAAAGCTGCCATAAGGCGGCGGAATGGAGACTGGTATGGAGATCAGGATGATAAAATCCCCTTCGGAAGGTACGATGGATATACTGATGCGGCGTATCTCGAAAGATATCAGTATGAGGTCGGAACGAATCGGTGCAGTAGGGCTGGTACAGGGTAAAATGATTGAGATGATCTGCGCAGCTGATATTGCAGAAAAAGCAGTAGGTGTAACAGTAGTGGATGTCAAGGGCAGCTGTCCTCAGAATATGATTCTGATTGCTATCTTCGGAGATACAGCAGCCGTGGAAGAAGCACTGCTGGAGATAAAAAGCAAATCGGAAGAAGGGAATATTCTATGATAACAGCGAAACTGATCGATAATATTTGGGCTACCAGAAAAGCAGAATCACTGAACGGCTTCAAATTCATGCTGGCTGAAATAATTGGGGGCAGCAATGAAGGACAACGCCTGGTTGTAGTTGATATTGTCAGTGCCGGCATTGGTGACAGGGTAATCATATGTACAGGTTCATCAGCACGGAAAATGTTGAGCGACGATAACATTCCTGTAGATGCCGTGGTTGTTGGTATTATTGATGACGACTGTAGTTTTGGTTGATAAAAGGAGAGAAAGTTATGAGTCTTCTTGACATGATTAAGGAAGCCGGTGTCATAGGAGCCGGAGGAGCAGGGTTTCCAACCCATGCAAAACTTGCATCGAAAGCAGATTATATATTGCTCAACGGAGCGGAATGCGAACCGTTATTAAGAGTGGATCAACAATTAATGCAGCTGTTTCCAGAGGAGATAATCAAAGGCTTTGAAGCTGCAGGCAGGTTGGTTGGTGCAAATAAAGCAATGATAGGTATTAAGGGAAAGCATCAGGAAGTTATTTCAATTCTTAGAAAACAAATTGATGCACTAAATAAAAGTGATTTTGTTGAGGTTAAGGAGCTGGCGGATGTTTATCCCGCAGGGGATGAACAGGTTCTGGTATATGAACTGACAGGGAGAATAGTTCCTGAGGCAGGGATACCGATCCAGGTCGGCTGTGTGGTAATCAATGCGGAAACTGCCTTCAATATTTATAAAGCATCCCTGAAGGAGCCTGTCACTGAAAAATATATTACAGTTGCAGGGGATGTTCCCAGAAGAATAACAGTAAAGGTACCTGTAGGTACACCGATCATCGATGTATTGAAGCTTAGCGGTATTGAAGACTTTACAGATTACTGCGTCATCGATGGTGGACCTATGATGGGACCTGTAATGAAAGATTTAAGTGGATATGTTCTTAAGAAAACCAAGGGTTTTGTTATTCTGAAAAAAGAACATTATCTTATTCGGAAGAAATCCATGAGCATGGAGCAGACAAGGCGAATCAACCGGACCTCCTGTGAACAGTGTCGTATGTGTACGGATATGTGTCCCAGATATCTGCTTGGACATAGTATACAGCCCCATAAAATGATGAGGGCAGTGAATTACGGTTTGGAGAATATGGAGGAACAGAAAATAGCATATTTGTGCTGCCAGTGTAATCTTTGTGAATTGTTTTCCTGTCCTGCGGGGCTTTATCCCAAGTCAGCGAATCAATATATCAAACAGAAGCTGATGGAACAAAATATTCGTTTCAAAGCTTCCGTAACAGAGTTCACTGCAAGAAGCAGTCGTGAATACCGGCTTCTTCCAAGTAAGAGATTAATTGCAAAGCTTGGGTTACATGATTTTGATCAGCCGGCTCCAATGTCGGAGATCACAATTAATCCTGAAATTGTTTCTATAGCGAAAAGCCAGCATGTCGGGGCACCCGCTGTTCCAGTCGTAGCAGTAGGAGATCCTGTTAATGCAGGACAACTAATCGGAAAAATTCCGGAGGACAGCCTGGGAGCAGCAATTCATGCAAGCATATCCGGAACAGTTGTAGAAATCAGTAATGCTTATATCGTAATAAGGAGGGACTGATATGTCGAAGGCAATCGGAATGATAGAGTTTACAAGTATTGCTCGTGGTATCTATACGGCAGATCAGATGGTTAAGGTTTCCGATGTGGAAATAATCACAGCCGGTTCTGCCTGCCCTGGTAAATATATTGCCATTGTTCATGGAGATGTTGCAGCAGTTCAGGAATCAGTCAGCACAGGTGAAAGGTTAGCAGGCGAATATCTGATTGACTCCATAGTAATACCGAATGTAAGTCCTGCGGTCTTTCCGGCAATCTCTGGAACAGCAGTGCCTGATAAAATCCGAGCCCTTGGAATTGTGGAAGCTTTCTCATTAGCTACGATGATCATCACTGCAGATGCAATTCTAAAGGCTGCTGATTTACAGGCAATTGAACTTCGTCTTGGCAATGGGCTCGGAGGAAAGTCCTACTTCACATTTACCGGTGATGTAGCAGCGGTTGAAACAGGTATCGAAACCGGAAAGGCAATGGCCGAGAAAAAAGGCCTGTTAGTGAATGCAGAGATCATACCATCACTATCAGAAAGAATGATACCATCAATATACTAATATCTTCCATATCTTATTTCCATATCTTATGGAGGTTTAGATTATTAAATAAGAAAGACAGCAATCATCGAAAGGAGGTGAAGGCATGAAGAAACTGATCTGTGTTAAGGATATTGAAGCTCTGAATTCAGAGGGTAAGAAAATATTCTACATTGACACTAATACAATCATAACGCCATCAGCAAAGGATACAGCGAAAATAAGCGGAATAGAGTTCTCCTATGAGACAAACCGCTGTGAAGAACATACTTCATGCTGTGAAGAAACAATTTCAAAACCGGAGAAAACCAGTGGAGGAGAAATTGACAGCAACATGATTTATCAGGTACTGAAGACCATGCTGGAGAAAGGATTTTTAAACGGAATGTTTGAAAATACTCAAAACCAACCCTACTATGCGGAACGGGATACGAATGGATTGAAGCTGGTTCGCGGAAGCTCTGTGAAAATGGATGTGTTCGATACCGGAATTCCGGAGAATAAGGTTTTCTATCAGGAATTGATCAGTAAAGATGACTCAAAAATGAGCGCAGGATTTTTAACCATTGAAAAATCAAAATTTGATTGGGAACTGTGTTATGAAGAAATTGATTATGTAATCGAAGGAACTTTGACACTTGAGTTGAATGGAAAAACCTATACCGCATATGCCGGTGATGTACTATTTGTACCGTCCGGTTCCAAGGTAGTCTGGGGATCTCCTGATAAAGCCAGAGTATTCTATACAACATATCCTGCCAACTGGGCCGACCTGATGGCAAATTAGATTTCTACCGTCTAGGAGCGGGAGAATGGAGGGATAAGAAATGCAGGCACTTGGATTAATTGAAACAAGAGGGCTTGTTGCGGCTGTTGAGGGCGCAGATGCAATGCTTAAGGCGGCGGATATTACCCTTTTAGAGAAGACTAATGTTGGTGGAGGCCTTGTTACGATAACTGTATCCGGTGGAGTATCTGCAGTAAAAGCAGCGGTAGATGCTGGTGCTGCAGCTATAAATCACTTAAATGAGAAATTGCTGGTATCCGTCCATGTCATCCCTCGTCCTCATGAAGGTATCAATGACCTGATTGTTCCGATTAAGCCGATTAAAGAGGCTGATATACAGAATACCTGGTCAATCGAGAGTGAACCCGGTGAGGAAACGGCGGTTGAAGTTGAAAGGCCTGAGATATTAACAGAGGTTACAACAGCCAAAACAACAGCTAAAACAACAGCTAAAATAACAACTAAAGCCACAAAGGAAACAACAGAGATAGCAAAAGAGAAAGAAACAGAGATAGAAACAGAGATAACTTTAGAGATAGCAACAAATTTAATAGCTGTGGATGAAGTGACATCGACTAAGAAGATAATTTCTGCAGATTTAATGCTGGAAGACTTACTGTCAGATGAAATAAAATCAGAAGATATCAAGTCAGAAGATGTAAAGCCAAATGATGTAAACAAGGAATTCCCTGCAGACATGGAAAATCCAGAAGTGAAACAAGCAGTCTTCAACGTGAGTATAGAAGAAATAAATAAAGCGAATATCGACCAACTAGTACTCGAATATGGTTCTGAAAAAGCTCTGGAAGTACTGGACAGACTCAAGGTAGTAAAACTAAGAAATCTGGCAAGAGAGTACAAAAACCTGAGAATTACAGGAAGAAAGATCTCGACAGCAGATAAAAACATATTACTAGAGGAATTTAAAGATTATTACAGAAAGTTAAAGGAATAGAAAGGAGGAATCATCAAGATGGAAGAAATGGATTTTGATCTAAAATCAATACAGGAGGTGAGAAATCTTGCCCGCCAGGGTAAAGAGGCAGCCAATCAGATGGTTGATTTTACATCAGAGCAGATAGACAAAATCTTATGCAACATGGTAAAAGCTGCATCTGAAAATGCCGTTCTTCTTGCAAAGATGGCCGTTGAAGAAACAGGTTTTGGTAAAGTCGAAGATAAGACCTATAAAAATCATATGGCTTCAAAGATTTTGTATGAATCAATCAAGGATATGAAAACCATTGGTTTGATTCACGAAAATACAGTAGATAAAGTAATGGATTTTGCAGAGCCGGTTGGTTTGATCATGGGAATTATCCCGTCAACAAATCCTACATCAACGGTTATCTATAAATCAATGATTGCAATCAAATCACGCAATGCAATCGTATTTTCTCCTCATCCCTCTGCAGCAAAATGTACCTTAAAAGCAGCAACCTTGATGAAGGAGGCAGCGATTGCGGCTGGTGCTCCGGAAGGTGTGATTGGATGTATTTCCATGCCGACCATGGACGCAACAAACGCATTGATGGGAAGCAATGAAGTCAATATGATTATTGCAACCGGAGGCCCGGCAATGGTGAAGGCAGCATATAGTGCCGGAAAGCCTGCTCTTGGCGTAGGTGCCGGTAACTGTCCTGCCTATATCGAGAAGACAGCCATAGTAAAACAAGCTGTCAGCAATATCATAGCCAGCAAGACCTTCGATAACGGTACCATTTGTGCATCTGAGCAGTCTGTTATCGTGGAAGGGTGCAATAGGGAAAGTATAATCGCTGAATTCAAAAACCAGGGCGGCTATTTTATGAGTCCTGAAGAAACCTCAAAGGTATGTGCATTATTGTTCAAAAATGGTCATACAATGAACGCCAAGTTTGTGGGCAGATCAGCACAGGTAATTGCAGCAGCGGCAGGCTTTGCGATACCAGAAGGAACAAAGGTACTGTTAGGAGAACAGCAGGGTGTTGGCAATGATTATCCTCTGTCCTATGAGAAGCTTACCACGGTATTGGCTTTCTACACAGTAAAGGATTGGCATGAAGCCTGTGAACTCAGCATCAAGCTGCTTCAAAACGGTATTGGTCACAGCATGAGTCTTCATACAGAAGATAGAGATATCGTAATGAAATTCGCTAGAAAGCCGGCATCCCGTATCATGGTTAATACAGGCAGTGCCCAGGGCGCTACCGGAGCAAGTACAGGACTGGCACCTTCCTTTACACTCGGCTGCGGTACTTGGGGAGGAAGCTCAGTTTCCGAAAACGTTAGTCCATTGCACTTAATTAATATTAAGAGAGTTGCTTACGGATTAAAGGATTGTGCTACCTTAGCATCAGCTGATCCAACCTTTCATTATCCGGAGCTTACAAGCAGCTGTGACGGAGCTGGCAAATGTACCTCCTGTAATTGTGAAAGTCCAGTTACAAATACAGCAAGCAGCATTGATAATGAACGCCTCACAAAGTTAATCAGCGAACTGATAAGCGCAATGAACAGGGGGTAGTCCTTAGTGGAAAATTATGATGCTGTAGTAAAATTAATCGTCGAAGCTTTACAAGCGAACCTTACTACTGATAAAAAAGATATAGCAGAGGAAATCCCAGTAGGAATATCCAATCGGCATATTCATCTGTCCCAGGCAGATTTGAATCAACTGTTTGGGGAAGGGTATCAGCTGACGAAGATAAAGGAGCTGTCACAGCCAGGTCAATATGCCTGCAAGGAAATGGTAACAGTCTGCGGACCGAATGGTGCTATTGAGAAGGTTAGAGTTCTCGGACCGGTACGTAATAAGACACAGGTTGAAATCCTGGAAGGAGATTGTTATAAGCTTGGAGTAACGACACTAACAAAGCTATCGGGAGATCTGCAGGGAACAAGAGGTATCACAATCATTGGTTCAAAAGGATCTGTTCAGACAACAGAAGGTCTGATCGTAGCTCAAAGGCACATTCACATGACAACCGAAGATGCAAAGCATTTCGGTGTATATGATGGACAGGTTGTATCCATTCAGATCAACAGTCTGCGTGGGGGAATATATAATAATGTTGTCATCAGAGCAAATGATACATCGGCACTGGAGTGCCATATCGATACAGAAGAAGCAAATGCTATGAAGGTTGATTCGTTAACAAAAATAAAACTTATAAAATAATTAGGAGGTAAGTATTATGAAGTATGATGCATTAGGAATGATTGAAACTAAAGGTTTGGTAGGAGCTATTGAGGCAGCAGATGCTATGGTTAAGGCAGCAAATGTTTATATCGTAGGTAAGGAGCACGTTGGTGGCGGTCTTGTTACAGTAATGGTTAGAGGTGATGTTGGTGCCGTTAAAGCAGCAACTGATGCCGGAGCTGCAGCAGCACAGCGCGTTGGTGAATTAGTATCCGTTCATGTTATCCCTCGTCCTCACGCAGAAGTAGAAGGAATTCTTCCGACTACAGCAACAAAGCCTGCTGAGAAATAAGATTCTTTAGTTTAAATTAATCCGGAAGTATGATGAATAGGCTGATACCCATTGTGGTATTGGCCTTTTCTCTTTATGTGAAAACAATGATTTTCTAACTAAGTCAAGTAGTATAGTGAAATCAAATAATTGTACTAAGAAAATTGTATGATGAAGAAATTGCATAATAATCAATTATGCGCTAGAATTGATCTGGAATATTCCTGATGCTCAGTTGCTGTGATATTCCCCTCTAGTACATCATTCTGTAAGTACCTATACAAATTATCTGGCCTGATTTTCCCTAGACAGCAATGGTCAAGCCTCGACGTAGCCCCACTACGCCTGTGTTTGCCCATCGCTATCTAAGAAAAATCATTCTCAGAAATTTGCATAGGTATTTACAGAACGATGTACTATTAGCAAGTCGGTATACATGGAGGTGCTAGAATAAGGGTGTTTTCATATTATGAAACATATCTGATATGCAACTTATTTTTGATATAGCATATCAGGATGTGAGTCTGTTTGTGGAAGGAATATAAGTATGAACATAAATAATAAGAAGTTTTTTGAGAAGGTTTATGATATTGTAGCCAATATCCCAGAAGGTCAAGTTGCAACCTACGGTCAGATTGCGCAGATGGCGGGTAGTCAATATGCTGCCCGAATTGTAGGATATGCGATGAACAGGGCTCCGGAAGAACGGAATCTACCCTGCCATAGGGTAGTAAACAAGGAAGGCCATATGGCACCTGGTAATGTATTTGGCGGACAAGACGTTCAACGCTCCGTGCTTGAGAAGGAAGGGATAACTTTTCTGGAAAATGGCTGTATTAATATGGAAAAGCATTTGTGGAGATTTTATGTATAAAATAAATCCTCCCGGATTAATATTTCTATTAATCCAGGAGGATTGCCTATTTAGTTGCTTTTACCCGTTAAGGCAAAATTTATATAGGTCTCCTTACATTAGCATTCATGCTCTTTTTTTTCTTTCTCTTCACAGAAGACATTGATACATACACAGCATTCCTCGTTCTTTTCTTCCTTGTCGTCTCTGTCTTTGCCTTCCTTTTTCTTTTCATCACAGAAGATGTTTATACAAACACAACATTCCTCATGCTTTTTCTCCTTATCGTCTCTATCTTTACCTTCCTTTTTATCTTCATCACAAAAGATATTTACGCAAACACAGCATTCTTCCTTGAATTTGCGCTCTTTTTTAAAGTCATCCTTATCTCTATAATTAACTGGACTATTATACATAAATTGCACCCCCTTCCATTTCAGTCGTCAATATATAATATACAAATTTCGACAAATTGTTACAAATTATATGATAATGAATTGATATCGATATTTGAGTGGAATGGATGGGAAGAATAGTTCAGAGGTTTAAAAATTCGGAAATGCTTCCTTTATGAAACAAGAAAAACCACCCAATCATGAATTTACCCCTTTGTTAGGCGTAAATCTAACGAAAGGGGTTCATTTCATAATCGAGCGGTTCATTCCTAACTGGTATATCTGCTAAGGTTATGCCGCAAGTACTGCAAAAACGTTACTGCTATAACAGAATCGAGTGATATAGCGATAACTCAAGGAACAATCTCAAAAATAGTACCTTGGTTAAAATTAGCCACATTCATCGATCCATAAACTCCTAAATACAGTCTGCTTTGATCCAGATTCGTGCCCAAGGTAACATAATAAGATGACTCGGAACCAAAATTATAATCGGTTTCAATAACGCTGAAATCACTTAGCTTACAATCTGCGCTTCCCCTGGTATAAGCTAAAACCCCTCTGACCGGAGGCTGAGCTCCTTCATCGCGAGCCAGATCGGTAAATACGACGCTTCCCGTTAGATCGGGGATTGCATTCCCCATATATGACTGTACCCCTGTGAGTGCAGTTGCTCCAAACTTATCTGGCCGGGGATCTTCATGAAAATAACTAGTTAGGGGTGGAAGACGCAGCTCAGAAAGTTTAACTGCTTCATCGTAATATGCTATCGTTTTCTCATCAAAAGCTGGATTCGCCGAGCAGTCTCTTATGATCGAAGTAGGAAGTTCACCTTCCCACCCCCGCCAGCCAAAGTTGATAAATCCTTCCTGGTCAGGTTCAGATTTCATTAAAGAAGCTTGAATAAGCTGAGTAACCGGTATTGGCTTATAATAAACGAAGTAATAAATCGCCTCTACCAGATCCTGTCCGACAATTCCTACGTATTTAATATACTGATCATAGAACCTTTGATATGAAATGCCTGGAATATTGCGAACCCCTTTGGCAATTACCGTAAGCATTTCCTGTATAGGTACTGGAAGTGCATTAAATCGCGTAACTACGGGTGGATTATCGATTATTGTATTCATAGCTACATCAATTTCAATGATTTTACCGGCGATTTCCATATTATCCTGGCTTAAATTAAATGGATCATAACCTGATCCACCATCACCGGTTGTTAGAACCAGTTTTCCTGTTTCGGGTGAAAAGTTTAAGCTATTGACACCATTATGATTTAAAAATGGTCTTCTTAAATTAAGTAATGTCCTCCGTTTTTGAGGCTGACCATTGGATTGTAACATCCATTCTTCAACCGTATCAATATGATTGTATTTCGTTTCTCTATCTGTCCACTTTAAGTTCAGGGTTCCAGGGTCACACGGATTAGGCTCAAAGGCTCCGGGAAGAGCGCCGGGGCCTTGCGATCCGGCAACGGAATAATGAAGATAAAACAGACCATTATGATTAAATTCAGGATGAAACGCCAGTCCCAGCAAGCCCCGTTCGTCATATCCACCAGTAGAAACACCGAGCTCTAATACTCGCGGGCGAATATCTAAGAAAGTCTCTATCACTCCGTCTCCAATGTAATAAATCACACCTATCTGGGTTGCAATGAATAATCTTTCGATTGAATCACCAGGAAGTATGGCCGTTTTCAAAACAGTGGGTAAATTTATTTTAGTAACAAGGGGTTGTAAATGAACTTTAACCTTTATCAACTTAACTTTACCTTCCTTCTTACTGTTTTCTTGTATAAGAATATGATTGGAACTGCTCGATTATTACCTAATTGGGGCAGGGAAACAGATGATGCATTATACTTTATTTTATGATACAATAGTACAAAAATAGGATGAAATCTAAGGATAAGACTTCGAGATAGATATGGAACTGGTCTTGCAAAAAGAAAGTATGGAGCTACAAAATGCGGCACAAAAAATCGAGTAAATCTATTCTAACTAAGATATGATTGAACCAGAGGTGAGAAGATGGATTGGATTAAGCAACTGAACGAAGCGATAAACTACATCGAAGAAAATCTAGCGTATGAAATATCTTATGAAACCATATCTAATATTGCCGGATGTTCTGTTTATAATTTTCAAAGAATGTTTTCCTATATTGCAGATAGACCATTATCTGATTATATTAGAAGCAGACGCTTGACATTGGCGGCATTTGATTTATTAAACAGTTCGGACAGAATTATTGACATATCCTTGAAATATGGATATGAGTCCCAAGATTCTTTCACACGGGCATTTAAGAATTTTCACGGGGTACTGCCATCTATAGTAAGAAATGAAACTGTTCAGTTGAAATCCTGTCCGAAGCTCTCCTTCCAAATTACAATCAAAGGGGAAAATCATATGAATTATCAAATTGAACAATGGCCGTCATTTAAGGTGATGGGGATAGCGAACAAAATTTATACTTCAAAAGCATTTGAAATTGTTCCAAAGCTTTGGGAAAATGCATGGAAGGATGGCACAATGAAGAGCTTTATGGAACACTTCCCTGATTATAGACCTGCTGGATTTCTGGGGATTGCTGCCGGCGGTCAACAGGGTAACTCAGAAGAGATGGTTTATATCATTGGGGTTACAAATTATGTTGATGTACCTGAATGCAAACCTGTACCTGCACTTTATAAAATGACGGAATTTTCATACCCTGCTGCAACATGGGCTATTTTTGAAGCTAATGGAGAACTACCGGATGCAATACAGAACATATATAAGCAGTTTTATACGGAGTGGCTTCCGAATTCAGGGTATAAGCTGGCAGACCTTCCTGTGATTGAATGTTATAAGCAGGAAAATCATCAGGAGGTTTGGATCGCAATTGTAAGGAGTTAATAATCCCGGAAGAAAAGGTTGAGAAAATCTATCGAATGGATACACCAAGACAAATCAATCATTTGATTGAGCTGGTTGAAAACATGCCATCGGATTACATTGCAGTCTGTACCGAAATCATTGAACATGCACAGTTGAATTTGGGGAAGCGACTGATCAGATCATGAAAGCAATCGATAACTATCTGGAAGTGAATACCTTTGAAGACAGCTATGTCTGTCTGATTGCCAACCAACCTGCTGATTTATTATATAATAAATACCATTTTGAATACCTGCCTGATAGCAAATGCGGGATGTTACGCAGACAAAAAGGTAATTAATTGAATAAGGGAGAGAATGATTTGACAAACGAAGACCATCTTTGCCGCATTCCCTGCAATTCGCTCCCCCTGGTAAGTGAAGCGGATTTTGGGCTTGCTTTAAAACCGGCGGTGCATTGTGACCGAATAGCGGATTTTCATGTTCTGATCTATATATTGAAGGGCGGTATGGAGATCATTGAGGACAACATCACATTTCAATTGCATCCCGGCACGCTGTTCTTACTAAAAAGCGGGGTGCATCACTGGGGTGAAAGGCCATTTGAAAGTGGTACTGCCTGGTATTATATCCACTTTTTCAGTCAGGAGCCGACAGAGAAGATGTTCCCTCTGGAAGACAGATTGATGTTCGATGAACGTAAAAGCTTACCCCCACAGCAGTTTAACTGCTATGTAACTCTTCCTAAAATACTTCAGCTGCCAGTGGGAAATGAGCTTGAAAAGCAGATTGAGAAGCTTATCTGCCAATATAGCTCCTCTGATCAGACGGACTTAATTCGAATGAATTTATCCTTATGGGAAATTCTATTACACAGCTTTGATCTGGGACAAGGAAAATCAGAAGATACAAAAGAGAACAACAGGACGAAAGCAGTTATCGCTTTTCTGGAACAGAATTTTGCCAGAAATTTTACGGCCAATGAACTGGAAGATGCTATGGGATTTACCTACAAATATATCGGTACCTTGTTTAAGAACAGGACAGGTATGTCCATAAAGGATTATCAGCGAATGCTCAGAATAAGAAAAGCAGTCAGGCTGTTATGCGAAACAGAGCTTCCGATTGCGGAAATTGCAAATGAGACAGGCTTTTATGACGCTTTTTATTTCAGTAAGATTTTCAAACGGGAGGAAGGAATTTCACCGCTTAAATTCAGAGATACTTATGTTCCGAAGATTTAATAAAATCGGAAAATAATACATTTTCTCGAGAAAATACTCTATTAAACTTCATTCTATTGCGGAGTATAATACATTTGTAATTTTACTTTGGGAGGAAAAATAAAATGAATGATATATTGAAAAAGTTTACAATTTCCGATCAATTTTTCGGACGATATGAAACACTGATAAAGAATACGGTGATACCTTATCAGGAAAAAGCATTAAAGGATGAAATTCCGGGAGCTGATAAAAGCCATGCCATTGAGAATTTCAAAGCTGCTGCAAAAATACTTGAAACCGGCATCTGTGACAGTGAATTTTACGGAATGGTTTTTCAGGACAGTGACGTTGCAAAATGGCTTGAGGCAGCGGCATATTCCCTTGTGATGTTCCCGGATAAGGAGCTTGAAAAGCGCTGCGATGAGATCATTGATCTGATTGGTCGTGCTCAACATAAGGATGGATATCTGAATACATATTTCACAGTTAAGGCACCTGACAAGCGTTGGACAAATCTGGCCGAAGCCCATGAGCTGTACTGCGCAGGTCATATGATGGAAGCAGCAGTTGCATATGCCGAATGTACCGGGAAAACAAAGTTATTGGATATTATGTGTGGTATGGCTGATCATATTTACCAGCGATTTATTGAAGATGGTGCTGAGGGGTATCCGGGACACCCAGAGGTTGAGCTTGCTCTCATGCGCATGTACAGGTATACCGGGAATGAAAAGTATCTGGAGCTTGCCAAGCATTTTATTGATGTCAGGGGTGTGGACTCTGATTATTTTGCAAAAGAAAATGAAAGAAAAGGATGGACCGTCTGGAATATGAACTGCCAGGACAAGGAAAATGCCCAGAATCATCTTCCTGTACGTCAACAGACAAAGGCAGTCGGTCATGCAGTTCGTGCGGTGTATCTTTATACAGGAATGGTTGATGTAGCAGCAACCTCCAAGGATGAAGCTTTAATAACAGCCTGTAAAACTTTATGGGAGAACATTACCCAGAACAGAATGTATGTGACTGGGGCTATTGGCTCTGCACATGAGGGTGAGGCATTTACAAAGGATTATCACCTTCCGAATGATACTGCATATGCGGAAACCTGTGCATCCATCGGATTGATTTTCTTTGCAAGGAAAATGCTTGACCTTGAGAAGAACAGCAAATATGCAGACATCATGGAGAGAGCATTGTATAACGGCGTGCTGGCCGGAATGCAGCTTGATGGCACAAGGTTTTTTTATGTTAATCCACTGGAGGTTATTCCGGGGATCTCAGGAGAGGCAGTTACACATCGACATACCTTACCTCAGCGTCCAAAATGGTTCACTTGCGCCTGTTGTCCTCCGAATGTTGCGAGATTATTACCCTCCATCGGAAGCTACGCATGGAGCGAAGAGGGTGATACGATCTATTCGCACCTGTACATCGGCGGTGTGCTTGATCTTACGGATACCATACAGGGCAGGATTAAGGTACAAACGAATTATCCCTACGACGGCAAGGTAATATATAGCTTTGAGCCTTCCAATGAACTGATGCGGATGACACTGGCAATCAGACTTCCGCTTTGGAGCACTAACACCACAATAAAGCTGAATGGCAGGGAAGCTGATTATGTAAGTAAAGACGGTTATGCGTATCTGACAAAAGCGTTCCATTCTGGCGATGAAGTCACCGTATCCTTTGATATGAATGTGAAGCGTATTTTTGCCTGCAAGGAAGTCAGTGCAGATAGCGGAAAAGTAGCCTTTTCAAGAGGTCCGCTTGTGTACTGCCTTGAGGGAGTTGATAACAATGGCGATATTCTTGGTTTACGAGTAAAGAAGGATGCAGCAGCTTCCGTCGGAGAGTATGATAAAGCTAAGCTTGAAGGTATTGTAGAGATTACAATTGATGGCTACCGTGTAAGTAACAGCGATACGCTTTATTCCTACGAGCGCCCGAAGGCTGAACCCTGCAAACTTAATCTTATACCTTATTATGCATGGGGTAACCGGGGACTTAACCAGATGCGTGTATGGATACCCGAAACTGAATAAGGGTTACTTCAGGTATCGATGTTTTAATATCGGTTGGCAATACTATCTTCATAAAAAATGGTAAAAAAATAACAGCCTTCGATAATGTAGTTATGGCATCATTTCTTTTACTGGCAGGCGCCGTTATGAGATAATTCCTATAAAAGAGCAAAACAACATTATTAATGCGGAAGTTTCAACGGATTAGTGTAGTCGTTTCTTCAATTCAACAATTTTACAGACAATGTACGCAAATACAACAACGATACTAATATAGCGCTTAAGTAAGCTGTAGAACAACTGAGTACATAAAAAATATCCTGCAAAGCCATAACGCCAGCAGGATATTTTTTATTATATACTCCTTAAATACGGATTTCATTATTCCATTATAAATCTTCTTATTATCGTATTATCTGAAGTCTTTCGCATTAAATATTCATATCACGTCTCTGGTAAAAGAAATAAGTAAATACAGTAAATACGGCAATCATTACAAGGCAGAGAAGAGTAATGGGGATGCTGATTTCATTTGCATTCACTGCCTTCTGTAAATTAAAGTACTTGAAGGGTGAAAATATGTTTAATACTTTCAAAGGATCTACCAAATCAGTTACTTTTGATATGATATATCCTACAACTATGATATTTGTAGCTATGGATCCGGATATCTTAGGCTTTCTTAAGGAAGCAGAAAGCAAAGCTCCCAGGGTTAAGAAGATTAACTGAACGATGAACATAATAAGGTGTAAAATCAGAATCTCGCCAGTAATAACTTCAGTGCTAAATGCAGGCACTATGGCAAGGGAAGAAAGCATGGATACAATATTAATGACTACAACGTTCACCAAAGCAGCCAGTAGTTTCGAAGTAATAATTACTCTTCTTGATACAGGCTTTGCGATTAGAAACTCAGTGGTCTTATCTCGCTCTTCCTTAGCAATAATACCACTACCTAATAAAGCGGCATGAATTGCAACTGTAATTTCAATATAAGGGAACAAAAATGCGAAAAACCCGCTTATCTTAGTAACTTCAAAGCCGCTAATTCCCAGCAATACCTTCATTGTATTCGGAAATTTATCAAAAACCTCACTGCTGGCTCCTCCCGAGGAATATACTGTATACTTACCCATACCGCTCATTACCAATAAAGCAATACACACACTCCAGATGATCAGGGCTTTTCTGTTAGACTTTAATTCTTTCATAAATATATTCATAATCGGACCTCCTTTATAAGTCTTTTGGCATCTTAGCTTACGGCGTGGATATCTTTCTTGTTATATATGATGTAGCTGACAACAATTGAAACAACTACAATGGCCACGCCGATGATCAGATATAAAGCCTCATAACTTTCATGATTCATGATGTAAAAAACATCATAATATTTGAAAGGAGAGAAAATGCGTTCCACCTTATGGCTCATATCGGTTACAAGAAATGCACCAATAAAATAAAATCCAAAGACAATGCCAAGAGAGATTGGAAGTACATTTTTAATCTTTTTAAAGAATACGGAAACAACCATGCCAATTGCTATAAATATAATCTGAACAAAAAACATCGTAAGATTGATCATGAGATATAGTTTAAAGTTGAAATCCTCATGTATAGCAAGGTTTGCTATGAGTGTTGAAATCACAATGAATAAAATATTAGTAATCACAATTGATGTAAATACAGCCAGAAGCTTAGCAGTTACGATAGCAGTACGAGATACCGGTTTAACAAGCAGGAAATCCGCTGTTCGTTCTCTCACTTCTCTTGAAAGGATGGATACGCCATAATTCATAGCTTGAATGGCACCACAAACAATAATAAATGTAAATATAAAGGCGTAGAATCCTAATAAGGATGTAATGTAATCCAGATTAATTCCAAGCATAGCCCTTATGGGAGCGGGATAGCCTCCTAATAGATCCTTGAAATCCATTGCATCCTTTGCTATGCTGGGATACATAGACAGGTAGAGTACTGCCAATGCAAGCATACTCAAAGTCCATATGATCGTTGATTTTCTAAGAGCCTTTAGTTCATATAGGAACATATTCATATCCTTTAATCCTCCTTAGCATAATAATGCATAAATATTTCCTCAAGGTCAGGCTCTTCGATGGAAATATTACGGAGCTCAATCTCACTGATCTTCTTCATAATGGTATTAAGATTGCCCTTGAATATAAAGTTTGCAGTATTATTCTTCACTTCCAGGCTGCTCAATCCTTTGATATTGAACACTTCTTTGTCAATACCGGATTTTGCTTCAATACTGAATCTCTTGTAACTATTCTCCTGAAGAGTACTCATCTTCTCTGTCTTAATGATTTTGCCTTCTTTGATAAATGCTACACGGCTGCACATTTTCTGAACTTCGCTGAGAATATGAGAGGAGAAGAATATAGTAGCTCCTTTTTTGTTCTCCTGTGCGATGAGATCAAAAAACTTCTGCTGCATCAATGGATCCAAACCGCTTGTGGGTTCATCAAGGATGATCAGCTTTGGTTCGTGCAGTAAGCCTTGAACGATACCGACTTTCTTCTTATTACCGAAGGAAAGATCGTCTATTTTCTTCTTCAAATCCAAGTCCATGATCTCAGCGAGCTCATTAATTCGCTTCGTACAATCTTTTTTGTAAAAGCTCGCAGAATATTTGAGCAGATCAATAACCCTCATATTGTCATAATAAAATACTTCGGATGGAAGATAGCCAAGCTCTTTCCTTACTTCAGGGTGTTCGATGCAGCTTTTGCCAAAGATAGTAGCAGTACCATTCGTCGGATAAATAAGCCCAAGCAGCGTACGGATGGTTGTCGATTTACCTGCTCCATTGGGTCCGATAAACCCGAATACCTCACCCTCCTCAATATTAAGATTGACGTCGATAACACCTCTTGATTTCCTGTAATTCTTGGTTAAATCTTTAATTTCAATTACATTCATACAATTATCCTCCAATAATGATTTTTAATTTGTAAAGCGAAGATACTACCATAAACCGATTCGGTCAATAGGTTTTTCTATAATATTTATATTAACTTAGAACTTCAATTATATACCAATTAATCACAGGGAATGTAAGGTAAAGTTTGTCGAAGCCATGAAATTATTGTTCTTAAATATACTTTATTATGTGGCTCATTTTTATAAATTAAATATGAAACTACAAACAATCCATATTGACAAAATATGGAAATTTAACTATAATGAAATGGTAAAAACTGGGGGATGTAGTGCAATTTGACGACGGGTTTAACGTTAATTTATCAATGATTCCAAAGATTAATGAATTTTAATCATTTAATGATGAAACTCTGTTACATATTGACTACAAATGTAAATTCAAGAGAAAGAGGCGGAATGAAGCTTTAACGTTTGGATTAAGCTCGTATGTAACCTTTAGGGTTATTGCGATAAATTAATTAGGAGGGAAAAGTATGAATAAGAGATTTATGAAAATCATGGCGATGTTACTTTCATTTATCATGGTCTTGGGTATGCTGACAGCCTGCAAATCCAATGATAATGAACAAACATCAAACACCGACAAAGTAACACCAACCACCGGTGCAGCCAAGGAAGTAACACAGGCACCATCAACAAATGAGCAAACAACAACAGAAACCGAAAATGCAGATCCAAATTCATTACCTAGAACTGAAACACTCTATTATGGCGGTATTCAGTGGGGAGCAGTTAATGGTTGGAACCCGTTATCCGATGATATGAATAACGGTATGGCAATCACCCAGTCAGCAGGTGGATCCCGTTGCATCATGTTCGAGTCACTGTATATGTATAACATGCTGGATGGAAAGATGTATCCGTTGCTTGCAGATGGAGCTTATCAGTGGAACGACACTATGACTGAGATGACAGTTAAGCTTAAAGCTGCAGCTAAATGGAGTGATGGTACTCCGATTACTGCAGAAGACGTTGCATATACCTGGGCAACCGATGCTAAGATTGCCAATGGTAGAGGAACAGGTTATTCTCCGTATATCGACACAGTAGTAGCTCAGGATACTCAGACCGTAGTTATAAAAGCTAAGCTGAATGCTGATGGTACTGCTGTTAACCCGTTACAGGTTATCGCCTTCATCGGAGATATGTATGTATTCCAAAAAGCTTGGATCCAAAAGGTAGAAGCTCGTTGCAATAATGATGCAGCTACAATTAAGAAGGATACCGGTGAAGATGTAGTATGGTCCGGTCCTTACACCAAGTATTATGCTGATGATCAGAAAGTAGTATTTATCCGTGATGATAATTACTGGGGCCAGGACGCTTCCATGTGGGGCTCCTTACCTGCACCTAAGTATATCTGCCATACGATCTATGCTGATAACCCGGCTACGGAAGTTGCTTTCAAAGCTGGTGAGATCGATGTTGATCAACAGTTCATAGCTAATATTCAAGATCTATGGTTAAATGAAGGCTTACCGATTTCTACCTATATTAGTGAAGCTCCTTACGGCATCTGTGTAAATATGCCTACCGCTTGGTATAACCTTGATATTCCTGAATTACAGAATGCTACAATTCGTAAAGCAATCGCAATGGCAGTTGACTACGATGCAATTAATGCTAACGCTATGACAGGTCAGTCACCTACCTTTACCCAGACTCCTCGTTCCTGTATGAACCCTACCGATGGTGAACAGAATACCTTTGATCATGATGCAGTTAAGGATCTTCAGTGGGCAGGAAACGACATTGTAGGTGCTAAGAAGTTATTGGATGAAGCTGGCATCATAGATACCGATGGTGACGGTATCCGTGAATTAAACGGTGTGAAACTTTCCTTCAATGCTTGCTGTCCTGATGGTTGGACAGACTGGATGGCAGCGATGGAAATCGTAGCTGCTGCCGGTAAGAACATTGGTATTGATATTACAACCGAATTCCCGACTTGGGATATTTATCAGACCGTTGTAACGGCTGCTAAGCAGACTGATTATGATATCTTCATGATGTGGACAGATAGTGCGACTCCTGTTCAGCCTTGGGGACGTATCCGTATGCTGATGAGCTCCGAATACAATGGTGTTGAAGGCAACTGGTCCGGTAACTGGGGTCATTACAGCAATGCTCGTCTTGACGAGTTAATTAAGCTGATTCCTGGTGAAAAAGATGCTGCTAAACAGAAAGAATATTACACGGAAGCAGTTAAGATTTACTTAACCGATGTTCCTTCCTTCTCACTTATGTACAGACCGAATCTGTTCCATGCTGTAAACGAAACGGTATGGACCAACTATCCTGAACAGGGCGATGGAAATAATATCCCTCCGTTGATCCTGACTGATGGTTATAGTATTGCCGGTCTTTATAAAATTACGTTGGTTCAGTAATACCTGAATTTTAACATGCAGCCATGTTTCAGGAGCCCTTGAAACATGGCTGTTTGCAAGTAAGAGGAGGTCATCTATGAAAGGCTACCGCAAGTATTTCGGCAAGAAAATAGCTTGGTTTTTAATTACGTTCATCATAGCTGTCGTACTTAATTTTATACTTCCACGACTAATGCCGGGAGATCCTGTTGCATCAATTACCGGAAAAACAGCGCAGGGTATTTCTGACACATCTGCAGTAAAGCAAATCTACGAGAATTATGCCAAAGAATTTGGTACGGATAAGCCTATGGTGATACAGTTCTTTACATACTTCGGAAAGTTGCTCCGGGGAGATATGGGTGTTTCTTTCAGCCAGTATCCTCGTCCGGTAGCGGATATTATAAAGGATGCAATTCTTTGGACACTAGCCCTTCAGTTGCCTGCAATTATCGTAGGCTGGCTGCTCGGAAATATCCTTGGTGCTTTAGCGGCTTACATAAGAAAAGGGTTTGATAAGTTATTGATGCCTGTCACCTTATTTATAAGCAGTATGCCTGCATTTGGTCTGGCTGTAATATTATTAACGATTTTTGCCATTAATCTTAAGGTTGCACCGACAGCAGGAGGTTATGGATTTGATTTGTTACCTAGCCTCAGCTGGAAATTTGTAAAATCAGTTATCTGGCATTATCAGCTGCCGTTCTGGTCAATCGTGCTTCTAGCAATCGGTGGCCAGGCGATCGGTATGCGTTCCATGTCAATCTATGAGCTGAATGCGGATTATGTAAAATATAGCCGTTTCCTTGGAATCAAGGACAGAAAAATTGTCGGTTATGTGTTCCGTAATGCGATGCTGCCTCAGATTACAGGACTTGCGCTGTCCTTAGGCACTATGGTCGGAGGAGCCTTGGTTGCGGAAACCATCTTCAGCTATCCAGGCCTTGGCAGAACGATTCTGCAGGCAATCGGTGCTTCAGATTATCCATTACTGTCAGCAGCAACTCTGATTATAACCTTGATGGTATTGCTGGCAACATTCTCGATCGATATTATCTATGGTTTTATAGATCCGCGTGTCAAAGCGGCACAATTTGATTAAGGGAGGGAGAAAGAATGAAAAACACATTACGTCAGGTATTCCACTCTCCTAAATTTGTTATTGGTTTTATTATATTCATAACTTTGTTGTTAACGGTTATTATTTATCCGTTGTTTAATCCCGGCAACCCCAATGAAATGATTGGTCTCGGTACATTCGCAGAGCCTGGAACTTATGTGTCGGTATTCGATAGTTTGGATACCAAGACAAGCACTTTCAAGCTTCTGGATGCTGCTGATAACCGCTTATATGCTAAATTAAAAGATGAAGACCGGGTTTCCATGATGGTATGGTTAACGGATGCCGGTGTTCCTGCAGAAGACATTAACCTGGAAGATACAGAAGGGCTATTGAAACTCTGGTTTGCGAATTATGATCCTAAAATCAAACCTCAGGGGATGACAAAAGCGCAACGAAACTTCTACCAGCGCCTTAATAACAATCTTCTTTCAATTACCAGCAAAACTGAGGTAACTATTGCTGATAAGGATGCTCAGACAGGTGACCTTGTAGAAAACAAAGTCATAACCAATACGGATTATGTTAATATCAAAGATGTAGCAAATGTTATATTCCTTCCGCTGGGTACCGATAATTTTGGTGCTGATGTATTGAAAAAACTTGTGTCTGCAATTGGTACTTCACTGTTAATCGGTGTGATCGCCGGTGTGATCGCTACTCTTATCGGTCTGACGCTTGGGCTTTTAGCAGGTTTTATCGGTGGTACTGCGGACGATTGTATTATGTTTGTTACTAATATTTTCACTGTTATTCCCTCCTTTATCCTTCTGATCCTAATATCTTACAGTGTGGGACAGGATTCTCGTGGTGTTACAACGGTAGCAATTGTTATTGGCATTACCTCCTGGGTATGGACTGCAAGAGCAGTACGTTCACAGGTAATATCGCTGCGTAACCGTGATCACGTTAACTTAAGCAAACTCTCAGGACATAGCTTATTACGTATCATCCTGACAGATATTCTTCCATACATCGCATCCTATGTGGTTATGGCTTTGATTCTTCAGATCAGTACAGCAATCCTTGCTGAAGCACAGCTCTCTATGATCGGTCTCGGACCATCAACGACAAAAACCTTTACCCTTGGCTTGATGATGAACTGGGCAATGCTTTATTCTGCACATATTCACGGTGACTGGTGGGCCTATATTCCAGTATTATTGACGATTGCATTTATCTCATTTTCAATGAATCTGATGAATACCGGTCTCGATCAGGTGTTCAACCCCACTTTGAGAGATTAGGAGGCCGGTTATGGGAAAAACAATTCTTGAGGTAAAAAACCTCAAAACCAAATATATAACCAGATTCCATGAGGACGTCTATGCCGTCGATGGTGTATCGCTGGCAATCGAGGCTGGTAAATCACTTGGTATTGCAGGTGAATCAGGCTGTGGTAAATCAACTCTTGCATTGAGTCTGATGGGGTATTATTTTCCCCCACTGTATTATATCAGCGGTGATATCATCATAGATGGTACAAATATCTCACAGATGAAACCGGATGATATCAGAAAAACCATATTAGGCACTGAGATCGCTTATATTCCACAAGCGGCTATGAACGCACTGAATCCGACGCAGAAGATAATTCGCCTGATTGAGGATGTTATCCATGTACATGACCCCAAAATGCCGAAGAAGGAAATATATAATTTAGCCAGAAAGCGTTTCGAGGAGCTTGGCTTGCCTGAAACTGTACTGGAAAAGTATTCCGTCGAGCTTTCCGGAGGGATGAAGCAGAGAACTGTAATTGCAGTTTCAACGATTCTATCTCCCAAGGTGCTGATAGCGGATGAACCTTCCAGCGCTCTTGACGTAACCAGTCAGAAGATGGTTATTAAAATGCTTCGTAATCTGATGGAAAGAGGCTTCATTAAGTCCATGATATTCATTACTCATGAATTACCGCTCCTTTATAATGTTACAGACGACATCATGGTAATGTATGCCGGTCAGATCGTTGAAAAAGGTACAGCGAAGGAGATGGTATTCGATCCCGTACATCCTTATTCCAAAGGTCTCATGGGCTCCATTATCGTTCCGGAATCCGGTACCCGTGATAATAAACTGGTTGCAATACCAGGAACACCTCCGAACCTGAAAAAACCTCCGGCAGGCTGCCGTTTTGCTGAACGATGCAAATATGCTACCAGCGAGTGTAAGGTAAATGCAGTTGGTTTCAGGGAATCAGGGCAAGGACGCGGTTATCGGTGTATTATTGACGTCGAAAAACTGGAGGAGGGATATGCGCATGAGTGAAACAAGGCCCATATGTTTAAGCGGGAAGGGTGTCACGAGAGTATTCGGTGTTGGAGATAAGAAGACCGTTGCAGTGGATCATGTAGACTTTGATTTTTACAAAGGCGAGCTAATCTCCATCGTTGGTGAATCCGGAAGCGGTAAGACAACCCTTGCAAAGCTGCTGCTTGGCTTAATCAATGTATCAGAGGGGCAGATCTATTTTCAAGACACTCTTCGCGATATCAGCTCAGCCAGAAAGAAGAGGGAATACTGGAAGAACATCCAGGCAATATTTCAGGATCCATTCTCATCCTTTAATGTATTTTCAAAAATAGACACGGTTCTCCTTGACTGTATCAATATGCGAGGTGGAAAGCACCTGCCTAAGAATAAAAAAATAGAGTTGATGACAAAAGCGTGTTGCTTTGTTAATCTTAAATATGCAGAGCTGACCAATAAATATCCCTTCGAGTTGTCCGGTGGCCAGATGCAGCGGCTTATGATAGCCCGCATCTTTCTACTGAAACCAAAGATCCTGATTGCAGATGAGCCGACCTCCATGATTGATGCCTGCTCGCGAGCAACCATATTGGATATGCTTTTGAATTTACGCAATGAAACCGGAATGACAATCATTTTTATTACACACGATATCGGTCTGGCTTATTACATATCCGACACGGTATATATCATGGAATACGGCAAAATTGTGGAGAGCGGAACGGCAGACGAAGTAATCATTAATCCGAAAGCAGATTATACGAAACGCCTAATCAGCGATGTTCCAAAGATCTATGAGGAATGGGATCTTTCAACGGTATGAATATTTAGATTTATTAATTTTACAGCCTTCCTGTGTTTAGACGCCGGAAGGCTGTATTGATAACTATTTAATTTTTGCTATTGTTTCTGATAATTTATTATGGTACCATATCAAAAATAAATAGACTATAATTCCCATAAAAACTATGCTATAATGAAAACTGCGAAAGTTATATCAGTGCTGTCACCGCTTATTTATCATGAGAGGATGATTACTGCATTTATCTGACTCAGACGAAAGATGGAATAGATCAAGAAGCTTAAGGGGGAAACCATCATGAACAAAAGTGATTTAAGCCGAAATCATTATATGCTGAAGGGAGCTTTGGCAAGGAACGGTTATGACTGGTGGTGGCATAATTTTACCGGTTATAACAGAAGTACAGGTGAAGCAAGAGCCTTCTTCATTGAATATTATGTCTGTAATCCTGCTCTGGGAGGAAGTAAGGCTATCCTTGGACAGCAGCCCAATCATCAAGCAAAAGAAAGAAAACCTTCTTATGCCATGATTAAGGCTGGTACCTGGGGAAAGGATACAAAGCAAATTCATAATTTTTATCCGATGACGGAGTTTTCCAGCTCGGATTATATATTAAATATCAGAATTGGTAAATGTATGCTGACTGAAACCAGGATGTCAGGCAGCTGCAGGCTTTCTGAACAGGAAGTAAAGGCACATCCGGAATATCTGTGTGACGCGGGAAGTATGGAATGGAATATTCTGATCAATAAAAAGATTGCTTACAATGTAGGCTATGGAACCTCGAAGCTATTACGGGAAATCAATGCATTTGATATGTTCTGGCATGCAGAGGGTATAAAGACGGAATATAGCGGAACGGTAATTCTGGATGGTGAGATATATGATGTCATAGCGGATCAATCCTTCGGATATGCAGATAAGAACTGGGGCAGCGATTTTACATCACCCTGGCTATTGATCAGCAGCTGTCATATGAAAAGCCTGATTACAGGCAAAAAGCTGAAGAATTCAGCCGTTGAATTTAGAGGCGGAAGACCAAAGGTATTCGGAGTATCCCTTAATCGGAAGCTTCTTGGTGGAATGTATTATGAAGGAAAGATGTATGATTTCAATTTCACAAAGTTCTGGACGGGAGCAAAGATACAATTTAAGTTCCAGGAGGGAGAGAAGGTGAATACCTGGAAGATCAGGGCGGTGAACCGACATTCCATCCTGGAGATGATTTTAAAATGTCCGAAGGAGGAAATGCTATTCATTAATTATGAAGCACCGAATGGCAAAAAGCTTCATAACAGGCTCTGGAACGGCGGTACAGGTTACGGCCGGGTTAAGCTGTATCAGCATAACAGGTACGGTAATAAATTGATTGATGATATTGTGATAAAGAATGCAGGCTGTGAATATGGTGAATATTAACATAGAACAATCCCAGTATGAAATGGGGGATTCCATAAAATACAAAGCAGTATTTTTGGATCTTGACTTTAGAGCAGGCTTTAGACAGAAGCTGATGGAAACCGCAATGGTAATAAGCAGGCGGTTTATTCCGGAGGAGCGGATTGACGACAAGCTTCGCTTTGGAGAACTTGAGGTATATAAATGTGCCCTACTATGTGCAGATTCCTATAAATTACAGGCGATTCGTAAGAGAATAGATAAGCTGGGTATTCTTGAAACTGCAGTCACTTCACCTGTTTTTCTTGAGATTAACCCCAAAGGGATATCAAAGGGAACGGCTATGAAGAAAATGCTTACTTATTATGGTCTGTCCATCAAGGAAGCAATTGCAGTTGGAGACAATGAAAATGACCTTTCCATGATACAGGAAGCAGGCTTGGGAGTTGCTATGGGAAATGCAGTAGAGAAGGTTAAGCTGAATTATATGGCAGAATTATATAGCAGCCCTATTTTACTAACACATCCAGTATTTTCAGATATTTCTTTTGCAGCTTCGGATCCATGGTTTCAATCTGGCTATGTAAATAATTCTCCAAAGCAGGAGACGGTATGGGCAGGTAATTCTCGATACGGTCCAGGTACTCTGTTGAAAAGAATTCCCTGCTTCCGGCCACGGAGGAGAATACTAACAGATAGCTGGCAGACAGGATAAAATTCTTGAAGCTGTCGTTATCTGCCTCATAATCGTCCATAATCTGATGCAGGAAATGCAACAGTTTATTCACAACCTTTTCTTTGTGAACATTGTTTAAATCCATCGTAAACAGGGTGCTGTGCCCCTGCTCACTGTCTTCTTTAATATCCTGAAGGTCATCGGCTAATTGCAGGAAAAATCCAAAGCCCAAGTAAAAGATCAGATCCTTTTCCTGGATTTCTTTATTTACAAAGAAGCGGTCAATCAAAACAGAGATGCCACCTTTATATACCGAGATATCCATACGCTGTTCCATCGATAATGGGAGCTCTTTGCTCTGCTGTCGTAAACTATACTCCTGTGCCTCCAGCATCATTAACAGCAATTGATTTGCCCCGGTTTTTTTCTCTTTGGGGTATTCAGCTTCAATTGTCTGAAGCAGTTTACAGGTTTTCGCCTGATATTCATTTTCAGGGTGTACCGGCAGACCTTGGAGCTTGTCACGGATAATCCGGTTATAGGCCTGCTTTTCCTTAGGAGTACATTTCGTATTATCGATGTAATTATCCGTAAAGGGGTAGAGCATGCTGTATCCGAAGGCTGCCAGATTAAAACCAGAAGTTTCATCATGGATTTTCTTGAACATGGCATATACAATATAATTGCGAACGGCCTGACCGATATCTGTAAAAGTTAATTCCGGTGCAAAGCTTCTTACCTGCCGCATAAATTCAAAAATTTCCTCTACAAAGTCATCAATCACCGGGGGCTTCATGGTATGATGCAGACCAATGATGGTTTCGTTATACAGAACATCCGATAATAATCGAAGGGTTTTCTGCTTCCATTTCTTACGGCCGATTGGCAAACGGGGGAAACTCTGAATCTGCTTCTGAAAATCATCCGTTGCAGAATTAAGATACAATTTATTATGCTGCTTTGTATCCGGTGATATATCAGCAAAAAAATCCGGAAAGGTATCTCGTGCCATGAACCATTCCTCTTTAATGGTATTAAGATATTTATCTTTATCTGCAAACAATTCAAATAGTATCATTGGTTTCCATCCTTGCCATAATGTGTTAGCCCCATTATAACATAGGAAGGATTACGCATCAATGTCATAATACATAATCTGGAACACACATATATGGTAGCTTTTTCATCACTCCCATAATATAATGAACTTTGAAAATATATTCGAAGCCTGTTAAAATGGTAATAATATTGAAATGAAGTATTATGGTACAGGATGGAAGGAGGTAGCTATGAAGAAGATACGTTTACTTGGAAGGTTTCAATACAATTCTCCTGTCACATTGACCTTTGCGTTACTTTCCCTGCTGGTATTATTACTTGGTATTCTCACCGAAGGAAGATCAACCACTCTGCTTTTTAGTCTGTATAAATCCCCATGGTCAAATCCCTTTACTTATATTCGGTTATTTGGCCATGTTCTCGGGCATGCCAGCTGGAGTCATTATTCTTCCAACATGGTGTTGTTTCTTGTGCTGGGTCCGATGCTGGAGGAGAAATATGGTGCAAAGGCCTTTCTAATCATGATAGCGATAACAGCAGTAGTATCAGGGATATTGCATATCATCCTGTATCCTGACAGTGCCTTACTGGGAGCCAGCGGCCTGGTATTTATGATGATTGTGCTTTCCTCCGCTGCCGGTATGGAGAGTGGCAGAATCCCCATCACCCTGATTCTCGTTGTTGTGATATATCTAGGTAATGAAATGGTCAGCGGGATAAATGTGGATGATGGTATCGCACACATGGCTCATATAGTGGGCGGCTTATGCGGCGCATTATTTGGTTTTTACCTCGCTAGAAAAAAGGAAAGGTAAGGGGAGAGTTATCCCCTTACCAGTATCGTATCACAAACAGCTGCATCCAGACGGTATTTTAATATTGCCTGATATTCCTCTGAATGATACCATCTTTGAAATTCTTCTTCACTGGGAAACTGTATGATGACCGTTTTCGAATAATCCCAGCTACCTTCCAGGACTTCAGGCTTATGATCAACAGCCAGGTATTTTCCCTGATATTTTGCAAAAACTTCATCACAGTTATCCAGATAGTTCTGATAAAGAGCTGGGTCCTTCAGCTGAATATTAGCTATAAAATATACACTCATTTCATTCTCACTTTCTGTAAAGAGATCGCTTTAATATAAGCTTATCATTTTTAATTTCTTTAAAAAACTACTTAGACTGTTTCCTTATAGACAATTGTTTGTCATAAAAGCTTATTATATGATTACCTTGAAAAGCTACCTAAACTGCTTCCTTATAGCGATTGCTTGTTATATAAGCTTATTATGAATTCATTTCTTCCGATATTTTCTTAGTCTGTTTAACAATTTCTCCTACAGACAATTCAATATCCTCATAAGTTGTTTTATAAGAGCTGATGCTAATTCTGATCACGGACTTCCCGTGCCACTTCGAGCCCCCGAACCAGCAGACTCCGGAAGCCTGAACCCTTCTAATTAATTCTTCTGTTGTACTGTCATCTTGAAAGCGTACGAGTACCTGGTTAAAAACCACCTCATTCATGATCTCAAATTCATGTTCCCGCAGAAGCTTAGCAAAATAAACAGCCTTCCAGTGTAATTCTTCAACCAACTCTGCAATTCCATCGCTGCCCAGCGTCATAAAGGAAGCCCATAACTCTATCGCTCTGGCTCTTCTTGACATCTCCGGTGTATAAAGCATACTGTCCCTGTTTTCATGATAAATGATGTAGGAGCCGGTCATATGCAGGGAATTAACAAGGGCATTTTTATGACGGCACAAAATGATACCGTTATCATACGGAGCATTCAGTGTCTTATGTGCATCCAGGGACCAGGAATCGGCAAGAGACAGTCCACTGGTTAAGGACTCCATCTTTTTATTGGCAGCTGCCCATAAGCCGAAGGCACCGTCTACATGAACCCAGGCTCCCGCCTCCTTTGCCATGGGAAGGATGGTATCAAAATCATCAAAGGCACCGCTGTTTACATTACCGGCCTGAAGGATGAGCAGGGTACGACTATCTAATTTTGGCAGCTGGTCTACACGGATTCGCCCCTGTTCATCAGCAGGAACCTTGATCAGTCTTTCATGTCCAAGTCCTAAGATCGATAAGGCTTTATATATGGTGGAATGAGCTCCTTCCCCCAGAACTACCTTAATCTCAGGAGCACTGAACAGACCATTCCTAGTTACATCATATCCAAGCTTATCAAGTAGATAATTTCTTCCCGCCAGCAGACCGCAGAGTGAGGCTGTGGAGCTTCCACTGACAAAGCCGACTACGGTTTCCTTAGGAAATCCAAGGAGCCCGACCAGCCATCGTTCACATACCTCCTCCAGCTTTGAGGCTATCGGTGAGGTTACATACATAGCTGCATTTTGATCCCAGGTATCGGAAAGCCATTTGGTACAAAGGGCTGCCGGCAGGATACCGCCGTTCACAAAACCAAAATATCTCCCTCCGGTCTGGGCAACCGTAGCCTTAGCACCGTAACTGCCAAGCAGATGGAGCAGCTGGGAGGTTTCCACAGGAGCGGTCGGTAAACCGGTATCAAATACGGAAAGGTCTGCAAGAGCCTCGGAAGACGGATAAACAGGCATGTTGTCTGTATTTTTTATATAATCGCAGGCTAATTCATGTGCCAAAGCCAGCTCCTTTTCATAAGAGCTATTTCTGATTTTTTCTAAAATCGGACTGGTATATTTATTATCGTTCATAAAAGTCCCCCTTTTCTTTGACTATAGCATTCCAGGTGAAGGCATACAATGCTGAATTTAGTATTTCAGATGAAAGCATACAATGCTGAATTTGTATGCAATACCAATATGAAAGTGTCTGCCTTGAAAGATGAATATGGTAATTCTTATCTCGGATTCCCTATCTCAGAGTATCAAAGGTTTTGACCCATCCTACGCTGGCGGATGTATCAAGCCGGGCAATTAAACGTGGGCTTGTAAATGTCCATTATATTATTGCGTATCGCAGCATATTCTACGTAAGGTCTCAATTCCTTCTGAGATTTCTTCAAAACTAAGATGAGCATAGCCTAATAGGATGTCATGTTGATCATCCTCTGCTTCCTCCAAGTAGTAATGCCTGAGGGGATAGATTTTCACATGATTGAACAAAAGCTTAGCTGTCAGCTCCTTCGTAAATGTAATACCGGGGAAGCACACCACAATATGCAGACCTGCAGCCTGGCCTTTCACCTCATACTCATCCTTCCAATGATTTTTCAGCTGCAGCAGCAGATAATCTCGTTTTTTTTGATATAGTTTTTTCGTTTTCCAGATATGCTTTTCCAGGCAGCCCTCACGAATGAACTTTGCCAGGGTGTATTGGGTGACAGCTTCCGAATGGACATCACTGTACATCTTAAGCTGACGGTAAGGAGCAATCAGCTCCCTGGGCAGGAGCAGGAAGCCCAGACGAAGAGCAGGAGCAAGGATTTTACTAAAGGAGCCGATATAGATGACCTTTTCCGGGTTCAATTCATAAAGAGAGCTGACCGGAGGACCTTCATATCGGAATTCACTGTCATAATCATCCTCCAGGATATAGCAGTTGTTATCAAGGGCATATTGAATCAATTCTATTCGTCTTTGCACCGGCAGGATACCTCCCATAGGATATTGATGGGAGGGAGTTGCATAGATAAAGGCAACCTGCTCGGAGGGTGTAAGCTCTTTTGTTAAGATGCCTTTCTCATCTACAGGAATTCCGGTGATCTGATATCCGGCTGAGGTAATCACCTTACATAATCCTGGATGAGTCGGATTTTCCGTGATTACTCCCAGCGGCTCCCGGTATAAAAGCTTCGATATCAGGGATAAACCCTGGGTGGAGCCTGAGATAATCATGATTTGTTCCTCGGAGCATTGGATTCCGCGAGTCCGGTAAAGGTACTGTGAAATGGCAGCTCTTAACTCCTGCGAGCCTTCTGGCTTTAGATAGCGAAGTGAGCCGGATGGCAGCTCCGAGCATATCTGATAATATAATTTTCCCCATTCCTTGTATGGAAATAGCTCCAATGCAGGTACACCAGATCGAAAGTCAATCAGCTTAGAATCTTCCATTACGGGAACGGAACTGACCGGTACGCTTATTTTGGTGTAATTTTGATACTTCTTTAAAATACCATCTGCAACCACGGTTCCTGAGCCGTGGAAGCCTTCCAAATATCCTTCCGCGATTAACTGGTTATATACCTCAAGTACCGTGTTCCTGGATATGGAGAGATCACGAGCCAATGTGCGGCTGGAAGGAAGCTTCTCCCCGGGAGTAAGAGTACCTTCCAGTATCATGGCTTTCATTTTCTGATAAAGCTGCCTTGTCAGAGGAAGACTGTCGGCTGGGTCAACGCTTATCCACATGGAAATCACCTCATAAAAGTGGTATGTAAAAATTCGATTCGAAGTGGTGCTTTGAAAACCACTTTCACTGTAATATGATTATACCATTCATTTACAGAATCGAAAAGAGGTATATAAATAATGAAGAAATTAAGCAATGAAAATAAGGAACAGTGGATAGCATATGGTAATCTGGCTCTTGCGATGTTTATATCGGGGAGTGCAGTGGTAGTCAGTAAAATGATGGTTTCAGCTTTACCTACCTTTCTGGCAACGGAGCTGGGACTGATGACCGGTTTAATCATTTTAATACCGCTTACCTTCATAAAACAAAAAGAAACCTTGGTTTTCGATCCGAAGACCAACCTTATCCTGTTTGCTCAGGCAATCTGCGGTGTATTTCTCTACCGCATTTTTACCTTTATCGGGCTTATGTATACGACAGCAGCCACAAGCGGACTGATAACAAGTGCATCCCCCATGGTGGTTTTCCTGCTTGCAGGGTTATTATTAAAGGAAAAGCTGACTTTGAAGCAATTAACAGCGATCTTAATTACGGTAACAGGACTATTCATTATTAACCTGTATTCGTACCTATCAGGGGATGCAGAGCCGGGTTCGATGAAAGGAAACCTGCTCATCCTGGCAGCAGTATTATGTGAAGGATTATTTTCCATTCTGAGCAAAGTCAGCTGTAAGCCTGTATCAGCCCTATACAGGACGACAATCATTGATCTCTATGCCTTTTTGTTATTGCTGCCCTTTACATTCTATGATGCATGGCACTATAATTTCATGAAGCTGGATAGTAGATCCATATTCTGCATTGTATATTACGGAGTATTTGTATCTTTCTTATCTTATATCTTCTGGTTTCGGGGTATTGAGAAGACGAAAGCGGGAAATGCCGCAGTCTTTACCAGCGTTGTGCCAATCAGCAGTATACTTCTTTCCGTCATAATATTGAAGGAGCATATTCATGCGATACACTTGATCAGCCTGATCTTGATTGTATCCGGAATATGGCTATCCTGCAAAGACGCTCCGGCCAGGTCACCAAGGAAGGAATATGACAGTGTAGAGGGTTAAAAGCTCATGAAATGCAAAAATGGTATAGATACTTCCTTTAATAATTTGGTTTTGGTGTAGTAAAAAATTTCCGAATTATTACCGAAAATTATTGACTATTCTCGTCAACAAATGGTAATATTATTAGTAAAAATTGCTAGATAATAAAGAATCTTCCACATTTATGTCGGAATTGTTTATTAACTAAGGAGGGAACGCATTTTATGCAGCAGAATGAGGAAAAACTAAAAATTGAGTTAAAACAGAATGTAATAGCGACAAGAGTTTTATGGGTATCTGTAATTTTGGGAGTAATATGTAATTATTTTGGAGGTTCACCCATCGATGTCATCGTGGTTCTATTGACTTTGGGACTTGCGGTTGCCCTGGTGTTTACATTTACATCATCAAAGAAACTTCTTACATCCTGGATGAAATACTTTGCCTTTGGCGGATTAATCATACATGCCATTGTGATTACCATGGTACATCATAGTTTAAATAGTATATTTTTATTATTCTTTAATCTGATTTTTATCAGTTTGTTTCTGAAGGTATCCCTGATTATTCTTATTTATATCTCCAACATAATCATGATTTTCAGCTTTTATGTAATATATGGCGGCAGCATGTATGTCGGTTATGCGAATATGCAGGGCCTGTTAATCATTTTATTCTATATGTGCCTGGCCTGCGTCATTCTTTGTGAGCTTGTCCGTCTGATCACCAATCTGCAGGAGGTAACACAAAAGCAGTTTCAGGAGGCTCAGGATAACAGGAATTTCCTGCAGAACGTTCTGATAAAGATAACAGATTCCGTTCAATTCTTAAAGAAATTCTCAGATCAGGTTTCCAAAGATATGTCCGATGCAGCAACTGCCTCT